>CALXLH010000029.1 GCA_944389145.1 uncultured Spirochaetaceae bacterium
TTTGGATAAAAAAGCGGAAAAGGCCATGAAAGATCATGGCTGCGGGTCAATACCGAGACCTCAAAGACCCGCATTCTGCATATTCATGCAGCTTTTCATTGTAGACCTGAGTTTTGAAAAAAGCTCTTTAAAATTGCAAACGTTAAAGACATCCTGACAAATATCTTAATCCTTGTTTTTATTGACAGTTTATCGCATATTTGTTAAATTCCCGCCTGTATGAACAGGGTGAAGAAGATCTATTGCAGGATATTCCAGGAAGCGTTCCATATCGCCATTCCATTCCTTCCGTACAGGAAGCCCAGGATTCTCAATGGCATGGATGAGCTTCCTCGGCTCTTCCTTGACAAGAAGATAGATAGCGTGCTGCTCGTGACAGACAAGTCGATCAGAGGCTTCGGTCTCACCAAGCCTCTTGAGGATGGGCTCAGGAACGCAGGCATAAAGGTCGCGGTCTATGACTCGACCGTCGCCAATCCCACGACCGACAACGTGGAGGAAGCCAGGCAGCTCTATCTTGCCTCCGGATGCGAGGCGATCATCGGCTTCGGCGGAGGCTCCTCGATAGATGCGGCAAAAGCTGTCGGAGCAAGGATCGCGTATCCTAAGAAACCCCTTTCCAGGATGGAAGGAATACTCAAGGTCCTCCGAAGGATTCCATTGCTGGTAGCAGTTCCGACCACAGCTGGAACGGGAAGCGAGACTACCCTGGCTTCCGTCATCGTCGACTCCGGGACACGCCACAAGTATCCTATCAACAGCTTCCCTCTCATACCGCGCTATGCCGTGCTCGATCCAGAGGTAACGCGCACGCTGCCGCAATCAATCACGGCAACCACAGGCCTGGATGCGCTGACGCATGCCGTTGAGGCATTCATCGGACGTTCCACGACAAAGGATACCAGGCGAGATGCCATAGAGGCGACGAAGCTGATCTTCGCCAATCTGGAGAAAGCCTACAGGGATGGCAATGACATGGATGCAAGACGCGCGATGCTCAAGGCAGCGTTCCTTGCAGGAAGCGCATTCACGAAATCATATGTAGGATATGTCCATGCGGTCGCACACTCGCTAGGGGGAAGATACAATACCCCGCATGGGCTGGCAAACGCCGTCCTGCTGCCATATGTCCTCAGCTACTATGGCAAGAGCGCGTGGAAGAAGCTTGCGATCCTGGCTGATGCGGTGGGCATCAAGGGGAGGGATGACGAGGAAAAGGCCATGGCATTCATCACGGAGATAAGGAGGATGGAGCATGAGCTTAGGATTCCGGAGACGCTTCCAGAGATAAGGGAAGAGGATATCGAGGAGCTATCAGGATATGCTGACAAGGAAGCCAATCCGCTCTACCCCGTCCCGATGCTGATGGATGCGAAGGAGCTTGAGGTGTTCTACAGGATGGTTGCCGCAGAGCATAGAATCACGGCAACGGCTTAAAGAAGAAAGATGCAATGAAATATGCCTGCTGGCCGCAAGGCCGGCAGGCTTTCTTATCCAGATAACGATCACCTGCAGGATCCGATCCGCTAGAGAGAAGGCCTGAGCGCATCAAGATAGCGAGTATCAGGCATGGCGCATATCACTCCGTTCCTGACTGCATTGCGCAGGTTATCGGAAGCTTTCTGAACGAACCGGTTTGCATATGAGACGGCTATCCTGCCATCCTCCCTGACGAGGAAGGCATATGCATGCTTTGGAAGGTCAAGCTCCATGATGGCCTCATTATGCGTGGTGAAGAAAAGCTGCTCATCGCGCCTGAGAAGGGAAACCATCATGCGGAATATGCTGATCTCGATGGATGAATGGATGCACGAGAAATGCTCATCACAGTAATAGACACCAGGATAGCCATCCATCATCGCAGCGAGGAACAAGGCAATCCGCACGCCTTCCCTAGTGCCGCTTGATAGTATCTCAGGATTAGTAATGACACCATTCTGCAGGATTATCTCATTGCCGGACTTCACGATGACGAACCCGGGATCCTTCATTCCCTCAAGCCGCCTGACACCGCTTATGGCCGGATCAAGCGTCCGGAGGACAGCATTCAGCGCAGCAAGAACGGCATCATCGCTTATATCATGGCCCTTGCCACCGGCGATCAGATCTGGACAGGAAAAGCACCAGCCGATACGCTCTACCCGGTCAAGTCCGGAATCAAGCTCCATGATCGTGCGGCCCTTGGCATCAAGCCGCCTTGAGCAGCTCTGATAGGAATCCCTTGCCAGTATCCTCTCGGAATCACAGGAAACCACATGCCTGCGCTTTCCGCCAGGCTGCGGAATGATATCGAGACAAACACGGTTGAGCTTGCGTTCCTTCACGATGAAATCGATCGAGAAGGAAGCTGGGCGCGAAGGATCGCCGATCATCTTGTCAATCAGGGCGAAGTCCTTTTCCGAGATGAAGCCTAGTATATTCATCAGAGCCTTGCCAAGAGTCGTCTTGCCTGATGCGTTGGCTCCCATCAGGACACAGACCCGCTTATAACGGAAATTCGGATATCCCTCCAGGAACTCATCCTGCAAAAGAGACCTGACCGCCCTCTTCGGGTAGCTCATATCGATCTCGAATCCTTCAAAGGCATAGAGGTTATCGAGGGCAATCCGCATTATGATCATAGCATCCTCCATCTGGATATTACTTCTATATTAAGAAGCAATCAACATGCAATTGATGGATATTAATACGCGATATCCAGCAATTATCTAATATAATTTATTTATAAATAGATAATTATATAAACCAATCCAGCAGTACATAAGATGAATGGTAATCTTGATTATGGAAGAAATGGACATGCAGATGATATATTATGTATGATATCATCACGCTAGTGGCAATGATTACGACGATCATCGTCATGCATGCCTGGAAGGAGGACGGATTGAACGGCAGGAGACTTACGCAGATAATAGCGATACTGATAATAGCAGTGATCGTCATTGGCATATATGCGATTAAGAATGGAGGAAAGGAGGAACTTCAGGGGGCGATAGACACAAGCCGTGGAATCGCGCAGGAGGGAATCGTCCCCCTTGAGATCTCATCCTTCACCCCTGAGATGATAACCGGAAGCGATAAGCCGATGCTCATAGTGCTAGGAGAATCCTGGTGCCAGCCCTGCCTGAGGATGATGGATGACCTGAGGGCGCTGCACAGGGGACAGGATGATGTAGAGGTACGGTACATCGATCTTGGAGAGAACCCTGCAGCCCTTGAATACTTCCCGGTACGCGTGACCCCAACCATCCTCTTCTTCCTGCCAGAAGGAAGGCCGTTCATGCCGCCAGAGGATTTCCCCATCTCGATGATCCTCTATTCATCGCGCGATACGGGGGAGCACGTATTCACGGTCCACGAAGGATACCTTCCCCGCACAGACCTGGATACGCTTGTGGAGGCACTTAGGGATGCTTGACGGAATACTCAGCACGCTCAGCTCGTTGCTATCCGATCCGATAGCGGCGCCATTCGCGGCATTCGCGGCAGGTATCATCACCTCGATAACCCCATGCTCGCTGTCCCAGATACCGCTCGTTCTTGGATACGTCGGCAAGGAGGCAAGCACGGCAAAGGCCTTCAGGCTCTCCCTGGTCTATGCCATAGGATCGGCGGTCACATTCACCGCATTCGGCATTGCGGCATCCCTCCTGGGAATACTTCTGGGAGCGGCATTCGCCTGGTGGTATGTGATCCTCGGCATCGTGATGCTGCTGATGGCGCTGCAGATCTGGGGCATCATCAACATCGCGCCATCGACATACCTTGCCTCAAGGAACACGAAGAGAGGATACCTGGGCGCGCTTATAGCGGGAATCATCGGAGGCATATTCTCCTCTCCCTGCTCGACTCCCGTGCTCGTTGCCCTGATAGCCATGATCGCCGCCACGGAGAGTACCGCTGAAGGAGCATTCCTGATGCTGCTCTATTCACTAGGATGCACGGCTCTTGCCGTAGTGCTGGGATCATTCCCTTCAGTGATCAGGAAGCTCGGAAAGAACGATACATTCAGGCTCATATCGAGGATACTCAATATCTTCCTGGGCGCAGGAGTGTTCCTCATCGGTCTCGTGCTGCTCTATCTGGGACTCTGATCACAGCCTGACAGGCTCTGCTATCTCATCGAAGGAATCGAGGACAAGAGAGAGGAGGAAAGAGATGATCTCATCCTCGTCATCGCTCCCGAAATACGGGCCAAGCGTCTCTCTCTCGCCGTTTCCGTAAAGCATCACCCGGCGCTCTCCGTAGAAGCCCCTCACGCCGTAATCAGCCTGAAGCTCCTTAAGCGGCGTGCCGATCAGAGGAGCCATGGCCCTGAGATCGTCGCATTCGATCGTTGCAGCGAAGATATACCGGCCGCCATGAAGCACGCTCACGGAATACGGCACATAGACCACTGCCAGCGGAGAGACAAGCTCAGGCCCCTTCTGAAACCTTATCTCCAGATCCGCAGCACAATAGCGCGAAGCAACAGCCGAATCCGGCACCGGAATCGTATCGAAATCACCATCAAGCAGGCTTGGAGCCTTGGTCCTGTCTACTATCATATCCTCTCCAGAAGGTTCTCGATCGTAACGTTATCGAGGTCGGCAGTCCCCTTGCGAAGGAAATCCACGGCAACGGCCTCTCCGATCGTCTCTATATCCGCGCTGCTGGCGTTGCAACCGCCATAAAGCACCATCAGGACATCCTTGAGGCTTATCTGATCCAGCGGCCGCGCCGGAACGAAAGCCGTCCTGGTCGTATTCGTGGAAAGCACCATCCTAGCATCCTCGAAATCAGAGATATACGAGTTGATCGTGGCAGATGGTACCCCTATCTTCCTCATCAGCTCCTTCATCGTCATCGCGCCGCTTCCCCGCCGGTACTTATCTGCGATCAGCAGGAGCATGTTCACCGCTTCCGTGATCTGCGATACAGGTGACTGCATATGCCCCATCAGAAGCGTCTTATCAGGACGGAACTGGCGCACATAGACCAGCTCCGCAGAGAAGAGGATGATGAACCAGCAGACAAAGAGGAACAGAAGCAGGATCAAGAGCGATGCCAAAGAGCCATAGATCACTGAATAGCTCACCATGGATCGGGTTATCATGCTGAATGCATTGGTCGTTATCAGCAACGCCACGGCACCGGTAGCCGCCCCCACAGCCGCAGAAGCGAAGCGCACCTTGGCGCTGGGCACCGCCTTATACAGAAGGAACAGGAAGAGCCATACCACGGCAGCAGGAAGGATCGATGAGAAAAGTATTCCGCGCTGCTGCTCTATTCCTATGGCGATGCGTGAGAGCATATTCTGCACCATGCTCTGCATCGCGAACGACGCCGCGATCATGAACGCTCCGACGATAAGGAACGTAAGGAACGTCGTAAAGCGCCTCATCGTCCCGGAGGTAGGCCTGGTATGGAATATCGTGTTGATAGACACATAGATCTTATCTACCAGAAGGATGCCGGTAATGATGAATGAGACAAGCCCCACGACTCCAAGGCTCATGGCATTGCTTGAGAACTGCTCCAGATAAGCCACCAGCTCAGCACCGGTCTGCTCTCCGAAGGTGTCCTGGAAGATCATGGCGATAAGGCGCATGAAAGGCTGGACAACGCCGAAGGCAGACAGGAATGCCAGAAGGAACGTAAGGCAAGGTATTATAGCGATAAGAGTCGAATAGACCATCCCTGACGCCACCATCGTTATATTATCCCTACCCGTTCCCCGGAAGGCGAGCATCACGACATGGAAATAATCAGACCACCATGCGATGAACCTATGGCCGATATCCGCAGCCTTATTCATCATGCTCTCCGATTGCCTCCAGGATGAAAGCGCCCATGGTCTTCTCTACGACATCCCTGTCCAGCTCATTGAGTATCTCATGACGATCATCAGGAAGAAGGACAAGGCGGACGTCTTCGATCCCGGCCTTCTTATAGAGCTTGTGGACCTTCATCAATCCCTTGCCATAGCCTCCGACAGGATCCTGATCCCCGGATATAAGCATGATAGGAATATCCTTCCTGATACCAGAGATCATCGAGGCATCGTTAGCCTTCTCGATAAGCGTCAGGAGGTCATGGTAGAAGCCAGAAGAGCAGGTAAAGCCGCAAAGCGGATCATCCTCATACTTCCTGACCTCCTCCTTATCGCGGGAAAGCCATCCGAAGCTTCCCTCTCCAGGAAAATGCCTGGCATACGAGCCGAACGCGATACGTTCGAACATCTGATCAGGCATCTTCGATCCAAGCTTACGCGAATGATGCGATGCGAGAGCCTTGCCGAACCTGCCTACCAGGCCCTGAGAGGCTCCTGTACCGCATATGATAGCGGCAGAGAACGCAGAGGAATGTTCTGAAAGCACGATACGTGCGATGAATGACCCCATCGAATGGCCGAACAGCATATGAGGGAGCAGCGGATAGTCGTTGGATATCGCCTTATCGAGCTCCCAAGAATCATCAACGACAAGCCTCCAGCCATCCTTCTCGGCGAACCAGCCCTTCTCATCCTCTGCCTTGGTAAGCCCATGCCCTCTATGATCCTGGGCATAGACGGCTATGCCAAGCGAATTAAGATATTTCGCAAACCGTGAATAGCGCAGGCTATGTTCAGCCATGCCATGGTTTATATGAAGCGTTGCCTTTGCCTCAGGTACATCCCAGACCCTATAGAATAGTTCATGTCCATCGCTGAGCATCAGTTTGCGCTGTTCCATAAGAATACCTCTATTTCAATATTAGTTTGCTTTTCATCGAATGACAATGAGACTATCGCAGTACGGCATGATCGACCTGATCCTTTCTCCATTTCCTGTTTGATGGAAAGACAGATATCCATCATCATGCCAATCCATATCCTGCCGCAACATAGTGACCTACTCTCCAGCCTTTCTCACATTGCTGTGAGCCTGAGGATGGAGCTTCTTCTCACTCAAGACACCGTATGGTGTCAGTATCAACGAGCTATCCCCGCTAGCCCAGCGGTTCAGGATGTCTTTACCCTCATCCAGCAGGTTCCTTGTCGCATTCTTGTCCCGGTCATGATTTGTACCACAGGATTTGCAGGTCCACTCCCTGTCTGAGAGCCTTAGGCCATGGTTCACATCATGGCAGATCTCCTACATTCCTCTCCGCCTTTCGTTCCGCTTAGATGATGGAGACTCCAGGAGGTAAAGGTTGAAAGATCGCATCCTGTAGCTTAGGATTATCATCAGGAGAACGCCGATGACGGAACCTCCTAATAGCGATCCATCTCAGTCCGCAGGATATGATAAGGCAGGGAGTATCTGGATATGCCATACCTAATAACATCAGACATACACGGCTCGCTGGAAGGACTGGAACTCGTAAGGAATGCCGCATCACGGCTGAAAGCGGATGGCATCATCTCTGCTGGAGACCAGTGCCCATCATCTCCCGATCCGCTATGGAGCAGGCTGATCGCAGTAAGAGGCAACTGCGATAGGTTCTATGAATATGACTGCATACCGTTCCCTCCGATATCAAGAGAGATGAGGATATATGGAAGGAACGTAATCATAACCCATGGCGACAGGCTATGCGCTGATGATTTCAGCCTGGAGGCAGGAAGCGTGTTCATATCAGGTCACACCCATGTGCCTGAGCTGCGAAAGGAAGGAGATGCCTATCTGGTCAATCCAGGATCGCCTTCCCGCCCGCGATCCTCTTCCGGGCCAACGGCAGCACTCCTTGAGGAAGACCGCTTATCCCTTCTCTCCCTTCTCGACCTGACCATCTTCTCCAGCCTCTCCTTCTCCTTCTCATAGGCTTCGACAAGCTGGGTATAAGGTACGGTACGGGCATCGTCGATAGCACTCTCCGGATGCAGGGTGAATGCATCTGGAAGCCTTGACGGGCCTGATGAAAAGATATCAAGCAGCATCAGGCCTCTCTCCTGAAGTTCTTTCCCCTTCCTTCCATAGGCCCTGAAAAGTCTGGAAGCGCCATAAAGCAGCAATGGTACACGATAAATGAATGATGGCAGCCTGCTCCACCATTGAGAAACCACGCCCATCGGAGAGAATCCCTCAGAGACAAGCGCAAGCGAATACACAGATTCATAGAGAGCCATCAGGGCAGAAGCCCTCACGCCAAGCGGGGCATGAGGCATAAGCACGGATGCTGGAAGACGCAGCGGAAGCTCGTAAGCAGCGGCTATCGCCTCCGGAAAGGAACCCCTGAGATCAGAAAGTACCGGGAACCCCGATGCCGTCATCACGGCTTCTGGGATGTCACGAAGCGTCACGCTCAGCTCTCCGCTCACTATCGCTCTGATAGCCTCTATCGCGCTCTCCCTCGTCCATCGGCCATTACGGCCCATAGCCGCAAGCATCGCACCGACCGTAGCAGAAGATAGCCCAAGGCTGCGAGTCTCATCTGCAATAGCCGCTACATCCTCAGGAGAGAAGAAGCCTAGGTTCGGCCCCAGAGCCATCGTCTCCTCCCATGTCGGAAGCATGGAGTTGTCATCACGGCGCCGCGCACAGGCAAAGTAGCAGTCCTGACAGGACTCAGGGTACATCCCGTACTTCTCATTGAAGGCCTTTCCATCAAGGAAATAAGCTCTGGGATCGAAACGCCTTGAATAGCATTCCACGGGCATCGCGCCGAGGCGTAGATACGCGTCAATGAAGCGTCCTCCACCTTCCCGCCTCATGGACTTAGACCATCTTGAACGCTCAAGGCGCCGCCTTGCCTTCTTCTCCTCCTTTCCGCTTCCGAGGTGATCCTTGCGAGGGAATGTCGGGAAGGATATCCCCTTTATGCCCTTCTTACTGAAAAGATACCCTAATCCCTCTCCTGCGATCTCACGTCCGCCGGACTGCAATGAGGAGAAGATGATTCCCTTCTCTGCGGCTGGCCCTATAGAGAGGAATGCATCATTGATGCCCTTCCTGGCCTTTTCCTCAAACTCGGAAGATCTCATCATGGCATACCCGGAAGCATCAGAGCATTCCGCGCCATCCGATCCGACAGATATCCATGAGAGCCTGCTGCACGATCCCTTGATCACCATTGCGTCATACCCCAGGCACCGCAATGACAGCCCAGGAGGAAGGGATGATATCGTCAGGGCAATCCTATCAGAGATCGGAGAACGATATATGATGGAGAAGACAGCCGAGCCAGAGAAGCGGAGGCTTGCATCCGAAGGGGATATGATAACTAGCGGAAGTGATGCCTCATGCTCCCTGTAGAGGGAAACACCCAGCTCGATCCCGGTCAATCCGGGCCCCTCCACCCTTGTATAGCTGTCTTTATCGAGATCTGCCAGAAGGATAGCCATAAGGAACATTATACCCAAATAGGAAAAAGAGGAAAGCAAGGCATCATTCAGAAACATGACAGGGCAAGGCCGAAGCCCTACCCTGTCATTGGATGGCACAGACTCATGATCACTTAGCAAGATCAGGGATAGGAGAGAACAAAGCCGGATGGAAAGTCCTCAGGAACTCATCCTTTCCACCATATGTATCCAGCAGTCCTTCCTGTGCATTCCGGGCATCCTTATCCACCGCTTCAGGATCCACGATAGTCCGTAATTCCTTCTCCAGATCAGAAAGGATCCCAGCATACCCTGCCTCTCCGGAGATATCCCTGCATTCATCTGGATCAGATGCCAGATCGAAGAGCTGCGGCCGTTCCCCAACATAATGGATATACTTGAAATCTCCTTTCCTTATCATGAATTCAGAGGTGTACATCCCGAATGCCATGTACTCGGAATATACAGCACGCTTATCATCGTATGAGGCAGCAGCGATCTCAAGCAGCGATTTCCCTGGCTTAGGCTTATCCTTGTACTTCGCCTTCAAGCCAAAGCAATCGAGGACAGTCGGGTAGATATCCACAAGGGAGACCGGGGTCCTTACGACCTCGCCCCTGACGATACCTGGTCCGCACATGATCATCGGGATACCTACGCTACCCTCATACATCGTCGATTTGAAGAAGAAGCCATGCTCCCCCATCGTGTCACCATGGTCGCTGCAGTATATGACAACGGTATTGCGATCAAGTCCAGTTCTCCTGAGAGCCTCCATTACGATTCCTATCTGGGAATCGAGGAACGAGCAGAGCGCGTAGTATACCCTTATGGCGTTACGCTTCACGCTATCTGGAAGATCAGACTGGCAGCAATACCTCCTGTAATCATCCAAGACAGGATGGTGCGGCCACTCAGTCCTGTCGAACTGCACAGGAACAGGAAGAGCAGATGGGTCTGGATACAGCTTTTCGAACTCCTCCGGTGCGATAAGAGGAAAGTGCGGAGACACATAGCCCAGCATCAGGGCAAATGGCTCAGCACTCCCGGAATGCTCCTCCAGGAACGCCTCTGCCCTCTTCGACACCTCTCGATCGAATCTGGTATAATCCGATTCTCCGAAACGGGCATCCTCAAGGGCCTTCCTGAACTGCGGCCTCGATATCTCCTTGTCTCTTATCGCGCCATAGATATCACCTACACCATCCTTTATGTGGAGAGGTATACGCTGATCAGGAAATCCCGTATCAGGCGTATCGGACTTGAAGTGAAGCTTTCCTATCGTCGTCACATCGAATCCGTTCTCAGTCAGGCATGTTCCCCAGCTTCCAACCTTCCCATCATAGCCGAATGCGTTATCGTAGTATCCGAACTTAGAGGCATAGTCACCGATCGCCATCGAAGCTCGCGCAGGAACGCATACAGGACATGAGGAGTATGCATTCTCAAATCTCGTACCATTCTCAGCCAGGGCATCAAGGTTCGGAGTAATGGCAGCCTTGTTTCCATAGCACCCAAGCATATGTCTACTGTGCTGATCGCTGAAGATCAGAAGCAGATTAGGTCTGTCACTCATGCAACCCTCCCCTGTCTCACCTTCTTCCTGACAGCCATACCGATCTTGAGAGCGACGAGCAGAATGGTTATCACAAGCACCGTACCGGAAATCGGCCTGGTAAAGAAATTCCAGAACGAACCATATGCAGACATCATGCCACGCCTGAAGTTCAGCTCGATGATCGGTCCCAGCACGAAGCCAAGCACTATCGGAGCCGCAGGGAAATCAAAGCGGCTGAGGCCATATCCCACGATAGCAAAGAACAGGATGGCCCATACATCGAAGATCCTGTTATTGACAGCGAATGCACCAACGCTGGCAAGGACCATGACTACCGGGAGCAGGATGTTCTTCGGTACCTTCAGCATCTTGAGGAACACAGGAAGCCCGAAGATCTGGATCAGTATCATTATGATATTCGACACGATAAGGATCGCGAACATAGCATATATGACATTAGCGTGCGTATCGAATAGAAGCGGTCCTGGCGTTATGCCCTGCAGCATGAATGCAGCAAGAAGCATGGCTGTTCCGGCATCTCCGGGGATTCCCATCGTAAGCAAAGGGATCAGAGCACCACCAGAAGTCGCGTTGTTAGCCGTTTCTGATGCAATCAGACCATCTATGCAACCTGTACCATAGCGCTCAGGATGCTTCGATGTCTTCTTCGAAACAGAGTAAGCGATAAGGTTCGAAATAGCCGCCCCAAGACCCGGAAGTATGCCTATTCCCGTACCGATGAGGGAGGAGAGGATGAAGTTCTTGAACTGTTCCTTGAACTCCTTCCATGAAATCCCAAGGCCCTTCGACTTATAGTTAAGCGGCTTCATGTTCCCAGCATTCGGATTCGATGCGACCTTAAGCACCTCTGCAACAGCATAGACACCAACCATCAGCGGCAGAAGCTGGAAGCCGCCATCCAGCGCGGATATGCCGAATGTATAGCGTCTTACCGTATCGATAGGAGCCATTCCAACAGTCGTAAAGAGAACGCCTACAAGCGCAGAGATCATGCCTTTCACAGGAGACTTTCCTGAAAGTGATGAGATAAGCAGCAATGAAAGGATGCCGATCGAGAAGTACTCCTCATAGCTGAACTTCAGCGCCCACTTGGCCAGTATAGGGGAGATGAGAAAAAGGGCAAGAAGCGAGAACATTCCACCAAGGAAGGAATACAGCGTGCCTACCCTTATCGCTCGTCCTCCCTCCCCTCGAAGAGCCATCGGATGACCATCGAATGTCGTTGCAACCGAGGCTGGCGTGCCTGGGATATTGATCAATATGGCTGTGATCAGACCTCCAGAGATCGATCCGATATAGATACCGAGCAGAAGGGACATTCCGTCGATTATTCCCATGCTATACGTGATCGGAAGCGCAAGCGCTATTCCCATCGAGGATGTCATTCCAGGACTTGCGCCGAAGAAGATGCCAAGGAACGTACCGATGAGGCAGAGCATCATCGTCATAGGATTCAATATCTGGGCAAATCCCATTATATAGTTTTCCATACTCCCTCCTAGAACCAGCTTGCCTTCGGCAATATGAGATTGAATCCCGTATTGAAAAGGTAATAGATAAAGACGGATACAAGCAGAGACAGAACCGCATAGAATACGAGTCTCTTCCGTGAAGGCTTGCCATCACCCATCAGGATCATCTGCGAAAATAGGTAAAGTACAGTAGAGATGCTGAACCCGATACCATCAAGAAGCAGGCAATACAGGCCGAATGACACCAGTACCAGGAGCACCTTTATCGCGCCCTTGCGAGAAGTGTCCTCTCCTGCATTCTCCGCTTCCTCTCCCTTCTCCATGAGTGTCTTCTCAGACTCATCCTTAGGAGCTGCCTCGCTTTTCTTAAGCGACAGAATGCCTGTCACGACGATATAAAGCGAAAGCGCCATCATCAGGATCCCTATTATCTGGGGAAACATCCTCGATCCGACAACCCTATCAATGAATGTGAGGTTTATCGTGAACGAAAGTGCAAAGTACACCAATCCGACAACGAAAAGGAAGCTGCCGGATATAATATCCTTATATTTCTTCATAGCTTACCTTTGGCTGAACAGCCAATGATCAAATAGATGAAGGCAGGCCCATGGCGCACTCACAGGCCTGCCCGGCTTATCTTACATCGAATAATGACTTTCAAGGAGCTCCTGATACTCCACAAGCCTTACCTTGCAATCCTCGAAGTATGCAGGCATATCCTCAGGGGCGATATACGCAACGGCATACATTACGGCATCGGCATCAGCCTTGAAATCAGGATCGTTGCACATCTCTTCAAGGGCAGAGGAGAACTTCTCGATGATATATGGATTGGTCCCCTTCGGGAAGAAGCATCCGAAGTACTTGTCGACTATGAAGTTGATTCCCTGCTCCTTCATCGTAGGAACATCAGGATATGCATCATACCTCTCCTCATTGAAGAATCCGAGGATATGGAAATCACCGGAGGCTACATAATCCTTCACCAGCCCTACCGGAGCCTTCATGAAATCGATATGATCGCCCATCATCGCCGCAATCTGATCTGATACCGCACCTGCGTCGATAAGCTGGAAGGAGACATCCTTCTCTTCCTCGATCATAGCGATGACAGCAGTATCGTTCGTCGCGATTTCAGTACCGAACTTAAGTACGCCAGGCTGTGCCTTGGCAGCTGCGATAAGCTCATCAAACGTCGAATAGTTCTTTGAAAGAAGACATGTAGAGAAGACCTGGAACGGTATGCCGCCGCAATCGAACGCATCATAATCGAAATCAGTCGTTCCCTGTATCTTATTAGTGAGGAGGGCCTCATGAGCTACTAGGAAGGTATATCCATCGGGCTTTGCCGTCTTAACGTTATTGGCAGCTATGCTTCCAGCACCGCCTGACGTGTTCGTAACGACGAAGGAGGTCCCGAAATACTCGCTCATGTGCTTGGCGATTATCCTCGCAGCCGTGTCGATACCACCTCCGGCATTCGCACCTACGATGATCTGAACCGCACTATTGGGCCATGCCTCCGCCTCAGCCCTTAGAGTCGCATCGTCAACGACCGCCGCTTCCTTGCTTCCACCTGCGAAAAGCATCGATACGGAAAGAAGCAGTGATATGGCGACAATAGCTAATCTTTTCATAACTCTCCTCCTCTTTTTTCTATTTTAGAAATAAGTTCTATTAAACTTACTAATCAATAGAACTATCAACCTACCTTTTTTCTGATTCTATCACACATACTTATTACGTCAATCGAAAAATGTATCGGATTATAACAAGCCTATAAAATAACTATGCAAGTTCGATGATATGATCCAGCACCGTAGATCCGGCTCCGATCATCAGGGAATGAGAGAAGCTGCCATTACGCCTGAAATCCACATCAAGCCTGGCAATGCTTAGCCTGTCCAGGACTGAAGCCGTCGCAACATCGTAGTAACGCTTGGACTTCTCAGGAAGCAGCCCCGCAAGGATGACAGTCTCAGGGCTGAACATCCTGATGCAGTTTGCCAATCCGACGCCAAGCATGCGAGCAGCATTGTCAATGATTGCCGAAGCTGCCTCATCGCCGGCATCAGCGGCATTGCATACCTGCTCTATGCCGATACTGTCAGGATCCGCGGATATGGATGTGCCACGGCCTCTCTTGACCTCCTTCCGGAAAGAATCCAGCACGGCAGGGATCGAGGCATAGCAATTAAGGCACCCGTACTGTCCGCACCGGCATCTGGGACCATCGTAGTCAATGACCATATGGCCAAAGGCATCCTCGGCAAAGGGAGAATCTCCTATTATATCCCCATCCTTCATGATGACTGACCTGAGGTTCATTCCGCATCGGACATACAGCATGCTTCTGGAATGCCGGCCCTTGCCGTAGTTATACTCCAGCCTCGCAGTGGCATTCATGCCCTTCTCTGCAAATATGGGAAGTCCAAGTCCTGCCTTGAGCCTGTCCAATATAGGATAATCCTCCCACTCCTCGCTCATGTACTGGATTATCGGGCGATAAAGCACGCCATGCTCATTCCTTATCGAGCTGAAGACGCTGACGCCGGCAGCGAGGAAATCCGCAGATGATACGCCTAATCTCATGCAGAAGTGGGTGAAGCCATCTATTATCCTGCTGATGACCGAGTCAGGAGTATCATTCTCCCTTATATCAAATGAGTCCAGGATGCGGACATCGAGAGACATATCAACGACTGCCATCTCGCAGTATATCGTCGATATATCGACGCAGAATATAAGATATCTAGCACTGTTCAGCCTATACAGAAGTGGCCTTCTTCCTCCAGAGGAATCAGCAACGCCGCTCTCTACAAGCAATCCCTTATCGCACAGCTCTGAGACATACTTCCCAGCAGTCGAAGGACCAAGATCCATATAACGGCATACGTCGGCCTTTGTAACGGCATCATGCCTCAATATGTAGGACAGTGCCGTCTTAGCACCATCAGATAATCGCAATTCCTTCAAGCTGCACATATGCTGGTATTATACCCCGATCGGGAAAAGAAGGAAGCAAGGACATGATCAAAGGAAGATCATATAATGGCATCATGACAGATCAGCAATGGGCTGAGCTGGAGGCAAGGCTATCACGCTCGGCGTTCAGATCCCGCTTCCATCTCTCAGATAAGGATAAGGCATATGTCCTCAGCAAGGGTCTTGATACCATAGAAATCCATGCAAGGGAATTCATATCAAAGAGGCTTGCTCCGGCAGAGATAGCCAATGACGGCAGGCAGACTCCGATGAGAGGCCATCCTGTTTTCATTGCCCAGCACGCTACAGCCTGCTGCTGCCGCGGCTGCCTTGAGAAGTGGCACCATATCGCTAAGGGCCGCGAGCTTACCGCCGATGAGCAGGAATACGTGGTATCTGTAGTCATGCGCTGGATCTGCAAGGAATCCACTTCTTCACCTTGATTCCACCTGAAATCCACCAGTGATTTGCAAATCCTTATATACGGAGGTTATCATCTAGGAATGGATAGTATCTTCGTAAGCATCGACGGAATAAGGAAGGAGGCACCGAAAGGTTCGAGGATCATAGACCTGCTTCCAGATGTGCCTGAGCGTTCATACGCGTCGAACCCTGTCGTGGCGGCTACGGTAAACGGCATCGCACGCTCTCTCGCAGAACGAGTCGAGGGCAATGCTGATATAAGAACCATAAGGCTATGCTCCAAGGATGGCCGCCGTGTCTATCGCAAGAGCCTATGCTTCCTGCTCAGCTATGCCTCTGCCATGATAGCGCCAGAGCGCTCCCTGATAATCGGCCACAGCCTCGGAGATGGCTATTACTTCCGTTATCGCGAAGGAGAGAAGCCCGATGTGCAGAAGCTGGTCGAAACGATGAGGTCAGCCATCGAGGCTGATCTGCCGATAGACATCGTGGAACTCACCTCGGAAGAGGCGCTCGCATACTCGGAAGGCCGCGGATTAAGAGAGACTGCACAGCTCCTTGATACGATAAACGACGGTTCATACCGATTCGCGCGCCTCGGAAGCTGCATGGAAGTCTACTATGAGCCTTTGCTCCTGTCCGCAGGATATCTGGAACTCTGGGAGCTGAGGAGCTACGAGGATGGACTCCTGCTGAGATACCCACAGTCCAGAAGCCCATTGCAGATCATGCCTTTCCAGGATAACCCCCGCCTCTTCTCCGTATTCCAGGAGAACAAGCGCTTTGCGAGGATACTCTCCATCGAATCACTGGGGGACCTCAACAAGAAGATAGCAGAAGGGACGCTCTCCGAGACGATAAGGCTCTCGGAAGCATTGCAGCGTAAGCGCATATCAGATATAGCCACAGATATCAGGACAAGAGGAACGGTCAAGGCAGTATTCATCTCCGGCCCTTCATCGTCAGGAAAGACCACATTCTCGATGAAGCTCACCGATGAGCTGAGGGCCCATGGCTTCGAATGCATGAGGATATCACTGGACGACTACTATCATGAGTCAGCCATGATCCCTCTCGATGAGAACGGAGAGAAGGATTATGAAGTGCTGGAATCACTCAACCTTCCGCTCCTTCGGGAGCAGATAGGCGCGCTCCTCGACGGGAAGGGGGTGCATCTGGCCTGCCACTCATTCAAGGAAAAGGCAACCAGGTTCTCAGCAGAGGAATCAAGGATGAACGACAGCACCATCCTCATAATCGAAGGCATCCATGGCCTCAATCCTGGCCTCCTGCCCGACTTTCCCCATGAGAAGGCCTATAGGATATACATATCGGCACTGACGCAGGTGAATCTCGACTCAAGGTCAAGGATAAGCACCACGGACAACAGGATACTCAGACGCATGGTCCGCGATAACCGTACGCGAGGGCTTGATGCGGTTGAGACGCTCTCAAGATGGCCAAGCGTGGAACGCGGGGAGAAGAACAACATCTTCCCATATCAGAACAATGCCGATGCCATGATAAACAGCTCGCTTGAATATGAGCTGGCGGTGCTTGCCCCGCTTGCAATACCGCTGCTCCGCTCAGTGAGGAGGGACACGGGAAGCGCATACACCCTTGCAAGGCGGCTCCTGAGCTTCCTTGAGCTCATATATCCTGCACCAAGCGGGGACGTGCCACCGGATTCGATCCTCAGGGAGTTCATCGGCGGCTCGATATACGGGGCACTCTAGTCGGCGGTCTCATAGAAGGTCCTGGTATCGACAAGGATATCAGGATAGGCCATGATCATCGTCATGAGGCGCAGGGCCGGGCCTGATGGGGTGTTGGTACCGGCCTCCCAGGCCTCCACTGTCTTATCAGAGACGGAAAGGAGCTCCGCGAACATGCCGACCGACAGGCGAAGACGCACGCGGAGACCTCGGATCTCCTCCGAAGAGAAATCACGCGGCTTCACGATCTTGAGATACTTATTGCGCCTGGTAAGGACACGCTTCCTGGGATAGAGCGCATCCTTCACCATATCGGCATAGGCGCTGATCATTTCCCGTAGATATGCAGGAACTCGTTAAGCTCGTCCAGGATCTTCGAGCGGCACTTGCCACAGGCAGTACAGCAGCCAGTGGCTTCCTGCAGCTCCTCGAACGTGCGGACCTTATCGCTCTTTACAAGCTCCTCGATCATATGGTCGGTAACTCCCTTGCACTCACAGATGACCTTCGCCGTCGTCCCCTTGAGCGTATTCTCAATGCCATTGCGGTCAAGGTAATCATCAATCGCGGCACGCAGGGCCTTATCTCCAAGGACCGAGCAATGGAACTTATGCTCAGGAAGCCCTCCAAGCGCGCCAGTGATCATCTCCGGCGTTATATGATAGGCTTCCTCAAGGGTCATCCCGATAGCCATCTCGCTCATCATCGACGTTGAGGCGATTGCCGAGGCGCAGCCATAAGTAAGCCACCTCAGGCTCTCTATGCGCCCATCCTTCACCTTTATGCCGACCCTCATCTGATCGCCACAGGCGAGGGAGCCTACCTCTCCAACTCCATCCGGAGCGAAATCCTCGCCCTCCTTCCAGAGGTTACGAGGATTCATGAAGTGATCCTTTACCGTATCCGTATATACCCACTGGGCCATGAAGCTATCAGCCATATCACGCCTTCCTCGTACTCATCTCTCTGATTCTCTCTATGATCGGAGGAAGCTTCTCGAGTACGTAATCGACATCCTCCATCGTATTATACCTTCCGAATGAGAAGCGCACGGAACCATGCGCCAGCTCAACGGGAAGTCCTGCGGCAAGCAGTACATAGCTAGGCTCAAGAGAGCCTGTGGCGCATGCAGAGCCTGTGGATACCTCTATCCCCTCAAGATCAAGATAGAGTAGTATCGACTCCCCTTCTGCCCTAGGGAACGAGACGTTGAGCGTACCCGGCAGGCAGAGAGACTCATCATTGGAGCCATTCACCACGACATCGGGGATCCTCTCCTCGATACCGTGCCTGAGCGCCTCCCTCATGGCCCATAGCTTATCATGCTCCTCCTGCACGGAAAGCCGTGCCAGCTCAGCCGCCTTGCCAAGCCCGTAGATCGCCTGGTTGTTATAGGTGCCGGCTCTCATGCCGCCTTCCTGATGTCCTCCATGAACGAAAGGAGCAAGAGGCACGCCCTTCCTTGCATAAAGCACACCTATTCCCTTAGGACCATAGAACTTATGAGCAGAAAGCGAGAGATAATCCACGCCCAGCTCATTCACATCCACAGGTATCTTGCCGATTGCCTGCGTCGCATCTGTATGCATATAGGCACCTTTCGCATGAGCAATCGATGCTATCTCCTTCACAGGCTGAATCGTCCCTGACTCATTGTTTCCAAGCATCACCGACACGAGGCAGACATCGCTATCGATAAGCTTCTCCATCGCCTCGAGATCCACACGGCCTATCCTGTCCACAGGACATAGATCGATGCTATAACCCTTCTTCCTCAGGTACTTCACCGTCTCCATCGAGGCAGGATGCTCGATAGTCGTAGTGATGATCCTCCTCCGCTCGCTGCCCTCATCTATGCGATCACGGAAGACGGAGAAGACGGTATTGTTGCTCTCCGAGGCTCCGGAAGTGAAGATCACCTCATCCTTTCCGGATCCGATCAGCTCCGCTACCTCTCCCCGGGCCCAATCGATGCCGCTCATTGCCTGACGGCCCAATGTATGCATACTTGAGGCATTACCATATAATCCATCGTTCTCATGGATGAAGGACACTACCTCATCTGCCATGCGGGTAGTGCCATTATTATCAAGGTATACGTATCTGTCCATAAACCTTCCTCACACGTAAGGTATTAGCTTTAGCCCCTATGGTCAATCAGAGACGGGAAGTTCATCTTCCACTATCATGGGCCTGTCGTGGCGCAGCCTGATATGATGGCGCCGGGCCCACTCGATATAAGCACATGATGGCGGCAGGGACGTGCCGATGATCGCTGTCAGCGGAGTTACCTTCGTACATTCGGAACAGATATCGAAACGCTCATCGTAGACAGTGCAGAGCCGTGTCCCGGCATCAAGGAAGGAACATGGAGAAGAAAGGTCAACGACAACCTGATCAGGATAGATAGTACGGGAGAAGCAGCAGAGACCGCAGCGTCTGCAGATACTCTCCCAGCTCATATCTCAAGCCCTGCCATCGCAGGAGAATAATGGGGAAGCACATCGACGAGGGTAACGGCTGCACGTCCTGACTGGCATATCTCGAAATCAGCCCGGTAAGGCCCCTCCGCCCCCTGGCGGTTGAAGCCGCAACCCCTGATCTCAAGCTCCTTTACCATGCCATCGTCAGAGACAACCACCACATCATCCTCATAATGCACGAAGCCTATGCCACCCTTCTCCGCCTCTCCTGTAAAAGAGGAGGGAACGTTGATATTCATGAATGTCATCGGAGGAATCTGAGAGGAAAGCCTCTCAAGGTTATCAAGAAGATAACGCGCCGCAGCGTCGAACGTATCGAGCCCACAGCCATCCTCGGCAGAGATCGCAATAGCCTTCATGCCATAGATGGCAGCCTGACGCGCAGCGGCACAGGTGCCGGAGTATATGATATCCGCAGAGAGGTTATATCCCCTGTTTATGCCGGAGACTACAAGGTCTGGGACCGAAGGGAAAAGCGAACAGCGATGGCTGTAGATGATGCAATCAGCAGGAGTACCTGAGACATGGAAGCGTCTCGGACCATGTTCCGTGATCCTCACGCGCCCCCGTATCGTCATCGAATGGGACTTGCCGCTCTGCTCGCTGTCCGGAGCCGCGACAGTCACCTCATGACCTGCGGAGGAGAGCACATCATCAAGGACCTTTATCCCGATGGCGTCGAAGCCATCATCATTAGAGAGAAGGATCTTCATCCAGCCTTACCAACCTTATACCGCGTGAAGGCACATACTCCCTCATGATAGGATGGAATCCGAATATCCTCTCGTATTCCTCCAGCTGTGCCCTATACTGTTCTACAGCCCCGTTTTCTATCAATGCCACAAGCGTCCCGGATATCCCCACGGATATCTCAGTTATCCCCTTCACGCCAGAGGCCTCGAAGCCGCGCTTGACCAGCCAATCCACCTCCGGAGACGTAAGATCGGCAAGCTCTGAGAGATTGCGCTGCTCTGCTGCCATGATCTTGCCGAACGCCGTGGCATCTCCGTTCCTTATCGCATCAAGTCCCTTCCTGGCGAAGGCAGAATCCTCTGCAACGAAGCTGAGCGCCCTCTTCAGATCCTCAGGAAGAGGAAGATGCAGATGGCGGATACCCCACTCCGAGAGCGAACGGAGCTTCTCGCCTATCGGCAGGGATGGCGCAGCCATCTTCACGGCCTTGACGCAGTTCTCACGGAAGATGTCGACCTCCCCTGAAAGCTCATCCTCAGGAAGGGAGCAGTCTATGAAATATGAACCTATGCCATTCTCCGCCACGAACGGATAATCATATGAGCTGTAATCATAGCTCTCAAGATCGAAGAATATGACCTTGCCTGGCTCAGAGGTAAAGAGCGTCACGAGATCGCGCAGCCTTGAGCCATACCGTGTCATGAATCGATTTACGCTGAAGCCGAGCCTCATCATAGCATTTGCGTCAAGAGAAAGCGAATAAAGCGAATTAAGGCCATATACCATGCCTGACACGATGGCTGCGGCGATCGAAGGAGCATCGGCGACTGCGCTCTGCCCCTTGAATGTCATATCGAATCCCTTGATATCGAGCTCTGCCGACAGCATGGCCTGGCACACCGCCTTGACGATGGAGGCCCACTTGTCCTCCTTGCGCTCCTTCAAGGCAGAAAGCTGGAACTTCTTGCGCTCTCCACGCGTGGCATTGAAGACTCTTACGGCATTATCATCACGCCGTGTCAGCGCGACCCTGAGACCGTGGCTGTTCGTGCTGGTAAGGGAGAATCCCTTGCAATACTCTGCGAATGCACCTAGAAGCGTTGTTACCTGAGGAACCTCTACCTGTACATCCGGCTCCACGCCATATTCACCCTGATGCGCCTTTGCTGTGCCTTCCATTGATACACCCTATATGAGGATTATATGGAAATGAACGCAATCTTTGCAAGCGTAAGAAAAAGCCAGCCCCTCTCACATGGATTCGACAACCATTCAATGCTCATCACAGGATTCAATCACATAATCCTCGATATTAAGCTCTCCAATGGCTGAGCAATGCCTCCGGCAGGCAGCCTCCGCCATCGCCGCGTTCCGCGTAGCCAAAGCCTCTACCCACAGCCTATGCTCCTCATATGACTCGGCCTTTCGCCATTTCTTGCTTCCATAGCGTGCTGATATGATACTCATGCTTTCCCACAAGGATTCTATATACTCAGCAAGAGTCTTATTCGGATTCATTCCTGCCACTGTCAGATGGAACTCTCCATTCCAGTCATAATAGCTGTGAATGTCCTCATCACTGACAGCTCTCTTGCCCCTCTCCATAAGCTCATTCAAACGTTCAACCTGCTCATCTGTTATAATCGGAGCAAGCAATCTTGTAGCTACAGATTCAAGTTCGCTTCTTATCTGATGCAATTCCTTTAGCTTGTCATGATTATAGGTAATGACACGAGCACCAACATGAGGGATCAATTCTACGAACTTCTCCTGCGCAAGTCTGATCAGCGCTTCTCGAACAGGCATCGGAGATACCTCAATCTCCTTTGCCAGATCGGCAACGACCAAACGATCGTCAGCTTTGACACGGCCGCTAAGAAGCATCTTCTTTATCGCCTCGTAGGCATAATCTGCTTTAGTAAGGTAGTTCATAGCCTCCTTCCTCTGAATATAAGATGGTAAAACCAACCCCCAAGGTCAAGATTTTATCAAATCATATATCTTATATAAGATTATTCTTATCCTAATAATCATAAAATGCAACACCAATCTGCAAAATGGACAACAAGATCTGCAAGACGATATTGAAGATTAATAATTTATAATTAAAGCAATTATCTTAATAACGCATAAGCCGCGGAGTGCAACGTCTTTTTATGTTGACTTTGGGAAAGCGTGTGGTAATATCGGAATTAGGATTTTATCAAATATCAAATCCTAAAAGGAGGTTAGGCATGAGAAAGGCGTTATTAATCCTTCTGGCCGTGATGATGGTACTAGTCACGACATCATGCACGAAGGATGCCGAGGATGAAGGAAGCACTGCATCCACTACGGCAGCGGTATCAAACGTCGATTACTCAAAGGAAAACTGGTGGGATGATGCGGAATGGACAGAGGATTTCCACCTGACATTCGCAACAACCGCTAACCCAGGCTCGGGAAGCGGCATCGCCACGGCAAAGGCCATCGAACTGATAAAGGAAAGATCGGATGGCCACCTTGTGATCGAGCAGGTATTCAACGGCGCATTAGGAAACGAGTCCAGCACATTCGCCCAGTGCATGGAAGGATCAGTGGACATGACAGGAGCATCGGTGGGCACCGTATCGATGTATGTCCCACATCTTGAGGTATTCACGCTGCCATTCCTCATTGATTCCTACGAGCACGAATGGGCAGTGATGCAGTCGGATGAATGGAAGGCAATCAGGCAGAGGACAAGCGATGAGCTGGAAGGTGTCACGATCGTATCGATGACAGAATTCGGCATGAGGGGATTCGGTACTGTGGACAAGCCAATCACGAAGCTTGAGGATATCAAGGGAATGAAGATCAGGACGGCAGGCAATCCTACCATCGACCATGCCCTGCAGCTCGTCGGAGCGAATCCTGTGAGTGTTGCATATACTGATACCTACACAGCCCTTCAGAACAAGGTCGTAGATGGAGAGGAAATAAATGCAACGTCCATCTCGATGCAGAAGCATTATGAAATAGTGAAGTACTTCACCGAGATCGGGTTCTATCCCTACCTCTCCTTTGCACTCATATCGAACGCAACCCTCGACAGGATGCCTGAGCATTATGGACGTCTGATCATGGATACGTTCGCAGAGACAGATGAGTATTACATGACCGAAGTCATCTATGACTGGGATTCAAGCTGCACAGAGGACTGCCTTGCGAACGGTATGGAGTTCGTGACGGTAGAGGATAGGGATGCCTGGGTCGAGGCGATGGCTCCGCTCTATGAGGAGACTGCGGCACAGGATCCCATGTATGCGGCCTTCATAGATAAGGCGCTGGAGCTCAGGAACAATAGTACGGAGGCGCAATGATAAAAGGCTTTCACAGATTCGCGATTATCTGCAAGAAGGTAATCTCATGGATCGCAGTCGCTACCGTAGCTGCGATGCTTGTGATCATGTGCATCGAAGTAGTACGCAGATATCTTTTCGGGAAGACATTCATATGGTCAGATGAGATCATAAGGATACTGCTGGTATTCTGTGCCTATTTCGGAGGAGCTACAGGCTACTTCGATCACAACCTCACGTCATTTGATATGGTGATAACAAGGCTGAGCAAGAGAACCAACGATATCCTTAAGCTTATAGTCAACGTTGTCATGCTGGTGTTCTTCATCATCCTGCTATATCTGACATACAAGAAGATCATCTCTCCATCGGTAGCGAACAGCGTAAGCACGTCGACAGGACTTTCGGGAGCATTCCCCTACTACGGGATATTCACCGGCCTGATATTCATGACGATCTTCACCATCGACTTCTTTCCCGGTCTCATATCGGCAGTAGTCCATGGCAAGGAAGAGCAGAAGGAGGCATCCTGATGTTAATAGCAGCTATTGCATTCGTGGTACTCCTGATCATCGGCGTACCAATCGCATTCGTACTTGGGATAATGGGATCGATCCACACGATGAGCCTGGGAAATCCAGCATTCAACCTTGTGATAATCCAGCGCCTCTTCGATCAGATCAACAATACGTCGCTGACATGCCTGCCGTTCTTCATACTCGCAGGAGAGATAATGAACGCAGGCGGCGTGACGAAGAGACTGCTTGGGTTCATTAGGGAGCTCATAGGCTGGCTGAAAGGTGGAATGGCTTATGCTACCGTCATCATCTCAGCGATCCTGTCCTCGATACTGGGAAGCCCGAACGCCGTATGCTCGATGCTCTGCGGCGTGCTTGTCCCTGAGCTCAGGAATGATGGATATGACGATGAGTTCACAGGTTCTCTCGTAGCAGCCTCATCCATCCTTGGACCGATCATCCCGCCAAGCACATCATTCATCATGTACTGCATGCTTACGAATACATCGATCAAGGCGATGTTCGTAGCGGGAATACTTCCAGGCATACTCCTTGCGCTCATGTTCTGCGTCCTGATAGCATTCTATGCCCGTAAGCGCGGATACAAGAAGAGCGTGGATCGTGCGAACCTCGGAAGGCTGGGAAGGAACTTCATCACAGCACTGCCGGCCCTTTTGGTACCCGGTGTGATCATGGGAGGAGTCATTGGAGGATTCTTCACCGCGACCGAATCGGGAGCTGTCTCCTGCGTATGTGCGATCATAGCATCGATCATATACCATGAGATGGACTGGAAGGCCATGCCTAAGGTATTGCTGAAGTCTGCCGTAGTCGGCGGAGGAATACTCCTGATGATATCATTCGGAGGAGTCATCGCATGGAGCATGACAAGAAGCGGAATCCCTGCCCAGCTCACAGCAGCCATCACATCGATTACGGAAAGCCGCGCGCTCATAACGCTGATCATACTGATCATACTCATGATAGGCGGATGCCTTCTCGATAACGGAACGATGGCAATGGTATTCAACCCAGTGCTATTCCCGCTCGGCATGGCCATAGGCTTCGACCCGGTGCATTTCGGAATCATGTTCTCATGCATGCTTACGATCGGATACATCACGCCGCCTGTAGGCGTAGTACTGTTCGTCACGTCCAACATCGCAGGCATTCCGTTCCGTAAGCTGTGCAAGCAGATCTGGCCATTCGCCATCGGGGCCATCCTGGTCATATCAGTACTGTCATTCCTGCCCGAGGATATCGTTCTCTGGCTACCAAGACTCACAGGCTATTCAGGCTAACAAATAGGAGGAAATATGGAAATACTTGAAAATGGAGTAATCATCGGAAACTACAACAAGGAGAAATGGACCGTCGTAAAGCCCGGAATCGAGAAATTCGAGGTCAGCGGAGGAAACCTCACCCTTTGCTTCATGAGGATGCATCCTGAGAAGTGCGGAATGTACGCGCCTACCCCATCTGGCCACAGGCATAAGGACGTGGAACAGCTCACGATAATGCTCGAAGGCCATGCAACGGTCATAATGGATGGAAAGAGATTCCCCGTGAGGAAGGGCAGCCACTGGTATGCGGCACCCGGCATCGATCATGGACTTGACCTGAGAGAGTCACCGGAAGGAGTGACAATACTGCAGATATTCCCCTCCCCGACCCATCCAGAGCTCATAACGGTATAAGGAGACTGCCGTGACTAACAATGCGATGGTGAGGAAGCTGAAGGCAGGGAAGCCTGTATTCGGAACATTCGTCAAAGTCAATGAACCACGTCTCATAGAATGCTTCGGACATGCCGGATTCGATTATGTGATATTCGATGCAGAGCATGGTACGTACACCTTCCATGAGCTGGAAAACATGATCAGGGCTGCTGATATATCTGGCATGAGCAGCGTTGTCAGGGTTCCAGACTGTACCGAGTATTCCGTGCTGCATGCGCTTGATGTAGGAGCAGGAGCAGTACAGATTCCTAGCCTAAGGGATGCAGAGGTTGCCGGCTATGGAGCATCGTTCTCGAAATACTATCCGCTTGGAAGGCGGGGCATGTGTACAGATCAGAGGGCGAACGATTATGGATTCGGCAGCAATAAGGAGTACTTCAGCTATGCCAATGAGAACACTCTATTCATAGCCCAGGTCGAGACAGTGGAGATGGTAGACCATATAGAGGAGCTTTGCAGCATAGACAGGGTCGATGCGCTCTTCATCGGCCCAGGCGATCTCTCGCAGGCGATGGGGCATCCCGGAGAGGTAAGGTGCAAGGAAGTGATGGATGCGATAAAGCATGTGACGAGAGTCGGGTTGGAACACAAGAAGATTGTAGGAACGATCGTGTTCAATCCAGATGAGTTCGCCAAATTCATCGAGATGGGAATGCTGTACATGTCGATTTCCACCGACATGTCGATATTCAAGAAAGCGCTGAAGGATATAGCCACATCCTTCGACAAGTACCGCTGATATCAAAGGAGGAAAGGATGTCAAAGAAAGGTATAAATCAGATAGTCGTAGGCAATTTCTATAATTCAGAGGAGTACTACTGCCCCAATCCTGAAAAGAAATTCGGGACCATGAGGTACTTCTTCACAGGGGACAACTGCTCAGTAGCATTGCATATGATACCAGCAGGAGCACCGCAGGCTCCAGAGCATCATCATGTACATGAGCAGTTTCTGCTCGTACCGCAGGGAGACGGAAAGGCAATCGTCGATGGCGTCGAATACGATTCAGAACCCGGCTTCTTCGCCTATTGCCCGTCAGGAGTACCTCATGGATACAATGCATCCGAGGCGACGTACTGCTGCTGGAACCTCGATATCTTCTATCCTGAGAGGCTGGAGTATGAGAAGGATAACTATTTCCGCCTGCTCGCTCAGGGCAAGAAACCGATGGAAACGCAGATCACGAAGGATACCGTGGAATTCGTATAAGGAGGCAGCATGAGGGATCTTCTTGAAGGATATGTGGACATACATGTCCATAATGGTCCGTCCAATGTCCAGAGGCTCTTCAATACAGGAGAGTTCGCGATAGAGGCAGACAAGGTTGGCTGCAGGGCGTTCATCACGAAGGATCACTACTTCCCATCGATGATGACCGCAATACAGTCGAATTCCCTCCTGGAGGGAAAGGTCAGCACAAAGGCCTATGGAAGCATCATACTCAACAACAGCGTGGGAGGGATAAACCTCAAGGCCGTTGATGCCGCAGTTGCCCTAGGAGCGAAATATGTGTCGCTTCCGACGATATCGGCAGCGAACCATATCCGCTACTATGAAGGACGGCAGTTCATCGGAGCCAAGGGAATGCTCGTAGACGAGACACCTATCCATGAGCTGGATGAGAACGGGAATCTGACACAGGAAGTGGAGGATCTTCTGCAGTTCATATCCAAGCTGGAGAAACCGCCTATCCTAGCGACAGGCCATGGCTCCAGGGAGGAACAGGATGCAGTGGTAAGGAGAGGCCGCGAGCTTGGAGTACCCATACTCGTGAACCATCCTTATTACGGATTCGAGGTACATGCCGAGGATATAATCCGGTGGGCTGGGCTTGGAGCATATATAGAGCTGACAGCCATATCGTTCCTGCCGGGTAAGAAGACCGCGGCTGATTTCGTAGGCAATCACGACTTCCTTCAGAAGCTCTTCAGCAATATACCGGTAGAGCAGTTCGTCGTCGATTCGGATATGGGGCAGAAGATCTTCGAATCCCCCGTAAACGGCGTCTATACGTTCCTGAAGATCCTCATGGATGAATACGGGTTCAGCAAGGATGAGATAGATACGATGGCGAAAAGAACGCCAGCAAAGCTGATGCATCTTGACGACTGACTTGGATCAAGCATGAAAGACGAAGCCGGGCGAATCAAAGCCCGGCTTCCTCTCTCTGGATATCGAACACTCAGTTCGTAGTCCTGTTGTACCTCTTGTTGAAGCGCTCGACACGTCCAGTGGTATCGACAAGCTTCTGCGTACCCGTGAAGAACGGATGGCACGCAGAGCAGATCTCAACGTGAAGGTTCTTCGACGTGGACTTCGTCTTTATCACATTGCCGCATGAGCAATGGATCTCCTGCAAGGTGTACTCAGGATGGATGTCTTTCTTCATCTCATTTTCCTCCGGTCTATGTAATATCGCCTGCTTTCACAGGCAAGGGACCTCATGCCATCCTCGCCGGTGTATTCATCGAGTCGAGGAACTCCTTATTGTTGTTTGTTTTCCGCATCTTGTCAATTATGCTCACGGACATATCCATATCATCGAGATTGCCGAATGCCGTACGCAGCAGATAGACACGAGACCTCACATCCTCAGCGAGAAGAAGATCATCGCGCCTCGTACCCGACTTCTTGATGTTTATGGCCGGGAAGCGGCGGTTATCGGCCATCTTCCTGTCAAGGACGATCTCATTGTTTCCAGTGCCCTTGAACTCCTCAAAGATAACCTCATCCATCCTGGATCCGGTCTCGATGAGCGCTGTCGAGATGATCGTCAGCGATCCTCCCTCCTCGATATTCCTGGCCGCTCCGAAGAACCTCTTTGGCTTATGAAGAGCGTTTGAATCGACGCCTCCGGAGAGGATCTTTCCCGATGCAGGGACTGTCTGGTTGTACGCGCGGGCAAGGCGGGTGATCGAATCAAGCAGGATGACGACATCCTTCTTATACTCCACGAGCCTCTTGGCCCGCTCTATCACCATCTCTGCAACCTGCACATGATGCTGGGCCTGCTCATCGAAGGTGCTGGCTATGACCTCTCCCTTTACGTTGCGGGTCATATCAGTGACCTCCTCAGGCCTCTCATCGACAAGCAGCACCATCAGTGTGACCTCTGGATGGTTCTCGGTTATCGCATTGGCGATCTTCTGCATCAGCACTGTCTTACCTGTACGAGGAGGAGCAACGATGAGCGAACGCTGCCCCTTGCCGATCGGACAGAAGAGATCGACCACGCGGGTGGACAGATCGGAAGGCACGCTGTCATGCACCGTCTCAAGCCTTAGCCTCTCATCTGGGAAGATCGGGGTGAGGGAATCGAACGGAGCGCGGACCTTCGCCATCCTCGGCTCCTCGTCATTGACCTTCAGGACCCTTATCACGGCAGCGCTCTTCTCACCTTCCCTTGGAGCCCTTATCTGTCCGAGGATGAAGTCACCGGTCTTAAGGCCTACCGCCTTGATGATCGATGCGGAGATATATACATCCTCCGTTCCTGCAAGATAGTTATTCACCGCATATCTCACATAGCCGAAGCTTCCATCCTGAAGGATCTCCAGCACTCCCTCGACGAAGAGAGCGCCGCCTGACGCCGAATGAAGGCGCAGCATCTTGGCAATCAGATCCTGCTTCCTGCAGTCAAGGATCACATCCTCCGGAATACCTGCCTCTCTTGCGCGGGCTCTCAGCTGATCAAGCGGAAGAGCCGTAAGAAGGGAGATATAAAGCCGCGGAGCATCTGGATGCTCATCTATGTTCACCTCAGGGGGAAGCTCCTCCATTACCCTGCGGTTCTTGCCGTTCTTCATCCGCTTATCACGATGCGAACGGAAATCGCGATCACCTCTCTCTCCCTGCTGAGGACGCACATCCGCATCCTCCGCAGCAGGCTGGGCATCAGCAGGAGTCTCCGCCGGAGCATCCGAGGCAGCGATCTCCTCTGCAGGAGCAGCCATTTCCATGCCCTCTTCGGCAGCAGGAGGTACCTGAACATCCTCGACGGCCTCAGCCACAGGAATCTCAGTCATCTCAACTGGCTCTGATGTCTCATCATCGCTCTTGCGTACCGTTACCTTGGTCCGCTTACGTATCGTTATCTTGCGCTTAGCGCCATCGGCAGAGGCAGCGGCCTTCGGCTTCCTGCCTCTAGGCGACCTCGCCGGCTTCTTCTCCGTGGAATCCGCGACAACGTCCTCAGATGGAACGCCATCGGTCTCTTCGATGTAATCTGACATTAATTACTCCAGTGAAAATCTCAGCTATTGAAAATGCCTTCTCGGATGAAGGCCATCAGATATCTGCATGATATTACCATCATGAAAGCAAGTCAACGGCACCTGGCGCACCAGGCACCGTTCTCATATCTCCTTCCAGCCAGAGGCTATCCGCCCGATATCCTCGCCAGAGACATATGCCGAAAGAAGCAGGAGGGCAGTGACAGCCGCCTTACGCCTTATCGAGGCACGACCCCATGAGGAGAAATGGACAGAGATCGCAACGCTCTCCCTGCGAGCGGAGGAGAAACCGAGATGCACGGTTCCGACGCTCTTGCCCTCGTCCTCATCAGGCCCAGCGACGCCTGTAACCGATACGGAGTAATCAGACCCAGTAAGGCGGCGAACCCCCTCAGCCATCGCTATCGCGCACTCGGGAGAGACCGTTCCCTTCTCCCTGATGACAGACTCAGGGACGCCAAGCACATCGGCCTTCACCGATGCGGCATAGGATGTGACAGAGCCCAGCATGTATTCAGAGGCGCCAGCCCTCTCGGTAAGAAGCATGGAGAGAAGGCCACCGGTACAGCTCTCGGCCACGGACACGGTCGAATCGCTACGTCGGAGGGCATCGATAGCCATCGTAAGTGCATCCGCATCTCCCTCGACTATGCGGTACTCTCCCAGCTTGTCTCTAAGCCTCGCTATGGCCTTATCCCTATCGGCCTTCGTCTTTCCTGAGACATACAGGGAGATCCTGTAATCCTGGAAGCGCGTTCCCCAGTCCAGAGAGCAATCAGCATCCTCATAAAGCTCCTCAAGCTTTGCCTCAGCGGTTATGAACGAGGTATACTCATCACGCTCGGCCTGCGGGAGATCGAGCTTATCGCGAAGCAGTGGAAGCACGGACTCATAGAGCATCGGATGCATCTCACGCGGAGGCCCTGGAAGCGAGATCAGGAGCGTGCTGCCGCCATAGCCATAGAAGCCTGGAGCCGTACCATTATCGTTCCTGATGAGGCTGAAGCCCTCCGGAATCATCGCCTGGCGCGAGTTCGGGCCATAGGCACGCTCCCCCAGCGTCTCGAGCATATGATTCCAGGCATCCTCGCTACGGACAAGCGGAACTCCAGCCGCAGCCGCGATGACAGGCCGCGTCATATCATCCGACGTAGGGCCAAGGCCGCCCGTTATGATCACGATGTCATTGTTGCGCATCAGGGCCTCAAGCACCTTCTCGATGCTGCCATCATCAGGGACCTCTACGATCTCAGAGACATATATTCCCATGTGGGTAAGCTCCCTCGAAAGGAGGGAGCCATGGCTATCCTGGATGATACCGCGGGTAAGCTCCGTACCGATTATGATGAAGCTAGCCTTCACTTCGACCTCGACCTCAGCTTCTCAACGATCCTCATCACCGCACCGATCGCAAGGATAGCCTCGGAGGCATATACGGCAATATGCGCGAAGAGGTTGGTATGCGTGACGAAGAACGTGTCAGGATTGCTCTCATGGGTATAGACCGGTACATGATAGAGCTTCCATCCCATCTCGAACGGGACCATCTCATCATGTATCGTACCCTCTGGAGTGATAAGGCAGGTTATGCCGCTGTTGGTACCACGGATCATCGACTTCCTCGTCTCCACGCTGCGCAGCGACGCCATCGCCGCATGCTGCAGCTCTGCAGACACACGCTTCGACCAGTTGTCATTGGTCATGTTGACGATCACATCGGCACCGTTGCGGACGAATCCAGCGCTTATATCGGCGAATGTGTCCTCGAAGCATATAGGAGTCGAGAACTTAACGCCATCAGCCTCGAAGACCACAGGCTCATCGCCCTGCTCCCACCAGTTGTAGTCATTGGCAAGAAGGAGATTATAAAGCCAGGGAAGCTCCTCCTCATAAGGGAAATATTCGGTGAACGGCACCAGATGCTGCTTGCGGTACGTCTCCTTTATCTCTCCCTCATCGAAGAGGATGACGGTATTGTAATCAGTGCGGTTGGTAGAGCCATCCTCAAGGATCGGAGGAAGCGATGGATCCTTGATCACGCCCTCTGGATTGCCGGTCACGAGAGGAACTCCGAGATTGGACGCGAACGAGACGAACTCATCGACCATGGCGGCCGTCCGCTCATATCCAGAACCCTCGACGGAGTACTTCGTATGCCAGGCAACAGAGGGAACGAACGCTGTCTCGCTCCAGATCACGATATCAGGATCGGTAGCGGCAAGCGCCTCCAGGGACAGGCGGCGCAGGTTATTGAAGTTATGAAGATAGGTCGTATACCCGCCCTGCCATGAATCATGGTTATGCTGGACAGCGACAACGTCCCATATCCTGTCGCTCTCCTTGTTCCTCCACTCGCTCATCTTCACCCCGCCGTAGATGAAGGTCAGCACCATAAGCACCGCCCAGATGGCAATCAGGATGATATTCGACCTCAGATACGCCATGAAGCCCTGGGGCCTGCCATAGAGGTAATCCGATACATAGCGTCCGAGAAAGGTCTGAGGAACGATGGCAAGGAATATTATTCCCCAGATTCCCGTGATATCAGCGATCTGCACGAATGGCGTGAAGCGATAGAACGCATATGCGATATTCCCGTATGGGATACCTGCGAACCAGCTTTCGGCCAGATAGGCATAAGCGACCCAGATAATGGACTGAAAGAACCATCCGAAGCGCCGGAAGAAGGAATCCGCGGCCTTCAGCGCCAGGAACAGCAGGATCATCTCCCCTCCCTTGATTATAGGGATCAGGAGTATTGCCAGCGCATGGAACCCCTTGAGCCAGTAGGCAAAGAATATGTAGAAGACGAAGCCATAGAGGAAGCCATAGGCCCATACGACCTTCCATGAGGTATTCCGTATTACGGCGAACAGCGGGATCAGGGCAACGAACGCGATGAGCCACAGGCCTCGCTCAGACATGAAGCCTGGGGAGGCTATCGACAAGGCAAACGCAGATAAAAGTAAAGCAAGAACCTCAGAACCGATGGTCCTGAGGCTTCTTCTTCGGGAAAAATCCAAAGCATTTCCTTCCAAGGCTGTCATACCTCTTTGTTATCCGTCGTGATATCCCAGACGAAATCCTTGAGTTCCTTTCCGGCACGGAAGAGCGCGACACCATGCCTGTCGACAGACACGACGTCACCAGTCTTAGGATTGCGGGCCTTCTCACGGCCTTTGCGGATGCGGACCTCGAACGTTCCGAATCCGCGCAGCTCGATTACGCGATTATCCTTCAGGCCATCCTTGATCTCCTCGAAAAGCTCATCGATCACCTGATGGATATCAGTACGATTGAGGCCAAGCTTCTGATGGATATTCTCAATGATGGTTGCCTTTGTCAGTTTCTGATCCATGATGTACTCCCTTCAGGATTTATCTGAAATCAGACCATCTTGTTATATGCGTGTGCGAGTCTGCTCTTCTTCCTAGCTGCCGTATTCCTGTGGATGATGCCCTTGCCGGAAACACGATCAAGGAGCTTGCAGCTCAGAGCCATCGCCTTCTCAGCCTCAGCCTTATCTCCAGCCGCTACCGCAGCATTGAACTTCTTGATAGCTGTGCGCATCGTGCTCTTAGCAGCATGGTTGCGAAGGCGGCGCTTAGCCTCCTGACGCTCTCTCTTCTCAACGGACCTATTAGACATTTATTCCTCCAAACATTTCCATTCAATGAAGTTATCAATCAAACGGCTGTCGTAAGGCCGACAGCGCTTAAAGAAATTACCACAAAGACAATGGGTAGTCAACACCTTATCTGGCAATACTTTATTTTTCCACGCAGATGAAGCATCCCGTGTTGCCGAGAACGGGGACGACACGAGCGATGATCCCCTTCTCCATAAGCTCCTTCACTCAGGCAGCCATCAATCCACTGCTTATCAGAGGCTCTCTGGCAAAGCTAGCGAGGCAAGCCGGAATCACTCCCATCCATGTATCAGGAACATCGGCTTGATGGCCATGATCTCATCATACTCTTCCTGCGAGACGCTGCAGGAGCCATCGATAGCCTTAAGCTCATCCTTCATGATACCGAATGCCTCATCCCAGTCAGCGGAACGCCCTTCTTCCACGATCCGCATCACCCTTGCCAGTACCACAGGATGGGCATAATGCGGAGGCAGAAGGAATCCAGGATATCCCTTGATATACTCCCCCATCGCCCTTACCGCATCATCCAATCTCCGCAGTATCATACGATGGCTGTCACGTCCGGATGGCATGACGGAAAGCCCGGAGAAGAGAAACACCAACGCGATACCGAATATGGCAATATAAGATGAATTCCCAAAGCCGTCATTAATCATTGAAAACACTCCATAGGCAGATGCTGCTGCACCGAGAAGGACGATTGCCGTAGCCACATAGCGCAGCGCAGGCTTCGAGATATCCTCGGAACGCCTGCGTCTGGAAGCGATGGAAAGCGCGGTATAGAGAGAAGGCTCCTTCTCCAGGAACAGACGCTCGAGCCTAAGCTCCCTGATGAGCGCCTTCGCATCCTCGCAAAGATCCCTGCTCATCCGGGAAGCCTCTTCCTCCCGCCTCCTCCTGACGCGTTCCTCAGCCGCCTCGCTCATGAATGAGAGCCATGGAGCCCTAGCCATCACCGCAGCAAGAAGGCTATCCACGACATCCTCCCTCCCGATATAGCAGGAGCGCTCGCCTCCCTCGTTAAGCTCGACGACGAGATAAGAGGCAGAAGCGAACGCGCCACGGCCAGAGAAGCCTCCCTTAGTCATCGCGATGCGCTTATATATCCTACGGACTGCCTCATACGGAATGTACCTGTGCCTCTCAAGCAGGAAGGTTCCGAGATACACGGCCTTGTCTCCGACTCCTGCCGGTCCGAAACGCATTGCCGAGGAAGCATCCCTATCCAGCACGTCAGCAGGGAGGATTGATGATGACAGAGGCACAGGACGGAAAAGAGGCATATCAGGCAGAGATCCTCTTCTTCCTGATGACAGCAAGGAACAGCGAGAGGAACAATACCGCTGCTATGATGCCCGCAGGATACGCGAAGGCGGTCGGCAGCGATAGGCATTCCGGGGCCGAGAAGAAGTACGTTGCGGAGACTGCTGACATGAAGAAGGCAGGTACTGCAGTAAGCCAGAAGCATTTTCCCTCAAGGAACAGATACATGCTTGCCGTCCACAGCACGATCATCGCCAAGGTCTGATTTGTCCAGCTGAAGTACCTCCACACGACTGAGTAATCAAGGAAGCTTATGATCAGGCCTGCGCCAAGAAGCGGCACGCATAGGGCAAGGCGCTTCTTCCAATCGTCCTGATCCAGTCCTATCCAGTCAGCTATCGTGAGACGGGCGGAACGGAACGCAGTGTCCCCAGATGTTATCGGGCACACGATGACTCCGATCATGGCAAGCGCTACGCCCACACCTCCCATCGTCCTGGAGCAGACATCGTAGATAGCCGCGCTCTGGCCTGAGGAGAGAGCCGCGGCAAGACCGGTGGAAAGCCCTCCTGAGACCTCATAGATAGCACAGCCGGCGGCTGCCCAGATAAGGGCAATCACGCCTTCGGCGGTCATTGCCCCATAGAACACGAAACGTCCCTGCCTCTCGCTCTTCATGCAGCGAGCCATCAGAGGAGACTGCGTGGCATGGAAGCCGGAGATCGCACCGCATGCCACGGTTATGAACATGAATGCCCAGACAGGCGTCTGGTCGGGATGCATGTTCCTGAATGAGGACCATATCTCCGGAATCGAATAATCAGGATCCGTGAATATGCCGAAGATCACGCCAATGGCCATGATGATGAGGCAGATGCCGAATATCGGATATATCTTTCCGATGATCTTATCGATCGAGACGAACGTGGCTATGAAGTAATAAGCGAGGATCACGATGATCCACATGCGGGTATTTAGAAGGAAGCTTCCCTCATCTGCGCCGGAATTGCCTATAAGCTCGACCACAAGCCCTGCCGGTCCGACAGCGAACACCGTACCAACCATCACAAGGAGGACGACGGAGAACACACGCATCACATTCTTCATGATCCCTCCCATGTAGATTCCCGTCACCTCGGATATCGAATAGCCGTCATTGCGCTCGCTGAGCATGCCTGAGAAATAATCATGGACCCCGCCGGCGAATATCGTACCCAGAGTGATCCACAGGAAGACCACAGGTCCCCATAGCGCGCCCTGCATCGCGCCGAATATCGGTCCCAGTCCCGCTATGTTCAGCAGCTGTACCAGGAAGAGCTTCCATTCAGGCATCACGACGTAATCGACACCATCATCGATACGCACGGCAGGAGTCTCCCTGTCATCTGGGTGAAACACATCCTCCACAAGTCGTCCATAGACGAAATACCCCGCGATAAGCACGGAAAGACAGATAACGAAGCTGATCATTTCGGTTGCCTCCAATTACTTCTGAGAACCTTCATATCCAGCATATCAAGCTCGCCGGAAAGCTCGACAAGCTCCAGCTGGAGACAGGCAAGGTTGAATGCGGTAGCTACGAATTCGAGGATCACGTTAAACGCGATGGCGATTGCGATGGCCTCATCGGGAATGCCCAGCTGCGTCATCAGCATCGTATAGCATATGAGCGCACCGCCAGGTATCGGAGGAGCGGCAACCGCCAGCACGAACGTAATGATGATGGCACTCAGAAGCCATGGCAGCGATATCGGCACGCCATAGACCTCTGCCATGCAGAAGGCCGCAGCAAGGAAGAGTATCGAAGCCCCAGGCATGAACACCACCTGTCCAAGGGGAATGCCGAAGCTGATGATCTTCCTATCGATGCCCAGATCCTTCTCACAGCACTCGGTGTTCGTTGAGAAGGCAGCGGCAGAGGAGTCGGTAGTGATGGCTATAAGGAACGTAGGAGCTATCTTGCGGATGAGCAGCATGGGCCTTATGCCCTTCCTCACAGAGACCATCAGGATATATACGATGATGATCACGAGATCGCCCAGAAGCATGATCGGTATGAACTTGGAAGAACTCATCAATACGCCGAAATCGCTGTCCACGATCATGTTGAAGATGCTCCCGAAGACAAAGAAGGGGACAAGGGTGCTGACGGCCTCCATCAGAAGCTGGATGATATAGTCGGCCTGCTCGAAGAATGACGTGACGGTAGCAACCTTCTGCCCAAGCACCACGATCGATACTCCAAGCATCACGGCAACCGATATGATCTGCAGTGGATTTCCCTCGGTGAATGGAGTGAAGAGGTTTCCGGGGACGATGCCGAGCAGCATATCAAGGATAGATGAGAAGTCAAGCGCATTGCCTCCAAGCGATGAAAGATCGAAGAAAGGCAGATATATCAGCGTCACAAGCACGTTCAGCAGCAGCGTCATGATGAGGAATCGTGACATCATCAGCTTGCCGATGCGGCCAAGCGTCGCAGTATCTCCTATGCTGCAGATGCCTATCAGCACGGAGCAGAATATCATAGGTCCGGATACGGCAGAGAGCAGGCCCATGAACGCACCAAGAAGCGGGGAGACAACCTGGGAAGAGAAGAATATACCGACGCCATCCGGCAGGACACGGCAGAGAAGGCCGCAGGCAAAGGACAGCAGGACAGCGGCGATGATATACACCATCTGGGAACGCTTCTTCTTGCGTGGCGTGAACGTGATTATATTCCGACCGTTGCGATACTGCCATAGCGGGGCTGCCCCCATGCTCGTAAGGAGGCTATGAAGCACGATGCCCTCTTCCTCCCCATCCTCCTCGAAAGGGTTGAAACGCTCGCTGTCGAATGAAAGCTCTATCCGCATGCGGCCAAGCCGCCTGATGCATCTTACCCCTGTCCGGATTCCCTCTCCGAAGCGTTCCTGATACTTCAGGAGTATCTCTTCAGCAGTAAGCTGTATGCGGAGCCTGTTCTTCTCCTCAGCCTTTCCGGCCACGAGGAATGATTCCAGCTCATCATTGATGGCAACTATGCTGGCGTTATCAAGAGAAAAGTCCATACTTCCTACCTATCAAAGCCTTTCCCTGCCCTATATTCCAGGCAGAGCATCGTTATATCATCAGCCTGATCGCGTCCGGCAGTGAACGATCTGAGGCTATCGACCATCGCTCTGACGATGTTCTCAGGAGATACCGTACCTGAAACAGGAAGCGCCTTTCCGATCCGATCCCTGCCAAAGAGCGAATCATCGGTTCCGACTGCCTCTGATACCCCATCGGTATAGAGAAACAGCCTGTCACCTGGAGAAAGCATGATCCGGCCTGTCTTGTACACAGTGTCATCCAGCCCGGCAAGCACGAAGCCCGGTGTCACACGCTCAGCGGCAAACGGTGATCCTGAACGCGATATGAACGGAGGCTCATGGCCAGCATTGGCATACAGGAATTCTCCAGATGAAAGATCCAGCACGCCTTCGAAAGCCGTGATGAAGAAACCCTCCTTGTCTGATTCCGCGAGAAGCCTGTTCACGATGGTGAACACCTCGCCGGGAGTACGTCCCGGAATCGTATGGTTCTTTATAAGCGTCTTGCCGATCATCATGAAGAGAGCTGCAGGCACACCCTTGCCGGAAACGTCAGCCATCACTACGGCAAGGTGGTTCTCATCGACCATGAAGAAATCATAGAAATCCCCGCCGACTTCCTTGGCAGGCGTCATCGAGGCGAAGATATCGAACTCTTCACGGTCAGGAAAAGCAGGAAACGTGGAAGGAAGCACCGAGGTCTGTATCTCGGTAGCTATATCAAGCTCGGCACGGATGCGCTCGGTATCCCTGACAAGCCTATCCTGCATCGAGACAAGAGCATGGGTACGCCTTGACAGCGTCATTGAGATGAGATGGACAAGCACCAGTATCATCGCGCGAGGCAGATAGTAGAAGTTGAAGCCACGGACATATATATTGTCACCGGTGGACATATGGCGCCCTATATACCCAAGCCTTTGCGATGCGCTTCCCGGATCCTCGACAGCGTGCATGACATTGCTGTCCCATACGCCGATGGCAAGGCCAAGATAGAATGTCACAAGCATCAGCGAAAGCACCGCGAAGGTCGTAAAGCGGGTCACCCTGGGGGAATAGTAGTGGCATGAGAGTATTATCGGGCAGCTCCAGGCTAGGACCGCATGCATGGTCAGCACCGCCGAGAGCATAGCGATCCCAAGCGCGAAGCACCCTATCATCAGGTACTTCGTCTCCTTCCTGCCGTTCATCCCAGCCTTCTCAAGGACAGAAGGAACAAGGAAGAGCAATATGGATAGCGGCATTATCATATTCATCATCGTCCTGTCGACGATGAAGAACCCCGCTATATTCAGTATCCATATCAGCGCGGCAATGAGGGATGCAAGCCGGAGGCAGGCAGCCGTATAGCGGTTCGCCTGCTCCTCGTTGAGGTGGAACAGATCACCATGGCCTTCCATATCGGGAGGCATCATGATCTCTCCCCTGATATCAGCCGCATCGAGAGCTCCGATGAGTATCCGTCCTCATCGATCTCCCTGTATGAGATATCCTCGGCAACGCCCCTGACTATCATCATCGACAGCTCATCGACACGCTCCATCGGATCGAACGGATCACCGCTGTAGCGGATACGCACATCAGCGGATCCAGACTCTTCGGAATACTCGGAGAGTATCTGCAGGCAGAAATCATCAGCCATCAGCGGCATTATCGTCTGCACGCAAAGCTCCTCGAATACAACCTGCATCCCATTTATGAGCCTCTGCGGCATCATATGACGCCTGCCGAACTCCTCAAGGCGGCTGTTGATGCCTATGAAATCGAAATCCCGCGAGGTTATCGTCTCCTCAAACACCTTGAGACGACGGATGAACTGCCTCGTCCTCTCCTTCCTGGGGTTATCAAAGATCTCCTCAGGCGTTCCATCCTCGTACACCTCCCCCTGATCCATATAGAACACGCGAGTCGATACATCCCTTGCGAATTTCATCTCATGAGTGACGATCATCATCGTGAGCCCCTGCTTCGCAAGGCTGCGGATGACGGCCAGGACCTCCCCGACCATCGTAGGATCAAGCGCGCTCGTCGGCTCATCGAACAGCACGATTTCCGGATCCATGGCGAGGGTCCGGGCTATTGCGACACGCTGCTTCTGGCCGCCAGACAGCTCATCGGGGAATGAGAGCGCCTTATCAGCCAGCCCCACCATGCGCAGCAGATCCATGCCCCTGTCATAAGCCTCCTGCCTGGTCTTCCCCAGAAGCGATACGGGCCCCATCATGATATTCTCGATGACGTTCCTGTTCATGAAGAGATTGAATGACTGGAATACCATCCCCATCTTGCGCCTGACCAGATGGACCTTGCATCCCTTATCCGTGATGGTCTCTCCATCGATCGTTATCGATCCTGATGTCGGACGCTCGAGAAGGTTTATGCAGCGAAGCAGCGTCGATTTTCCCGTACCCGAAGGCCCGATGATGGAGATGACCTCTCCCTTTCCTATATCGACAGTCACATCCTTAAGCGGCGTGACTCCCGGATACTCCTTCCGCAGATTCCTGATAGATATCATTGCATCCTCACTCCTCTTACCACCCTGTTCTTCCGATCAGGTTCGACCTTTATCTCCACGGCACTGACGATGAGGCTCAGGAGCCACGAGATGATGAAGTAGATCACAGCAGTCGTGATGAGGGGAAAGAACGCGTCATAGGTACGGCTTCTGATTATGTCGCTCATCTTAGTGAGATCCTGGATCGCTATATATCCAACTACGGAAGTCATCTTAATAAGCGATATGAACTCGCCCTTGTACATCGGAAGGAAATGCATGGCAGCCTGAGGAAGGACGACCTTCAGGAACGACTGCGAGCGTGTGAATCCTATCGCCAGCGCCGCCTCTGTCTGTCCCTTGTCAACGGCCTTTATGCCTGTATGCATCATCTGGCAGAAATATGCTGCGAAATTCAGTCCGAATCCGATGACGCCGACCCATATCCCATCAAGAGACGTGCCTGCGAATACGATATAGAAGAGGATCATCAGGAGCACGACTATGGGAGTTCCTTGCAGGATACGGACATACACCTGCACGATACCGCGGGCAATCCGGCTCCTGGTCATCTTCATGAGGCAGAGCCCGAACCCCAGGACCGTACCCATGGCCGTTGCCAGCACGGATATCTGCACCGTTACCCACAGTCCCTGGAGGATCATCTGCCATCTGTCCTCCCTGATGAATGTCTTCTCGAAGCTATCGCGGAGCGTATCCCATATGCCGGCCCTGACCTCGTCCCCCCTCACGACCATCACGATGCTACCGTAGTAATCAGGGTCTGAGAACTGGATGCTCTCCTTACGTTCCTCTGTGATCGTTATGCAGCTCGCGCCCATATCATAGCGATTGAGGAGACCGGGAATGAGGGAAGTAAGATCGGATGTCGATATCTCCGGCATATACCCATACTCACGGCAGAAACGGTAGAGGATATCGATCTCGTAACCAGCTACCTCTCCATCGACCATATAGGTGAATGGCGCGCTTTCGACGCTCGTTCCAACGCGTATCGTGCCATTCTCCCCCGTAAGGCCGGAGCGGTCGATCACCTTCCGCGACTCATCGCTGCCGAACCAGATCGAATCAATCTCCTCCAGCGTGCCATCCTTGCGGATCTTGGCAAGGAACTGGTTCATCTCGTTCCTCAGCTTCGTCCCCATATCGGTCTTGGCAAAGGCAAAGGCATAGTTCGCCTCACCCAGGCTCTCGTCTATATATGTGACCGATGGGAATGTTATCTGGGTATAGCGCGCCAGAGGCTCATCCGTAAGATAGCCTGCAAGCTGCCCCTGCGACACCAGATATGCCATATCGGCAAAAGCGTTGTAGTATTCCAGTTCCGCTTCCGGGAATGTCGATGATGATATCCCATCGAATACCGTGCCGGTCATCACCCCGATGACGGTGCCAGGAGCCTTCATCTCATCAAGGCTATGATAGAGCTGCCCAGAGCCATCTTCTCCAGAACAGCCGGTGAAAGCAGGAAGGGACAGTAAGGCAAGGAGCACGGCAAGCACCCCTCTCACACGTAATCTATCCATTCAGTCCTCCTTCTGAAAGCCATGCGATGAACTCGTCAGTGGTGAGTGTCCATTCAATCTCAACCTCGGAGCCTGGAAGTATGATGAACTCAGTAAGGCCATACTCATCACCTGCCTCATTCCAGTCATACGTGTATCCAAGGCGTGTCCAAGGATATGCGGAATCGAAATATGACCATATGATGTTCCCGTCGAACCATTCCTCATAGCCTCCAAGCGCCGAGCCATCGAGGGCCTTGGCATCCATCTGTGCCGCTATATCCGTGACATAGGCGGGACGTATAAGCTCCTCAGGATCGCACCAGAAGGCAGAGACATGGGTATACCCGCTCCCTTCGGGCAGCCCGATAAGCTCCTCAAGACGCAGGATCCAATCCTCAATGCCTTCTCCGTTCTCCTCGTACCAGGCAAGGATCTCCTTATCGGTGAATGTCCATATCTCGCCGTTCTCAAGGGTATAGGACGTTCCTTCGATATACCTTTCAGGATGCCTGTTCCATGAGAGCATCAGGACCTTTCCCTCGTCGTTCCAGGTCGTCAGATCGGAATCAGGAACGATCTCGACAAGCGGGAACAGCTCGCTCTCCTCGGCGAATACGGCATCCCTGACAGCCCTCTCATACGGTCCAGGGCCATCCTCCACGATCGTTGAGCAGGAGGAAAGCAAGGCTATCAGGATCACAGGCAGGACTATATGGCATCTTCTCATATGTCACCTCCCTCAGTATCCGATCGCATCCCTTATCCAGGGACTTGTGACAAGCTCATCGGGATCGCCATATGTCGAAGGGGCGGTATCGGAAAGGCTCTCCCCCTCTCCGGGAAGATCATCCCGCGTTATCAGCGAGGCGCCCATCTCGATCCACCCTGAGGGGATGCGCTCATACTCATCGGCCATCTCAAGGGCAAGCAGCCTCATCCCCTGCTCCCCGTTCGCACGGAAATCGGTACACGCAGAGGCAAGCCAAAGGGATCCATCCTCTCCCATGAGGGCCATATCACCCTCCGAGATATCCACGGAGACCAGCGGTATGTCCTTTCCAGATTCCATGAGGGCCCGATAGCAGCCACGGCCATAGGCGTCATATGAGGCCCAGATGGCATCTATATCATCCTCATCGATTCCTTCCAGGGCCTCCTTCATCGCCCTATAGGACGCAAGCTCAGGATCTATCTCCGTGGATGGGGAGACAACCGCGACCGTATCTATCAGGCCTGCGTCCTCATATGCCTCATAACCCTCATTCCTACGGTCGAATGCCGCGATATAATCAGGAACCCATAGCTTCAGCACCCGCGCAGGGCTCTCATCCGCAATCTCCTCGATGATGTAATCCAGGAGTATCGTGGCAAGCTCCCTGTCATCCTGGAAGAACTGCGTCACACCATCTATAGTCTCTCTCTTCCCATCCGGGCCTATCAGCTCGGTATCGAAGGTGACGATCGACAGCTGAGGATAAAGCAGCCGTACGTAGGATATCAGGCTATAGGAATAATCCCTGCCTCCATGGGAAAGGAAGAGTCCGTCATACCCCTCTGCGGCAAGTGATCTTACATAGGTGATGAAAAGCGCATCATCACCGCCGGTAAAGTATACCGTACACCTCATGCCAAGAGCACGGGCTGTATCAACAGCTCCGGCAGCAGCATCCGTGAAGATATCGCTACGGGCCATGTTCAGCACATAAGCGACCTTCTTTCCCTCCACCGGACTGCGTCCGGAATCCGTAGTAGCGCATCCTGCAAGAAGCAATATAAGGACAGCTACGCCAAGCAATCGTCTCATACGTACCCCCGGAAAAGAAGACTACCTGATGATTCCCCTGTCTCTTGCAAGGGCCTCGATGCTCCTGTCATAGGCAGCCTCAGCCTCCGGAGAGAAGAAGCAGCCAGGGACTCCCTCATCATGATCACGGTGATGCGCAACGCAGGCACAGCACCTGCCATGCCTCGGACAATCATAGGTACATGGACATGGCCTGGAGTTATCACAGCTCATATCAACCTCCTCCGGAAGCGATCTTCAGGGTGAAGGTATCACAATGAGGATGATGCCTTTAGCCTCACATATGCCGAATCCGATGAATCGTGACTTATCCACGATGAATCGACAACTAAGACGAAAATCATGACCACGCCTAAAAGACGTGGTTTGATCCGGGGGTATAACCCCTGAATGCAGGCGAGGTGTCTTAAGGCACCTCGCTCTCGCTTCGTTCAAGCCCTGCATTTTCTACCTGCTACCCCTCG
>CALXLH010000030.1 GCA_944389145.1 uncultured Spirochaetaceae bacterium
CACTCCATGTACGAGGTGTATCGTTCTGATAGAGTGCTGGAGCAGCGGCCATGTAGAAGGCTTCCCATTCTGTGAGATTCGAACCGATGAGCATTCCATAGTCTTCAGCACCATCAGCAAAGCCATCTTCATTGACAGGATTCTCTGGGAGGAAATCTCCATCGATTACAGGTTCCCATGCAAGACCATACCCAGTTCCCAATGCTGCTGGAATCTGATACTCCTCTGCTGTTTGTACAAGTGCTTTGTCCGATGCAGCAACAAGTTCATCATAAGGTACATTCTGAAGTTCTTCTGGATCATCTATCCCAAGGTTCTCAATCGTTAGCTCTGTAACACGCTGGGAAGGTTCCTTATCGGTGAAGATAACACCCATCGTCTCCGTTGCACCGCTTTCGATGATTCCTCTCTTGAAGAGACCTTTAGCATAAGGGGAGGACATAAGTGCAAGAATCTTCGCACCACCTCCGCTTTCTCCAAATAGAGTGATGTTGTCAGGATCGCCACCGAAAACTTCAATGTTCCTGTGTATCCATTCAAGAGCATCGATGAGATCGACAATGCCGATATTCGCTGAATATCTGTACTCGTCTCCATATGCTGAGAGATCAAGATGAGCAAGTACATTCAGTCTGTGATTGACCGATACTACGACAACATCACCCTTTCTTGAGAGGTTCGCACCATCATATACGGCAAGCTCCTGCGCAGAACCTGTTGAGAATCCGCCTCCATGAAGCCAGACCATTACAGGACGCTTTCCATCATCAATGCCGGTTGTCCAGATATTGAGATTGAGAGGGCTCTCGCTTGTCTGGAATACACGTCTTGGCTCATCCCATGAAGTTCCAGTTCCTCCAATGCTTACAGGCTGAGGGGAAATCGGGCCATATGCATTTGCGAAAAGCACTCCATCCCACGGCTGTACATCCTCCGCAGGCATGAATCTCTTCGTAACCTCTGCATATGGGATTCCATGAAACGTATAGATTCCATCACTTATGTAGCCCTGTACTGTACCTTTATCTGTCTCTACGGTAGCGATACCTGGTCCAGCTTCGACTACACCTGCAAAAAGCAATGCAGATATGAGCATAAGAACCTGAAGTGCAAATAACCTTTTCATATTCCCTGCCTCCTCAGCTTTCATTCGGAAGTGTCGTCTCAACTTTTCCGACGACTTTAAGATTGCAAATCATCCTGATGAATGCAGGATCGGAGTGATCGACAATCTCGCTGTGCCCGATATCGAGCTTAGCGATCTCTGCCATATCCTCATCAGAAAGAGAGAAGTCCCAGATGTCGATATTCTGCTCCATCCTCTCCCTGTGTGTTGATTTCGGAATCACAACGACGCATCTCTGCACATTCCAGCGAAGGGCTACCTGAGCAGCGCTCTTGCCATACTTCTCCCCGATTGCTGTAAGTACAGGATGAGTGAAGATTCCATGCTTTCCTTCTGCAAACGGTCCCCATGCCTCCGGCTGGATTCCAAGTTCCTTCATATTCCTGATCGCTTTCTCCTGCTGGAAGAAAGGATGGAGTTCCACCTGATTGACAGCTGGTATGACCTCTGCATGGATTGCAAGATCTGTCAGCCTCTCTGGATAGAAATTGCAGACACCGATTGCCCTTACCCTACCTTCCTTATAAAGCTCTTCCATAGCCCTGTATGCGCCATAGTAATCACCGACAGGCTGATGAATCAGGTAGAGGTCGAGGTAATCAAGGCCGAGATTCTCAAGGGAAGTCAGGAATGCCTTCTTCGCGCCATCATATGAGGCATCCTGAGTCCAGAGCTTCGTGGTGATGAAGAGATCATTCCTGTTCACTCCTGATTCCTTTATTGCCTCTCCTACAGCTTCCTCATTCATGTAAGCTGCGGCAGTATCAATAAGCCTATAACCAGAACCGATAGCAGCAAGAACGGATTTCCGACATACATCAGAGTCCGTCACCTGAAACACTCCGAAGCCTTCAAGCGGCATTTCCACACCATTATTAAGATGAATTGTTTCCATTTCTTATCTCCTATGCTTGAACGATAATTTCAAAACTCCAGAAAATACAGGACAAATTTCCTATACTGGTATAATCTATTGTTATAGCGGAGGTGCTATGGAACTTTATCAGCTTGAAGAGCTTGCAGCACTTGCAGAATATGGATCAATATCGAAGGCCGCAGAGAGCGTCGGCGTCTCTCAGCCAGCGATGTCACGCTCAATGAAACTCCTTGAGGCGGATATCGGTGTTCCGATATTCCAGAGGACAAGCAATACGATAGAGCTTAATGATACAGGCAGGCTTGCCGCCTCAAAAGCTGTGGAGATAACCACAGCTGTAAAGAAAGCCATAGAGGAGATAAGGGAGTTCGACAGGAAGAAGAAGATGATCCTTGTCGGTTCTGTTGCCCCGGCGCCGCTCTGGGGTGTCATCTCGATGCTTTCCTCCTTTGAGACTGAGAAAACCATTGCAGGAGAGATGAAGGAGCATAGGATTCTTGAAGATGGGCTGAGAAGCGGCACATACCGCTATGTGATAACCAATGAGCCATTATCCATCTCCGGCTTTGCCACCGTAAGGCTCGGAGAGGAGAACCTCATGTTCCTGCTGCCATCCAACCATCGACTTGCAGGACAGAAAGCCCTTTCATTCAGTGATCTCAATGGGGAGAATATGCTTCTTTACGAGAACATAGGCTCATGGAGAGAATTACCAAAAAGGAAGATGCCTTTATCTAAATTTCTCATTCAGAATGACCGGGATGCATTTGAGGAACTGGTGATGAAATCAACAATCCCATCATTCGCGACAGACCTTCTTTCTGTCCCAATTGAAGGAAAGGTCGCTATCCCGATATCAGATGCGGAAGCTCATGAGGAATTCTATATATCAACCAGATCTGGTGACATGGCGACACTTTCTTACCTTGCAAAGCATTTCAGAGCGGAATTCAGAGCAAGGAATACTTATGCTGTATGAAACTGGATTATATGCGCATTTCATGAGGCGGAGCATCACAACCCCGCCTCCTTACATCACACATCACCGAAAATATGCTCAGGAGTCCATTCCTGCCAGCAGCTGAAATCATCCGGCTCAATTCTTATGAGTTCTTCTTTGTAGTCTCCGTACTTAACACCGCCGATTTAAGAAGCTCATTGGATTTCGTCAGTGTCTTAAGCATATCGAGATAGCCCCGATCCTATGCCTCTCTGAAAATACGGCCGAAAAGAAATCGGACCAACGGACCGCAGAACAGAATCTGCCAGAAGAATGCCATCGGAAGATTCTTTGCCCCAGTCGTCAGCCAAGCTGGTATGAAATCCACAAGTCCTGGCTTCTGGAATATAAGCGTGGCCCAGAAGCTCATGATCGGGCACATCATCGAAACAGTGACAGCTGCCCTGAATACGGTTCTCAGTATCCTGTCAGAGTTCTCATCCATATTCCGTACAGTGATTCTGGATGCTATCGGATCAGCTATGAAGAATGACATGATAAAGCATATTGGTATCATGAACTTCATTTCATGAATTGACCTTCCCATTGCAGCCCATGAAAGCCTTCCTTCCATAAGCCCCTGATTGTAGAACTCCATTGCCACAACCATGAAGAACACCATAAGCAAGGCAAACACAATGCTCTGAAATTTTGTTTTTGGCACAATTTCCTCCAAAGAAAAAAAGGCGGGTATCCCGGCTGGATTTACATCCTCTGGAATACTCGCCAGCAAGAAAAAATACCACATCTGAAGAACTGAAATCAATCAATTCATGTTCAGATATAATCTCCTGTAGGCGCGGTATTGTACTGCTTCTTGACCTCGATGACTGTTGCTCCATCGGTATCTGTCTTCCTTGATACAATACTGAATCTCAGGCCGCTTCTCTCAAGCTGATGGACATAATCATCTGCCTCCTTTGCGGAATAATCCACTGCCTGTGAATGACTGAGCTTGTCGCTCAGGACGAACTTCAGAGTCTGCTGAAGCATCGCGCTCTGAATCCTTTTCATATCATAACCTCATTTCTGCTTTTCAGCAGTTGTTACCATTTTGTGTATGACATCAGGCACATCGGAAGCACTGCAACCAAGAGCCTGCCCCATCTCGGAATTGAACATCGTCTCAGCTTCCCGGAATATCGTCGCCTCAGTGATCTTGCTTATCGGCTTGCCTTTCCTGATTGCATTTTCGTTTATCTGCCATATCTCCATGATGACAGGCAGCAGTGCATCAGGATGTCCAGAAGCCATAGCTTCCTTATAACGAAGCAACCTCTGTTTGTCCTTTCCTTTTTTGGTCTTGATTGCCGGTATGCTCTTTATCAGGGCAAGTGCCTGTTCTTTTGTGATTACAGGTCTGATGCGTTTCTCGGAGATATTGCATGGTATATAGATTATGCAATTCTCGTTGACAGGAGTGAGCGTATAATAATCTATGGATGGATCAGCACAGGAAAGAGATGGATGGCCGACTGAAGCAACTCGGCAGACACCATACCTGGATACCACGGCGTAGTCCCCAGGATTATACATATTATCACCTCAAATAAGATGAGTTTATCTTACGAGAATTTACGGAAAAAATCAAGTATAATAAGATTATCTCTATGTCATATATGCATATATGAAAGAGAAGCATACAGGAATAACCATAATAAAACTGGCAATCAAATTCTATTGGCACTCTAGTTTGAAAGTTCAATCTGAGCAGGGCGGAGCATAACCACCCCGCCTCTTTCCATCACACATCACCGAGGATATGCTCAGGAGTCCATTCCTGCCAGCAGCTGAAATCAGCTGGTTCGATCCTGAGGAGTTCCTCTTTGTAATCCCCATACTTCACGCCACCGATTTCCAGATCATCTTCTGAGGGGACAAATTCGAGAATCTCTCCTGTCCCCAGATTCTGGCCGCAGTAGGCAGTGCCAACAACAAGCCTCTCATCCGGTTCCAGCTTCATCAGAAGCTCCTTGGCCTTTGTCAGTGCTTCACGCACATCAAGATAGCACCATGTCCAGGTGTCATCATTGTTTCCGAACTCGACACAAGCCGCCTTCACAACGCGGATGTGATCCGATCTCTGATATTTCTCTGATACAGGAAATCATAGGCATAAATTTTGATGTATGGTTTATGTGCGTTGCATTTGCAATATCAGTAAATAATGCTATATTTTAATCAGGAGATTATAGTATGCAGACACAGAAAAGCAATCTTACGATTCGCATAGAACCGGAACTCAAGAAAGAGGCATCTGCTCTCTTTAGGTCATTAGGCCTGGATCTAAGTACCGCTACCGGCATTTTCTATCGCCAGGCCCTCAGGTGCCATGGCCTTCCATTTGAAGTCAAGCTGGATGAACCCAATGAGATTACATACAAGGCAATGGATGACGCAGAAAACGATAGATATATGCATGGCCCATATAATAGTGTGAAGGAGCTCATGGAGGCTCTCAATGCTTAAGCCTGAATTCACGGGGCAGTTCAAGAAGGATTATAAGCTTGCCTTGAAGAGAGGCTGCGGACCAGAGAAGCTGGAAGAGGTAATCACTCTTTTATGCGAAGAGAAACACCTTCCGGAGAAATTCAGGGATCACCAATTGCAGAATTCACGGAATTACAAAGGCATGAGGGAATGCCATATAGAGCCAGACTGGCTTCTGATATACAGGATCGAAGCAGAAAGGCTCATTCTTGAGCTTATCAGGCCAGGAACACATAGCGACTTATTCTGACCAAAGCGTCAAATATGGCACACAGCAGATAACTCTAGCTCAATGAAGATAAACTGATAATCTTCTGAGAATGAAAGCATGGCTGACTACGACAAACCGTATTGATGATTTCAGCCATATTCTAAGACATTACGTATGATTGTATCATCACGTACATTCAAACACCTGTGATGTTCACACTTTTGATACAATCGGGATTCTGAGGCATATCTCATCAGAATCACGACCAGCAGTATTATTCTTTATATTAAAAAAGTTATTAAACAAACATCACATTTACACAAACAACATCATGGTGATTAACAAGAAGCGGCAAAGGAGGAGAATCTACTCTCTTCTGTGCTTTTTAATGCTTTAGCCACCCCTATGGGTATTTTCGTTTCAGAGTGTGAATTTCGTTTGAGAGTTTAATTCAAGTGAGGCAGAAGCACCACTACCCCGCCTCTTTCCATCAATATCACCAAAAATATAATTAACAGATCATTCACAAGGAAGAAACAAGCAGAGGCATAATACAGTGTAGACTCTTAGTATGGATCGCAACACAGGTTGCTTAGCAAATGCTGTAAAGCTTTTGGTGAATATCATATTCACATTCGTGTTCCTCATTACTACTGATTTCAATAATCAGACTCTTGAACCAGAGTCGAGAAAGTTCTTTCTTTTATCGGTTGTCTTCTTCATATTTGGCCTTATTCTGCTCGATGCAATTATCAGGCGCATTTTCAGGTTCCTGTGGTTCAATCGGGCTCTCAGCCTTGCCGTGAATACAATCATATGCTATGCGGTCAACCTCAATATTCCGATTGGCAGAGGTGAAACATGGGATGAGATTATGATTATCTCACAATGGTTCGGTGTTTCCGCTGTTCTCGCATTATGGAGTGCAGTTCTCGCATTATGGACCATCCTGGGAAATTACTTTGCATGGAAAATGGCAAGGAATATGGAGAGCTCAATAGAACCGTTACCAGACAGCTATTGCTTTCTGAAGGATAACGGAAAGATGATTGAGCTGAGAAACTGCATCAGATTCAAGGACTACCAGACATCGCTAAGGATGGTCAGGAAAAGCAAGGAGATACGGAAATGCTTCAGGAGAGGCCCTATCAGAAGGTTCCTGGTTAAACATACATGGAACAGATATCTCAATATGGCGACGAGGATCGTTGCTGCATATCAAGGAAGGAAACTACTGGGGTACATCCTGTTCCGCTACGATAAAGATGAGACGATTCTATTGGATGCGCTGACGATTCCTGCAACCATCATAATAAGATTGCTCTTCCCTTCATACAGATCCCTGAGCAATGCAGATGCCGAGATGGTCAGTGAATACAGGAAGACGCATGAAAGCGCAGGCGCAATACTCCTTATCGCAGCTTCATCTGACGCTGAAGGAATGGAAATAAGGAAAGCAATGCTTGAGGAGCTGGAAAAGGCCGAAAAGGACAGGGAAATCTGTATCCTTACCAATGGGGAGAATTCCAGATTCCTCGAGGAAAATGGCTTCAGGAAGGTTGCGGAGAGGAATATCAAGGCACGGAAAAGAAGCTTCATACGCATGCTCTATTCCAGAGGGATCGAGCCTTTGGAATCGGCACCTACCCTACAGGGGCCTCAGCACTATCAATGGGTGTGATCGAGGATATTTGCTGATTCTCCAGCCTCTTTCCTTACAAGCTCAATCATCTTGTCCTTGAATGGACATGGATAGCCAATTGGAGTTCCCTTGGTTATGCAGGACGCAAATGCTATTGTGTCTGCGCCCCTCTCGATAAGCTTTCTTGCCCTGAGCAACGATTTCTTTCCCGGGCATCCTCCGCAATTGATGAACCCTATGATTTCAATATCTTCCTGGCTCTCGAAAGCACCCTTGTGTTCACTGACCATCTTGAAATCAGTGGTTCCAGGGCAGTAATCCTCTGTCTGCATGCATCTTATGATTCCAACCTTCATCTCTTATTTCCCTTTATCCTTTCATGATATCCATCAAGTACATCCTGAAGCGTTATCCTTGCCATCTCAGCTTCAGCAGCTGCCTGGATCCTGTCATAGTATTCCTGGAGAGCCAGCTGTATATTCACCCCCACGCCGCATTCAGGATTGGTATGCGTATCGAGATGCAGAAGAGGCTTATCCCCCTCAATGGCCCTATACACATCCCGTAGTGTGATTTCTCCTGCCTCTTTCGCAAGCATCGGTTTCGCATGTCCTTTTGTACTTGATATGAGCTCAGCCTTCCTCAGTAAAGACATAAGCTGCCGCACATATCCAGGATTGGTTCTCACGCTCTCCGCGATGCGTTCACTGGAGAGATTCTCATCAGGATTGAGATAAATGAAACACAGGATATGGACTGAATCGCTCAGCCGGGTGGAAAATCTCATTACTGTCTCCTATTGTAATTTTAATAATAACAGCATATTGACCATTCCACAATATATGATTACCCTTTTGATGTAAAAATAAAAATAACAACAGGTAATATATGACATCATATGAGAATCTTGTAATACAGACACAGCTGAACTATTCCAGATACTACAGCGTGTATGCGCATGGAGGAACGCCTTATCGTCTCTCTCATAAGGTGAAGCCCAGCTATGAAGAACAGATAGAAAACTTTGCGCAAAAGGTTGAAGCTGCAGACTGCATACTGGTCGGAGGCGCTTCCGGATTATCCGCATCAGGAGGCGGTGACTTCTACTACTCCGACAATGATTCCTACAGGAAGTATTTCAGGCCCTTTGCAGAAAAGTATGGATTCAAAGGAGCTTTCGATGGCATGCAGTACAACTTCCAGACAAGGAATGAGTATTGGGGCTACCTGACAACTTTCCTCTATACAACGCTCTCTGCCCCGATAAGAAAGCCATATCTTAATCTAGACAGGATACTGAAGGGAAAGGACTTCCATATCCTCACGACCAATCAGGACACACAGTTCGTAAAGCTGTATCCGGAGAGCATCGTAAGCGAGATACAGGGAGATCACAGATTCTTCCAATGCTCAGAGTGCTGCTCTGATCACACATGGGATTCAACGGAGCATATCATGAGGATGAAGGAGGCAATGGGATGCGGAACAGAAGTCCCTGATGAACTCATTCCGCATTGTCCCTTCTGTGGACGCGAGGCATTCCCCTGGGTCAGAGGGTACGGCAATTTCCTTGAAGGAGAGAAATATCAGGAAGAGTATCAGAAGGTATCATCATGGATTGAAAGCAACGCTGATAGGAAGATTCTCCTCATCGAACTAGGTGTCGGACGGCTCACTCCCATGTTCATCCAGGAACCGTTCTGGAACCTGACATATTCACTTCCGAATGCAGAATATGTGTCGGTGAATGACCTCTATGATTTCCTCCCTAGCGAGATAGAGAACAAGGGAATGGTTATCATAGAAGATATTGCGAAGGTCCTTTCCGATACCGCGGATTATCTGGAGGAAAGAGATGTCTGATGCGGCAATCCTTGCAGAAATCATCGATGCTTCAGATGCTGTTCTTATCGGCGCAGGTTCAGGCTTATCCAGCTCTTGCGGTTACAACCACTATCACTGGACAGAAGCGTTCCTGAAGCATCTTCAGCCTTTCAGGGATAAATATGGCTTCAAGTCTCCCATGGATGGATTCTACTACTGCTTTCCCTCCCTTGAGAGCCAATGGGGATACTATGCTGAGTATATCAGGGCAATGTGGGAACTGCCTGACGGGGACGCATACCATGCACTCAGGGAGAGCACGAAAGACAAGGATACATTCATGCTGACGACCAATGTGGATATGCAGGCAGATAGATGTTTTCCTTCTGAATCAACACGCCACTTCCAGGGTGATTTCGCATATCTGCAGTGTAGGCAGCCCTGCCATGATGAACTTATCTCAAGCCATGAGATTGTCCAGAAACTGCATGAGAATCTGCTTCCTGATCTGAGCATACCAGCAGAGCTTGTCCCTAGATGCGGTATCTGTTCATGGCCTCTTGTTCCCTGGATCAGGGATGACACATTCCTGGAAGGAGAAAAATGGGAGGAAGAAGCGGATAACCATAGAAGATTCCTGAGAAGGCATCTGATTGAGAACGAAGACAGGCTACTCCTCCTTGAGCTTGGAGTCGGAGAGATGACCCCTGCGATAATCAAGCTTCCATTCTGGGAACTGGCAATGAAGAACGAGAATGTGACATATGTCTGCATCAATACGGAGAAAGGCTCCGCACCTCTTCACCTTGGAAACCGTGGCATATACATAAACAAGGACATCGCATCTGTACTGGCAGAGACATGTCACCTGATAAGGAGATGACGCTATGGAAAACGGTTATGGGAAAGCGCGGAAATGGATTGACGATGCAGACGGGATGATAATCAGTGCCAGCAATGGCCTCTCAATCTCAGAAGGCCTGGATATATTCGCAGACGATGATGCATTTGAAGAACTCTTCGGGGATATGAAGAGAAGATATGGTCTGACATGCATACTGCATGGCATGCAGGCCAGATGGCCGACAGAAGAATCGAAATGGGCGTTCTGGTCACGTCTGATAAACCACTACTGTCTCGATTATCGTCCAACTGGCATCATGAATGGCCTGAAGACACTGATCAGTAATAAGGACTACTTCATAATCACATCAAACGGAGAGTGTCATTTCGAACTATCTGGCTTCTCCGAAGATAAGGTTTATGAGATAGAAGGCAGCTGGCTCCGGATGCGCTGCGCTTCTGCTTGTAATGGCACACTATATCCCGTAATGGAAATCGCAAAGTATGTGGCTGTAGCAGAAAGGAATGGCAGTATTCCGTCTGAACTTGTTCCCCGCTGTCCCCACTGCGGCGGATACATGGAATTCAGCATGGGACTGGGGGCGTATCCAGATAAGCAGAAAGCTTTCTCTGATTTCATATCCAATCATCATAACAAACGGATCGTGGTGCTTGAGCTGGGCATCGGCTGGCGCAATCAGCTGATAAAAGCTCCCCTTATGAGGCTTGTGGATATGGAAAAGGATTATTCATACATAAGCATCAACAAAGGAGAGCTGTTCATTCCTGCCTCAATCGAAAACCGGTCCATAGGTTTCAGCTCCGATATTTCAGATGCAATCAATTATCTTATTCGTTAATAGAATCGGAGTTTGGAGAGGCGGAGCCACCTACCCCGCCTCTTTCCATCACACATCACCGAAGATGTGCTCAGGAGTACCTTCCGGCCAGTTGCTGAAATCTGCGGGTTCAATCCTGAGGAGCTCTTCTTTGTAATCCCCGTATTTAACCCCGCCGATTTCCAGATCAGCCTCTGAGGGGACAAGCTCAAGAACCTCTCTTGTCCTCAGATCCTGATTACACTATTCCCTCTCGAGCATCTCCGAGACGCGTGGCCTGATCACGGGAACCACCGCTGAGGCTACGATGATCTTCAGCACATCCCCGGGAAGGAACGGAAGGAGGCCGGCGGCCAGCGTCGCGGGAAGCGGAAGCTCCATCTGCGCGGAGAGCCATGGGAGCCCGACAAGATAGATCAGGAGCGTTGAGACGATGGCCGAGAGAAGCGATGCCAGACGCATCCTCGATCCAAATGCCTTCATCACGAGAGAGCCCCCTATCGATGCGGGTATCATCCCGATAAGATACCCCCCTGTCGGACCGATCATCGCTGCCAGTCCTCCTCCTGAGGTGAAGATCGGCAGGCCTATGCCGCCGAGGACGAGATAGACGATCACGCTCGAAAGCGACATCAGCGGCGGCAGGACAGCGGCAGAGAGCAGCGCGAAGAGCGTCTGCAGCGTGATGGGAACGGGGATGAACGGTATCCTGATGAACGCGCCTGCGGCGATGAGAGCCGCGAAGAGCGCGACGAGAACGAACACGGTTATCTGCCTTCTTTCCATGGTATCACCTCAGATATGGATGAATGAGTGCCATGATAGGCACTGCTATGCTGATTGCTATGACAAGCCAGTCCCGCATCCTGTAAGGAGCGGAGGCTCGGCGCTTAGAAGCGTCATAGCCCCGGCTATAAAGCGCATCGATATACATCTCCGCCTTATCGAGTATCGAGGAGAGCATGCTTACGGAGAGCTGGCACAGGAGGCGGAGAGGATGGGACGAGAACGAGGCGCCCCTTGCCCTGTATGACTCATACATGGAGATGGAACCATCTATGATCAGAGGTATCATCGAGAGCGTTATCTCCAATGCCGAGGCAAGAGAGTATCCGAGGCGCCCGATCACATGGGAGAGCGCGGCCCCAAGAGACCGCGAAAGCTCATCAGGCATGGTCGAATCGGTCAGGAGGATAGATGAAAGGACCATCGAGAGGAAGGAGACGGAAGATGCCGCCGCCTCAAGGCCGTCATCGCCAGAGAGGATGGCGGTCATGCCCATAGCCACGGCAATCACGATGAAGAACAGGCTCTCCCTGAGATAGCCGCGCCAGGGAAGATGGACGGCAAGGGCAGTAAGGAGCGGTAGCAGCGCAAGGGGCAGCACTACGGCAGAGGGCGCTGACGATACGACGATGGAGTATGAGAGAAGGGCCAGCAGCTTCGCGTTCGGATTGAGGCGCGTGAGGAGGTTATCGGCATCACGATAGTGGAAGATCACCGCCTCAGCCATGTAAGATCTCCAAAGGCCGCCCCGGAGGGGATATAAACATCGTAATCGCGGAGCTTAGGGAAAAGCTCTGGAGAACTCCCTGCTTCCATCACGCTTCCGCCATCCATGATGAGGAGCGTATCGGTATGGAAGAGGAACTTCTCCGCCTCGTGTGATACCACCAGGAGCGTGTATCCCCTCTCATGCAGTGCGCAGAGCGCGCGGATCACGGCAAGGGTCGAGGGATAGTCCAGATTGGCAAATGGCTCATCGAGGAGTATGACCTCGGGCTCCATCGCGATGATGCCCGCGATAGCGCACTTGCGCAGCTCTCCCCCGGAAAGCGTCTGTGGCCGCTGCCTGGCCTTCTCCTTCAGTCCCATAAGCGTGAGCGCCGCCTCAACGCGTCTCTCCACCTCGGCCTTATCGAGGCCCATGTTCTCAGGACCGAAGGCTATGTCCTTCTCCACGCTCTGGCTGACTACCTGCGTCTCCGCGCTCTGGAACACGAGCGCGATCCTCTTCATCCTGGCCTTCTCATCAGCTTCAGTGCCATTGAGGAGTATCCTCCCTCCAGAAGGCTTCCTTAATCCCTTTATGCAGCGCATGAGCTGGCTCTTGCCCGCTCCATTGCGGCCGCACATCGCGGCAAACGAGCCTCCTTCCAGAGCCATAGACACATCGGAGAGTATCGTCTGGCCATTGATATCCAGATTCAGACCTTCGATCTCAAGCGCCTTTCCCATAAGGCGGAGGATAGCACCTTAGGCCACCATTGTAAACTATATCAACGAAAATAGGTTTACAATTAGATCATGCCCTTCTATTTCTCTCGGAGATGACGATCGCGATGGCAGGAACAGTCGCAGAGAGAGCGGCAACGCCGCAGGCCAGGAATATGGCCTGCACGCCTAAAAAGTCCGCAAGCACGCCGAAGAAGAGAGGTGCGACGGTATTCGCGATGCTTGTCGAGAGGGAGTTTATGCTGTTGCGGCCTCAAGATCATCCTTCTCCACCGATTCCGCGATCATCGTGCTTGTGATCGGTACCGCGCCCTTGGTGAAGAAGCCGAGGATAAGGGCGAGGAATGAGATCATAGCCACTGAAGGGACAAGTGCAAGCACTCCAAGCGATAGGAATATGCATACCTCGCAGCAGATGAAGAGCATCTCCTTTCCTATCCTGTCCGTAAGCCTTCCCATTATGACCTTACCAAGGAGATTGCCGACGAAGAATATGGAGGTGAAGAGCCCGATGAACGAGGCCTCTATGCCCCTGAACGCGAGGAGGAATGGAATGAAGATGAAGAGGGAGGAATTGGCGAATGAGTCTATGAGGCTCGCCGCGTTGGAGAGGAAGAACCTCCTGTTGCCGAGGATGCGGTAGTCGAGCCGACGTCTTCCCCTGTTCCGATCCGTCCCCGCCTCCCTTCCAGAGCGCGATGAGGCTATGAGGCAGACAAGGAACAGCACGATAGCGATGGATCCATAGAGTATCGAGGTGGTTCTCCATGATGTCAGGGCGATTATGAATGAGACGGCTGCGGCAAAGTCGATCCTCCCGATATCCCCGGTCGCGGCGAATATGCCCATGCTCTTCCCTAGCTCAGCCCCTGACGCCTCCTTGGCCACAGCGGAGAAAGCGACAGGATGGAAGACACCGAAGGCGATGCTGCCTAGAAGGAATGAGAGGAACACCGTCACCACGCCTCCGGCAAATCCAAGGAGGATGAAGCCCAGTCCGTAGCACAGCACCGCGGCGCTGAGTATCCTCACGGCTCCGTACCTCGTGGCCGCCATGCCCGCGGGGAGCGCGAGGATAACCCCGGAAAAGCTCAGCAGCGATCCAAGGAGGCCCACCAGCCCCAGCGACAGGCTGAATTCCTCGGTGGCAGCAGGCAGTATGAGAGGCATGGCCGCAAGATAGCCGTCATTAAAGAGGTGAAGTATCGGAAGCAGCATGGTTCTATATATGCAGTCAATCCGGCGGCTTTGCAAGGGAAAACCGGAAAAGGCTGCATCCTATCCCGCATATTGCGCGATGACTATTGCAAGAAAGCCAGATAGCTTGTAATATAGTGCCGTTGTTTCGGGCGCGTAGCTCAGCGGGAGAGCATTACCTTCACACGGTAGGGGTCGTTGGTTCAATCCCAATCGCGCCCAACATAGCAAGGAGCGGTTCTTAGGCCGCTCCTTCTTCATTATCCAGAATCATACTGTCTGGACATCAGGGATCATATAACAGATCAAAGCCATAAGACTTAAGCTTTTATGTACATTACATTTTCGTAATGTGAAAATAATAAAAATACTGAAAGCAGATTTAGGGAATATAGCTTAGATGATTAAAATAGATTACGGGTATATCTACAATCAGGATATCTAGAACACCCTAGAAACCGTAAGCCGGCATTTGGTCCTTTTCTGGCTGTCCTAATAACCAACGGCGCACCACAACGAGGGCAAAGTCCTCTCTCAAGACGTCCTTCCTCTTCTGCAATCTGCTGCCTAACCTGACTGGTATGATTACGGCTGTCAGTTCCTGATGCGGCAAGCATAAGCTTTCCTTTAATCTCCGCAATCTCCTCCTCTGAAAGGCTCCCTTTATATGCGGAATCAATTTCCCTGATTGTGTTACGAAGATTACTGTGATGAATCACATAGACATCAGAAGAGAGGACAGTCACATCCTTGAATTCCGCATCGTCACCAAAAACGATAAGTGAGTGAATCGGCCCTTTATATCCTTTAAGGTTTTTTTAATGCAGTATATATGCGAGTTGTTTTGTCGGATTGGATTGTATAGTCTGTTTTTTATTGATTTCCCTCTGATTCCTGTAGACAGTACCTGAGTCCAGTACTGATTATTCTCGTTCCCGAATATCCAGCCTTTGTAATTCTTGACCTCAATGACATAAATTCCAGTGCCAGCGATTATAAGCTCATCAATCTGAGCCGTCCTACCATCAGGCCAGGTAAGATATAGATTCTTTATGGGCGTTGCAGCCGTATTCGCACAGGCTCTATCCACAATCCGCGAAACTTTCTGTTCTCCCCTTTCGCCTTTGTATTCAGCAATCACTTTACCGAATACCGCCTGTTTAACACCTCTTCGTATATAATCGTTTATCCATCTTTCTGGATTTGAAAGAAATGACAAAAACCTCATAGGTTAGTTCTGTCTCACAAGATAGACGGGAAGAGTATCCTCAATCGAAAGACGTATCTCTTCATAATTCTCACTGAAAATGCCGATTTCACTCTCAACTTCATTCCAGCCATTGATAAACAATACTTTTGTCGGTGTTATACGATACGTTGTCTCTAATGTTTCGCCATCGCTTGAGAGCAGGACCTTGTCGTTAGAAAGAAATATGATTGAGAAATCAGGTATCTCAGAGGCTATCATATCAATAAGTCCTGTATCTTCAAGGATAGAATAATAGTACTCTTTTCCAAGAAATGCACTTGATGGATCTTCCAGCATTGCAAGGCTGATGAAAGGATCAAGGGTACGCATCAAATCAAGTTTATATTGTTTTCCAACAATCCATTCGGACTCAATCCGTGAGGTGATTATCTCATATGTTCCGTCTTCGTACAGAAGAAGCGTCTGACCACCACCAATATCATATTCTGTAGTCGCAGCAAATATCCATGAACAAATTAGAACAAACAAAATTATCATTGCTGCTATTTTTCTCATATCAACCTCCAGTGCCAAAGAAAATTATAACACGAATCAACTTCACACCATCATAAAGTCTGTCTTTCCGGCAGTAATCAGAAGATAATAAAGTTCGAAAACGATCATACATACAGAGGCCGATGAGAATGGAAGGAAAAGGAGATTCCAAGCTTTCCTTAAAGAGAGTCTTCAAGCAAGAGAATCTAGAATCGGCCACTATGCGGCACAGAAGTTATCTACGGATAATCTCTGTATCAGGAATCATATCAGCAGCATCAGCGTCGTTGATACCAGGGCTATTACGATGGCCAGGATCATCGGCCCCTTGAGAAGCGATGTCAAGAACGCGGCAATGACGCCTACGAGGCCTGCATACCACTGAGGTCCGAAATCGGTAAGCGCCAGGGGGAATATCAGGGCACCCAGCGATGCCACCGGCAGGAGCATCATGCACTTGCGCACGAAGCGGGGAAGCCTCATCAGGAACGAGGAGGCGAAGTAAGGGATGATCCTCGGCAGCAGCGTCACCGCAGAGCATACGGCTATGAGAAGGAGCTTATTCAATTCCGGCCTCCTTATCGGTATAGATGACAGCCCCGAAGAGCGTCGCGGCTATGAGGGAGATCAGGAATGAGACTCCCGTGGAGACTCCCATGAGGAGGATCAGGATGCTGTTGAGCGCGGCAGAGACCGCGGCGACGGCTATAGCCTTCACATGCTTTCCCGTCTCCGAGCCAAGAAGGGAGGCGAACATCGCGTATACGGTGATCACCGCGGCCTTCTGGACAACCGAGGGAAGGAACGTCCCAGCCACATAGCCCAGCGCCGTGCCTGATACCCAGCCTGAATAGGAGGTGAAGATCAGCCCTGCCATGTAGCTGTAGGTCAAGGCCTGTCCCTTGAATGATGAGACGGCGAAGACCTCGTCCGTGGTGCCGAAGCCGCACATGATGCGTCCGGGAACAGACCTCGGGTCCTTCAGGCGTGGCGCGAGGGATGCGGCCATGAAGATGTAGCGGCTGTTGATGAAGAAGACGGAGAGCGCGATCTCCAGCAGCAGGGAACCGGCGTTATACAGGTTCATCATCAGGAACTGCCCTGAGCCGGCGAAGCTCGTCATGCTCACAAGGACTCCCTCGACGAAGCGGAAGCCGCTGGTACGCGTCAGGAGCCCGAACGCGAGCGCGGTCGTGAAGTATCCTAGGAATATCGGGAAGCCATCGTGTATACCTGATAAGAGATCACGCTTCCTATCAGCCATAGTAATCTCCTTTGAGACGGAGCGCCGCCTCGCTGCCATCTATCGCGGCAGACACGATGCCGCCGGCGTATCCAGCGCCCTCTCCGGCAGGATAGAGTCCCCTTCCCTGCCTCATGCCATCATCACGGAGTATGCGTATCGGAGATGAGGTGCGCGTCTCGGGCGCGATAAGCAGCGCATCATCCGAAATGAAACGCGAGCGGCTCATCCTCCCGAAGGCCCGGAGCCCCTCCCTCAGCGATGAGGCGATGAGCGGAGGAAGGACATCATCCATGCGCCTGGATACGACCCCCGGATGGTAGGTGGTCCGCGGCAGCGATGATGAGAGCCTGTCATCGATGAAGTCAGTCATGCGCTGCGCCGGGGCTACGAAGCCGGGGTTCCAGGCCCTCCTCTCTATTCCCTCTATATACCTGAGCATGGAGAAGGGATCGGAAGAATCGAGATCGGAGCAGCGAAGCTCGACGACGATGCCGCTATTGGCAAAGGCACCTCCCCTGCTTGCGGGGGACATGCCGTTCACGACCAGGGCATCGGGCTCGGTGGATGCAGGGACGATAGAACCGCCGGGACACATACAGAATGAATAGACGCCACGGCCACCCGCCTGAGTAACGAAGGAGTATGAGGCGGGAGGAAGGAATGGCCCCCTCCTGTCAGTATGGTACTGCATGGAGTCTATCAACGCCTGCTGATGCTCAAGGCGTACTCCAACAGCGGTATCCTTCGCCTCAAGCGCGTAGCCGGAACCAGAGAGGAATGAGTAGACATCCTTGGCGCTGTGTCCCGTCGCAAGGATTACCGATCCCATGACCTCCTCTCCTGTCGAGAGCCTTACGCCTACAGTCTCATCGCCCTTCTTCAGAAGCCCTGTGACCCGGGATGAGAAACGCACCTCCCCTCCGGCCTCGATGATGGCGTTCCTCATGCGCTCGATGATCGCGGGAAGCCTATCCGACCCGATATGAGGATGGGCGTCGTAGAGTATCTCCTCATCGGCTCCGAACTGGACGAAGAGGCGGAGTATCCTACCCACGTCGCCCCTCTTGGAAGAGCGTGTGTAGAGCTTTCCGTCGGAGAAGGCTCCGGCTCCCCCCTCGCCGAAGGCGTAGTTCGACTCAGAATCAAGCACACCATCACGGGAGAGCCTGGCCGTGTCCTGAAGACGTGAATGGACATCCTTGCCGCGCTCAAGGACTATCGGCGCGATACCGTTCTCTATCAGGGTCAGGGCCGCGAAGAGTCCCGCGGGGCCAGCGCCTACGACTACCGCCTTATCCCTGCCGGAGACAGGGAGGAAGGGTATCGGGGTGAACGAGGGGGCCTTCTCCTCCCCTATATAGAGCCTCACGCGGAGGCATATGCTCACGCTCCGATGCCGCGCATCGATGCTGCGGCGGAGTATCGTATGGCCAGAACACTCGCGCACCCCTGCCTTGCGGAGCGCGCGCCTCTCTATGGAGAGAGGGTCAGAGGCCTCCTCCGGTGACAGCGTGATATCGATATCGCGAATCATACGGCTATTCTAGGAAAGTTGCCTGCTCTGTTCAATCATCCTCACATGAGAGTAGAATCAGGCGGTGAATATCCTATCTATCGAGAATCTTGAGAAGACGCTTAAGGACGAGGCCCTCTTCGAGAGCGTGACGCTGGGGCTGGAGGATGGCGAGAAGGCCGGCATCGTCGGCAGGAACGGCGCGGGGAAGTCTACATTCCTCCGTACCGTCATGGGGCTCATCACACCCGACGAGGGAAAGGTATCGGTCAGGAACGGCGCCGAGATGTCGTATCTTGAACAGAACGTGGCCTATGAGGACGGGACGACCGTCAGGAGCTATCTCTATCAGGCTCCATCAAGGAAGATACGGCTCCTGAAGGAGTACAGGGAGGCGCTGGACAGAGGGAACGAGAAAGGCTATCAGGAGCTTTATGAGAGAATAGAGAAGGAAGGACTCTGGGACATAGAGCATGAATACGAGGCCGTGATAGACGCCTTGGGAGAGAAGATCGATCCCAAGAGGAGGATGGACACGCTATCTGGCGGACAGCAGAAGAAGATCGCCATAGCCCGCGTCCTCTCGCTCTCCCCCGACATCCTTCTTCTGGACGAACCGACGAACCATCTGGACATAAGGTCGATAGAGTACCTTGAGTCCTGGATAAAGACCACCAGGGCCGCTGTCCTCATCGTCACCCATGACAGGCATATACTCAACGAGTGCTGCACCACGATCTGGGAGCTGGACAGAAAGCGCTTCTACCGCCATCCGGGTTCATTCACGTCATATCTTGAGAGGCGTGAGGAACGCCTGAGGATGGGAGAGAAGGAGATGGCGAGGCTTGAGACGATCCTCCGCCGTGAGCGCGAATGGCTCCTTCGCGGCCCCAAGGCCAGGACGGGAAAGGACAAGAACAGGAAAGACAGGATCGCCGAGATGGAAAGCCAGCTCGGCAAGGTACGCGATGACAGGCAGCGCTCCTTCTCCTCCCTCGAGCGGAGGCTGGGGAAGAAGATACTGGAGGTAGAGGGAATAGCCAAGGGATATGACGGGACGATGCTCTTCTCCGGCTTCACCTTCTCATTCCAGAAGGGACAGAAGATCGGCCTCATCGGCGATAACGGCACCGGCAAGTCCACCCTCTTAGATATCCTCACGGGACGCATCGAGCCGGACGAGGGAACGGTAGACAAGGGCGTAAACACCTTCTTCGGCTACTACGACCAGCTCGGCAGGGAGCTTGTATCGGATAATGGAGTGCTGGAATACGCCGAGGACATAGGAAAGAGGGTCATACTCTCCGATGGCGAGGACGTGTCCGCATCCCGGTTCCTGGAACTGTTCGGCTTCCCCGTATCCATGCAGCGCCTGCCTATATCCACGCTCTCAGGAGGAGAGCGGCGGAGGCTCTACCTCATAACGAGGCTGCTATCGAGCCCGAACTTCCTCATCCTCGACGAGCCGACGAATGACCTTGATCTCGAGACTATGGAGAACCTTGAATCCTACATCTCCTCATTCCCCGGCACGGCGATCATCTCATCCCATGACAGGACATTCCTCGATCTCACCGTCGATATGCTCCTCGTGATAGAGGACAGGAGGATAACGCTCTTTCCCGGCAACTACACCGAATGGAAGGAGGCGCAGGATGAGAAGCCGAAGGCAGTAGAGGAGAAGAAGGCGGAGCCGGTCCGCAGGGAACGGGAGAGGAAAGGACTCAGCTACAAGGAGAAGAAGGAGAAGGAGGCGATAGAGAGCCGCATAGACGAGCTTGAGTCGCTGATAAGGAAGCTAGAGGAGTCGTTCTCCGACCCCGGCGATACGGAGCTGGGATCCCTGAGGGAGCGCACCGAAAGCTACGAGAGATCGAAGAAGGAACTTGATGAGATATCTGAACGATGGCTTGAGCTGGCGGAGAAGGAATGATTGTTGTTAACCTCCTTTGCTGGTAATATCCATCTCTGGAGATACTATGACAGAGTATAGAGGCAAGAGCTATGACGCCGAGAGGGCGTTCTATGGCGAGAAGGATATAAAGGTAAGTGAGTGCAGGATAGATGGGCCGGCGGACGGAGAGAGCGCGTTCAAGGAGTGCGCTAAGGTCCGCGTTGAGAGGACCTATCTCAATCTCCGCTACCCATTCTGGCATGATGATGGCCTTGAGATAGTCCAGTCTGACATGACCGAGAACTGCCGCGCGGCCATCTGGTACAGCAACGGCATACGCATCAAGGAGACTAAGATGCATGGCATAAAGGCGCTTCGTGAGTGCAATGATGCCGTAATAGAGGGCTCGGACATACTCTCTCCGGAGTTCGGATGGTCATGCGACGATGTGACGGTAAGGCATACGAAGGCGGAGGGAGAGTACTTCATGATGCGCTCATCGAACCTCTTATTCGAGGATGTCGACTTCAAGGGCAAGTACTCCTTCCAGTACATCCATAACGCCACCTTCCGCCGCTGCCGCTTCGATACCAAGGACGCCTTCTGGCACGCTGAGAACGTGCTTGTGGAGGATTCAGAGGTGAAGGGAGAGTATCTTGCGTGGTACTCGGACACGCTGACGCTCAGGCGCTGCCGCATCATCGGCACCCAGCCCCTGTGCTACTGCCGCCACCTCATCCTCGAGGACTGCGAGATGATAGACACGGATCTTTCGTTCGAGAAGTCCGATGTGAAGGCGACGCTCACCTCCCCCATCATCTCGATAAAGAACCCGCATAGGGGCACGATCAAGGTGCCATCGGTGGGAGAGATCATCATGGATGATCCCGAGGCCAGGGGCAAGGTAATCATAGGCTGAGGTAATGATATGAAGAAGCTTATCGCAGTTATACTCGGACTCGCTATCGCCACATTCCTCTTTGGAGGACCGGAGCTGCGCCACCACGTCAGAGCAGCCATTGACCGCCCGGTATCGGCCGCATGCCGAGCCATCGACGTGCCGCCGCATCACAGGGAGCAGCGCTTCCATCACCCAGAGACGCCAAGGCCCCACCATCATGAGGCGAGGCATGGCTGCAGGCTGATCTGATGCTGTACGATGTTCACTTCAGTGCCCGCGGCACGACAGAGAGCTATGCAGAGGCCTTCGTAAAGGCGTTCGGCAAGGACACGCTCTCATTCAACTGGCTGAGGAAGACGGAGAGGAAGGCCCTCTCGCTCTCCTCCGATGATACCCTGCTCTTCTCCATGCCTGTCTATGGCGGATACATACCTCATGTCTGCGAGGAGCTCATAAGCCTCCTCAATGGCGATGATACGCCTGCTGTCATCGTGGCCGTATATGGCAACAGGCACTATGACAACGCCCTCATCGAGATGAAGGACCTGCTCTCCAGAAGAGGCTTCATCGTCATAGCCGCCGCGGCTGTCGTGGCAGAACACTCGATCTTCCCCACGGTCGCCACGGGGAGGCCTACGGAGGGCGACCTTGGAGAGATGCGCTCATTCGCCTCATCGATAAAGCCTCCATACAAGGAGGTAAGCGTCCCGGGAAATCCTGACTGGGACAGCTCCACATTCCACGGAACTCCATTCCACCCCACTGCCGATGATCGCTGCAGATACTGCCTCGTGTGCGTGTCATCATGCCCCACCGGCGCGATAGATCCCGATGATCCCAAGGCGACGGATACATCGCTCTGCATATCATGCGGCGCGTGCATAAGGCTCTGCCCATACAATGCCAGATTGCACAGGGCAGAGGCCTATGAGGATGCGAGGAAGGGCTTTGAGGAGAGGTGCGGCAAGAGACGGGAGAATGAGTTTTTCCTGTAAAATCTAGGATTATGTGGTATTCTGCGCTCTAAAAATCTAGGATTGTGTGGTTTTTTAGCGTTCTGAAAATCTAGGATTGCGTAGTTTGAGAAGATCTATACCTCTCGGTTCACTTGCAATTATTCCCTCGATAAGGTATCTTCAACTTCGTTCATATGCGCCCTTAGCTCACCTGGATAGAGCAACTGCCTTCTAAGCAGTAGGTGATTGGTTCGAATCCAATAGGGCGTAAATATAGGGGCTGTAAGAAAGTGTAGGCTTTCGGGCAGTCCCTTTTCTTTTCAGAGGAAACATCAATAATCGATATCCGACCTTCCACCTTGGATGTCGTCCTTTCCATGATGATGAGCTTGATGCAGGACGAATGCTCACCTCAATGGATGTGGATACCCCGCGCTACTGGCATGGTCCGGCATACCTGTGTCATCGAGCTTCCCGACATGCGCTTTGTATCCACGCCGTCGAAGCTAAGATAAACCATGTCCTCGATGACGGCTGCCACATCAGCGACAGAATCCTTTTAGACTGGACTCAGCACCACATCCATATATCAGGGACTGTTTATCTTCATGGTCATATTCAATACAGACTTCAAGAAATAATAAAGTTCATCTGACTTTTCACGACAAACTACCAACCAAAGGCCATTCACGCCAACGATTGCAGAGATGTATCCATCATGAATGATGTGAAGACGCGCTAAACCACCGGTCTACCCTTCTAAACCAATGGTCGATTGAGTATAGCAGGCCTTCCTTGGTATCTTCGGGTCATGGATGACATGACTTTAGGCTCGCTGATTGCGAAGCTGAGGAAGGAAAGGAACATGACGCAGGCGGATCTCGCGGCGGTCATGGGAGTGACGGATAAGGCGGTATCGAAATGGGAGCGTGATCTCTCCTATCCTGATATCGCATCGTTCCCGCGCCTTGCACAGACGCTTGGCGTGACGGTAGATGAGCTTATGAGGAGCAGTGATATGAAAGGAAAGGCATCAGGGGAGAAGGACAGAGGAGAGATCATACAGCTGGCGCTCAAGGCAGTGGCGCTCGCGATGGGCATCGCGGTGACCGTACTCTCCATACTTGGGGAGATCGATGGCGACGATGCCGTGACGATGCTCGGGGCAGGAATGGCCTGCCTTGCCGTTAACGCGCTCTCTGATAAGGCTAGTCGATAAGCATGGCGAAGCGCTCTCCGTCGATGAACTTACCGTCGACTGAGAGCATGCGCTCATTGCGTCCCTCGCTATGGAAGCCGACCTCCTCCAGGAAGGCCTTTGCCCCTTCGCTGGAATCGGTGACGCTTACGGATATCTTCCGCATCCCCTTCTCCGCAGCCATATCGATGGCATAGTTCACGAGATGGGTGGAGATTCCATGGCTCCAGAACTCCTTACGGATGACAAGGTACATCTCGCCGCAATGCTTGCGCCTGACCTCCATCATGGGAACGATGCTGCACATGCCCAGCATGCGGCCTTCGCTGAACGCGCCAGCAAGCACGGAAGTACGCGAGGAGGCCTGGATCACGGCCTCTGCGTCCGGGATCTCTATATCTGAAATCTCCACAGGCGACTGAGGCAGGTTGTCGATATCTCCAGCGGCCTCCAGGAGGAGATTGAGAAGAAGCGCCGCATCCTTTGTCCTTACCATCCGATAATCCGTATCCATGGATCCGATTATATACCATCTGCCACTGTTTTTGGCATATAATCTCATCGGAGGACACAATGATCACGACTATTGAGAAAGACGGAACGATAATGAAGGTCTCCTCGCTCGGCGCTGAGCCTCAGAGCCTGGTGAAGGATGGCATCGAGTACATCTGGCAGGGAGACAAGGAGTACTGGTTCAGGCGGGCCCCGCTCCTGTTTCCGATGATCGGGCCGACGAAGGGAAACAAGATAAGATGCGGCGGAAAGGAATATGACATGCCGAACAACGGCTTTGCCAGGGATACCGAGTTCACGCTTGTCTCTCAGGCGGATGACAGCGTCACGTTCCGCCTTGAGGATAGCAAGGAGACAAGGGAGAAGAACTATCCATATGGATTCATCCTCACAATCACATACACGGTCATGGCAGATGGCTATGAGGCAAAGGCCGAGATACATGCAAAGGATGATCTCTGGTATACGTTCGGCTGGCACCCCGCGTTCTCCCTCGACATAAACGGCAAGGGAACCGACCTTGAGACCTACTCCGTCTCATTCGAGCAGGAGGAAAGGCTTGACAGG
>CALXLH010000031.1 GCA_944389145.1 uncultured Spirochaetaceae bacterium
GCTTCTTTCCACGCTTCCGCAGAGGGAGCAGGAGGTGCTCAGGATGCGCTTCGGGCTTGATGATGGCTATGCGCTGACGCTTGAGGAGGTAGGGCTTTACTTCGATGTCACCCGTGAGCGTATCAGGCAGATCGAGGCAAAGGCGCTCCGCAGGCTGAGGCATCCGAAGAGGAGCCGCCAGCTCAAGGACTGGAACTAAGGTAGATATCTATTAGATAATCCGCTATCATCAGCGGTTGATGAGGAGAATTGTATGGCAGGGAATGACAAGCTTGAGTGTCTGAAGGAGCTTCAGAAGGCATTGAAGGTAAAGTTCGATCTGGAGAAGCAGGTCGAGATGATGCCGGTGAACCTGAAGAAGGAAGAGGCTTCGCTGAAGGAAGCCAATGAGAAGTACCTTGAGCTTACGGAGAGATTCAATACCGTCACCGAGGAGGTGAAGTCACTCTCGATCAGATACGAGGACGCCTTCCAGACAAGGACGACCTACGAGAAGCAGATGGAATTCCTCAACACGCAGAGGGAGTATGAGGCTCTTTCCAAGCAGCTTGATGAGGCGAAGGTGCAGGAGCAGTCCCTTCTCAAGCAGCGCAATTCCAAGAGCCAGGAGCTTGAGAGGCTTCGTGGCGAGCTGGATGAGCAGGAGAAGGTCTGCGATGAGGCGAAGGCACGCGTCGATGAGGAAAGGGCAAAGGTCGAATCATCCCTTGATGATGTCAACAGGCAGCTCGATGAGATGAACGTGAAGTGCGAGGAAATCAGGGAAGGCGTCATCCCCGATGAGCTTTACGCGAAGTTCGCGAACATCGTGCATAAGAAGAACGGCGAGGGAATCGTTCCTGTCCATGGCCAGGTCTGTACGGGCTGTGACCGCGTCCTTCCGATGCAGTTCGTCATAGACCTGCGCCTGAAGCAGGAGGCGAATGAGATCGAGTACTGCCCATACTGCTCAAGGATCATCTGGTATGAGAAGCTCGATGACGAGCTGGAGAAGAACTATATCTTCGAGCAGCTCGAGCCTACCAAGGGCGAGGGCAAGGCCTCTCAGGATGAGGGCTCCAAGGGTGATAGCGACAGCTATGACGAGTCCATGGGAGAGGGCTTCGAGGATTTCTAGGCATTCATCCCAGGCCCTGGAGGTAATCGCTGGAAACAGAGGAAAGTCCGGGCTCCGCAGGACGATGGTGCTGGCTAACGGCCAGGAGCAGCAATGCTACAGAAAGTGCAACAGAGAGCAGACCGCCTCGTAAGAGGCAAGGGTGAAACGGCGGTGTAAGAGACCACCGCCTGTCCAGCGATGGACAGGGCACGGCAAACCTCACCAGGAGCAAGGCCAAGTATGCAGTCGGCTGGTCCGGCCATGGCTGCGGGTAGGCTGCTTGAGCCATGGAGCAATCCATGGCCTAGATAGATGATTACCTAAACAGAACCCGGCTTATCCGGGACCTGGGTTTTTTCTTTATAATTCTTGGCGGTACAGGAAAATGTTTTTTTCATATGCCGTCAAAACTTTACCAATGCTGTTCCAAAGGCCCTTTCTCAAGGGCCTTTTCATCGTCTATGAGTCGGAGTGCCGCGGCTTGACCTCCTTGAAAATTATACGTCCTTCGTCAATCAGCGCAGGCGAGGGCTTTTTATAGATCTACACCATGATAGACAGACAGAAGGTGATTCAGTCCTTCTCCTGCCGCTTTGCCTCCTCCCACAGCTCGTTCATCTCATCAACATGATCCTTATCAACGGAAATGCCTCGCTCCGAAGCCATGTCGAAGAGCCTCTGGAAGCGGGTCTTCACCTTCTCGTTGCATCTGTGGAGCGCCACGTTCGGCCTGATCTTCAGGAAGCGGCAGAGATTGACGACAGAGAAGAGGAGATCGCCAAGCTCCATCTCAAGATGATCCTCATCTCCCTCAGCTATCGCCTGATTCACCTCTTCAAGCTCCTCCTCGACCTTCACGAGTACACCGGAGGCATCGGGCCAGTCAAACCCCACCTTCTTCAGCTTCTTCTGTATCTCATAGCTTGATTCAAGAGGAGGAAGGGAGGAGGGGATATGGGAGAAGAAGGACTCAGCCTTATCCTTATGTCCCTCAACGTTCTCCTTCACGCTGTTCCAGAGCGACAGCACCTCTCCTGCGCTGTCGGCATGGGCATCGGAAAAGACATGGGGATGCCGTCTTATGAGCTTATCGCAGACCTCATTAACGGCATCCTGCGGCAGGAAGTCCTTGCGCTCCTCATGTATGCATAGATTCATGAAGACGTTTATCATCACGTCTCCGATCTCCTCCCGCTCTGATGGGATATCTCCCTTAAGGACACCATCAAGGTACTCATAGCTCTCATCTATGAGGGATTCTGTCGTCGTCTTGTTCGTCTGCAGCCTGTCCCACGGACATCCACCGGGGGCTCTTAGTATCGATATGATCGTATAAAGACGGTCTATGGCTGATGGAAGATCGTCCTGATGCTCTCTATAGCTTTCTATCATGGATCAATCATAGCAAAGATCGGAGGAAGCCGGAAGGATATCGATATTACTATACTTAGAAACAAAAGAAGCCGATGATACAATCCTTGCCAGAGCTGGAAAAGCTTTGCGAAACGGGGCTGTACGACGTTGCGGATTACGTAAGAGCGATGAAAGCCGCCGTAATACGTGCAGAACTGCGATATCGATGAAAATATGCATCTGCACAAGAAATCAATGCATATGGAATGAGGATACTAAGCAAAGAAACAGATTCCTGTGACATCATGATAAGAAGAAGGCCAAAAAGACATTCACAGACGCAGAAATCAGGAAAAGGGCGGAACAAAGACCAAGCTAAAAACATAATAATATCATTAATGATAATAAATCATTAATATGATGTAATATTATTATAGTAACTGACTTACTTATAAATTATATTATATAAAGCAGTTTAAAAATAATAATATATGAGATTTACCATTCATCACAGACAAGAACTAAAACGACGTCGTGTTGGATTTATTGCTTAGTTGACAGAATATGCATTATATCCAATAAAAATCAGGTTTAAAACGGCCAGCTATACGCATTATTATTTCCTTATATTCCTAAGAAATAGTTGATATTGCCTTGTTGGGGTGATTTTCCTTATCCGGATTTCAAAATGTATATAACAGTATATTAGATTAGATAAATCATACTATTTATAATTTTGATATGTTCTATATTATATAATGAATATTACTATTAATATTTCGATTTTTGCAATCTTGTCATCATGTATTTCCACATGATTCTGTATCTATATATAGTAATAATGAATAATATCCAATATAAAGATGAGGAGTAGGGCATTCCCCTACCCTGCAAATCCTTGCTATGCAGCAGTCGCCTTGAAAAAAACGATCGCAAGACGTAGGCAGCCTATGATCCTGCTGTGGAAATGACGATATGGGCAGATATGCTCGAATCAGATGGAGAATGAGGCTATCTCTATCATCTGTGCATACATGAAGTTCGTATATGACCTGAAGCCGACGCTCGATGCAAGATAGACCTTTATCTGAGGAGAGACGATCGATGAGGCAGAAGCATCACCAGAGTACTCATTGAACTCATCATCGCTGTCAGTCTCATAGTTGGTTATGCCGGTCTGGAAGGCCTTGCCGTTATATCTGTACAGATTAATCGGATCATAGCCAGGGGCTTCAAGGGTGAGCACGAACTCACCATTGGAAAGGGATGTACGCGTCACTGATATCTCATAGTTCCCATCAGCGCTGAAGGATGAGATTATAGCCGAGAGATTAAGCTGTGTCTCCATTCCTGTCTCATCATTATACTGGAATGGATAGAGGGCATACTGCACCGTATCAGCACCGGCGGAAGGTGCGATATTCCTCGTGATGAAATCATCATAATCCGAGGGATAGCTGTTGATCGAGCCGCGGTAAGCGGAATTGAATGCGCTGATCAGGCTTGATGAAGAGCTGTCTGCCGAGCCTGAGATCGAATAGAGAAGATAAATCTTCGGAGTCGTGGGTATCGGGGTAAGCTCTCCGCTGCTTATGCGATCAAGGATGGATGGATCCAGATAGATGGCAGCACGGCCATCTGCCTGCGAGATATTCTGCGTCTTGAAGGAGACGTCAGTAGTATAATCGAAATAGTTTGGAACGCCGCATGATGAGAAAGAAAGAGCGGCCAGGAGCAATAAGGAAAGTATCTTCCTCTTTATCACCTTTGCCGCTCTCCTTCCCTACTTCGGGCTTATCAGTTCATCGTGACAAGATACGCCTCGGCCATCATCGCATACTCGCTGGCCTGACCACCATTCTCAGGTGCAAGATAGAGGCCTGTAAGCTGCTCGAATGTAGCCCTGGCAAGCTCGGTATCACCAAGCTCGACATAGAGGCGGCCAGCATTGAAGAGAGCCTTCGGAGCGAATGGAGAATCCTCTCCATAGGTATCGAAGACCTCGTTATAGAGCTCAAGCGCAAGCGTCTGATCTCCAAGGTTCTCATAGCATGCCGCCTCATTCATCATCGCAAGCTGTCCAAGGTAGCTGTCGCTCTGCGCAGCCGCAACCGAGGCATAGCTATCTGACGCCGCCTGATAATCCTGAGCGGTAAAGGCAAGATCGCCCACAAGGAGGGCCGCCTTTGCGCCAGGATAGCTATCAAGGCCGGACGATGCGATAAGCGCATCGGCAGAAGACCTGAATGATCCGGTGGCTGCAGCATATTCCTCGCTCTGGCTATCGAGCGAATAGAATGAGGCATACTGGGCCTCAAGATCCGCAAGCTCATTGAACTTCCTGTCCTCATTGCCCTGCATGACGCTGACAGCGATGCATACCGCGACTATCACGACAACGATGGCAATCGCAGCGACGATGATCAGCCTCTGATACCTTGAAAGGAAATCAGAGAGCTTGCTCTCCACCTTCTGCGATCCTGTGATGTTTTTATCCTTCGCACTCATCTCTGCATCCCCTATTCAAGGAACTGCGGGCCTTAAGCCCGCATGATCCATTACTCCTCTGTCCTGGTCTTGAACATGTCAGCGAAGGGGTTGTAGGTATCTTCCTCCTCCTTCGAATCTGCCATGTACTTGGCCATCTCGGACTCCTGGGAACGCTTGATCATCTCCTTGATGGAGAGGCTTAGCTTCTGTGCCTGAGGATTGATATCAATGACCATGGCCGTTATAGGCTCACCAATCTTCTCCTTATAGCTCTCAAGGACCTCATCCTTGTACTCCTCATCCGGTCCGACGAGGTTGTACTTCGAGATAAGTCCCTCGATATCGCCAAGAACCTTCACGAACACGCCGAAGTCAGCGACCGAAGAGATCGTTCCGGTGATCGTGGAGAACTTAGGATAGTCCTTCTTAAGCGTCTGCCATGGGTTGCCCTCAAGCTGCTTGACGGAAAGCCTGATCCTCCTGTTCTCCGGCTCGACGCGGGAGACAGCGACCTCGATCACATCGCCTTCCTTGCAGAACTGATCCATGCTCTTGATCTTCCTGGTCCAGGAAATATCGTCGATATGGAGGAATCCATCGATCCCATCCTCAAGGTTTACGAATGCGCCGCTGTTCGTGACCTTCACCACAGGTCCCTTGATAACCTTGCCGACAGGATAGCGCTCATTGATGGTGTCCCATGGATTATCCTGAAGCTGCTTCAGTCCGAGGGATACCCTCTTCTTGTCGAGATCATAGCCGAGGATCTTCGCATCGACGACATCGCCGATATTCACCACTTCCTTAGGATTGGTGATCCTCTTCGTCCATGACAGCTCGGAGATATGGGCAAGGCCCTCGATTCCAGGCTCAAGCTCGATGAACACGCCGAAGGATGTGATCTTCGTGACAGGCCTTCTGACGACATCGCCAACCTGATACCTCTCCTCGAAGGTAGTCCAGGGATCCGGCGTCATATGCTTGAGGGAAAGATTGATCTTCTGCGTCTCCGGATCGATGTTGATCAGGCGCAGCTGCACGATCTGTCCCTTCTTCACGAAATCCTTAGGCCTCGTGACATGGCCCCATGACATATCATTGATATGGAGAAGACCGTCGAATCCGCCAAGATCGATGAATGCGCCGAATGATGTGAAGGACTTGACCTCGCCCTGCACGACATCGCCGATCTGCACCGTCTTGAAGAACGCGTCCTTGTTCTCCTTTATCTTCTTCTCAAGATACTCACGCCTCGACACGACGCTCTTGAGCTTCGTTCCCGCATGGAACTTGTCGATGACGAAGTAATCTGTCTTGCCGATAAGGCTCTCCGGCTCCTCAACGCGGACGACATCCGCCTTTGAGAGCGGGCAGAATCCCTTGTAATCAGCGCCGAGATCGACCTCATAGCCACCCTTGATGACCTTGACGAACTTGCCAAGCACCGGCGACCTGTCCTCTGCGGCCTTCCTGAGGATCTCCGTCCTCTCCTTTGCCTCAGCTCTCTTCTTGGAGACGACCACCTGGCCGCGTCCATCATCGAGCTTGACTATAGTTACGGCTACCTTGTCACCAAGCTTCGGCAGTTCCATGAATTCGTCTACAGGGATCTTTCCTTCGCTCTTATAGCCGATATCAACCAAAACTGATTCGTCATTTGTCTGTACTACAGTACCGGTTACGATCTGACCGACTTCCAATTCGGGAATTGACATAAGATGCTGCTGCAGATAAGACTGCTTCTCAGCCATCTGAGTTTCATTTTCCACTTCTTTGCTCCTACCAACTGATATCTATACAGAGTGAGACTGTACAGCGTTTATCACTTTCTCACAAACTTGATTTAGCGTCAATAGAGATGTATCTATAACTATCGCTCCATCAGCGATCCTGAGCGCCCCGACGGCCTTTTCCCTGTCCATCCTGTCACGCTCCTCTATCGCGTGCAGCACGCTCTCGTAATCCTCTCCCGGCTGATCGGCAAGGCGGCGGCGTGCCCTGACAGACGGAGATGCGTCGAAGTAGAAGCGGAACTGGGCATCAGGGAAGACCACGGTGGTCGTATCCCTGCCCTCCGTCACGATATCCATATCCTTGGCTATGGAGCGGACCGCGCCGTTGACAAGCTCCCTTATCCGGGGATCCGATGAGACGGGAGACGCGTACCTGTCCACGAGCGGTGAATGAAGCCTTCCCTCCTCGTCCTTCCCGTCGATGCATACAGCGCCGTCCTTCACGGTCAGCGTGATGCGGCGCGCATTCTCCAGCACCGCATCCCTGTCTAAGGGATCGATGCCGTTATCGAGCGCGGATAGCGTATATGCCCGGTAGAACGATCCGGTATTGAGGAAATAGAAGCCAAGGCGCTCGGCAACCATCCTCGCCACTGTGCTCTTTCCAGATCCGGCAGGTCCATCAATCGCGATTATCATCGTATCCTGCCTTTACCGTATGGCGCCGCGGCCTAGGAGCATTGCCGCGTCCGGACAGAAGGCCGGCAACCTCATCCCTGGTCAGGTCCCTCCATTCGCCTGGCCTCAGCTCATCGAGCTCAACGCAGCCTACCCTGATCCTCGTAAGCGCCTTGACATCATAGCCGAGGAAGGAAAAGATCTTCCTTATCTCCCGGTTGCGGCCCTCGATGAGAGTCACCCGCACGAACTGCCTTGTGCGCGGCATGAGATCGTATCGCCTGATGCGATAGGGCTTCGGTATATCGATATACACACCCTTGAGAGCCCTGTTGAGGTCATCGATCACGACATCCCTGTCGAGCTTCACGATATACTCCTTCTCGACCTCATATCTCGGATGCATCATCTTATTGGCGAAGTCGCCGTCATTGGTGAAGATTATCAGGCCATTGGAATCCTTATCCAGGCGGCCGACGTTGAAGAGCAGATGATTGTCGCGGATGTCTATCAGGTCACGGGCGTACCTCGTCTCGTTCGGATCGTAGTTGGTACAGACATAGCCGCGTGGCTTATTGAGTGCGATGTAATGCAGCTCCTCGGCAGGCTCGATCGTCTCAGTATCCACCTGCACCACGTCATCCTTTCCAACCTTCACTCCCATCTCGCGGACGATGCGGTTGTTGATCATGACACGTCCCTGGCGGATAAGCTCCTCGCATGCGCGGCGTGAACCGACTCCGCATCTTGCCATGTATGCCTGCAGCCTGATCGGATAGATATCCTGCTCAGCCCTGATCTTCTGTGCCATCTTCCTCACTCTCCTCTTCTCCTTCAGCCATCCTTTCCTCGAACCTCATCCTGTCAATCTCCGAAAGCTTCGGCAGATCCTGGATGCTCTTGAGGTTGAACTCATGAAGGAACTTCTTCGTCGTATGATAGAGCCAAGGGTGCCCTGGAGCGTTCTTCCTGCCCTTGACCATTATATATTCCCTGTCCCTGAGCATCTTGACGATCGTATCCGATCCGACGCCCCTTATCTCCTCTATCTCGCCACGGGTTATCGGCTGGCCGTATGCGACTATCGCCAGCGTCTCCATGGCGGCCCTAGAGAGCCTTCTGTCGACCTTGCGCCCATAGCTTGCCTTGAGCCGTGGATAGAGATCCACCGCAGGCGAGAAGGAATAAAGCTCGTCATCGTCGACGACCAGAAGAAGCCCGCTGCCCCTTTCCTCATACTCGTCACCTAGCTCTGCAAGCGCATCCTCTGCCATATCTGGCTTGAGGCCGGTCAGGTCGCATAGCCTATCAAGTGACGTAGGCTGGTTCTCGATGAAGAGAATGGCCTCAAGAAGCCTCGCATCATCACTGAGCATCATCACCCTCCTTCACCTCATCATCGCCCTCATCATCCATGAGATCGATCTCCTCCTCATCACCGATGAACTCGACGGCCTCAGCCTTCTCGCTTTCCTCAGCTTCCTTCTCCGCCTCCCTCACGGCCGCCTCGGCCTCCTTGGTGAGGATCGAATATGAGACAGGACGACCCTTGGCAGGCCTCATAAGCTCCTCGTACTCATCATCGGAAAGCTCTTCCTTGTCCGGTCCCCAGTCCTGAGGCCTTTCCTGTATCGTTATCGTACCATACTCAACGCTCTGCGAGATGAGGATCTCATGGTCCTTGGTCATCTCAAGGATCGCGAAGAACGAGCAAATGATATGCATCAGCCTGTCAGGATGGACGATGACATCCTCAAGCGTTATCGTCTCCCTTTCCTGCAGCAGCTCGAATATGAGGTTCTTCTTATCCTTGATGGAGACTTCCTCGAAGGCATTGAAGATCATGCCCTTCGGAGCCTCGGTATTCTCTATCAGATCGACGAAGACCGCAAGGAGCGCATTGACGTCCGCATCGGCAAAGAGATCCTCGTCCGAGTACGGGACGGAGAAGAAGTTCTCGTTGCGGCTTATGTAGAGCCTGTCTGCGGATCCTCCGTTCAGGAGGAGATCCGTGTACCTGCGGTACATCTGATACTCGATCAGCTTGTCGACCAGCTCCTGCCTCGGATCCTCGTACTCCTCATCCAGGGCAGTCGTCACGGGAAGGAGCATGCGGCTCTTTATATACAGCAGGTCAGCCGCCATCTTATAGAATCCGGCGATCTCCGCAAGCTCAGCCTCATGCTCTGATATATACCCCAGGAACTGCTCCGTGATGAGCGAGATATCAAGATTATAGATATTTATCTTGTTCTCCTGGATGAGATACAGAAGGACTTCCAGCGGCCCGTCAAAGACGGGCGTATGG
>CALXLH010000032.1 GCA_944389145.1 uncultured Spirochaetaceae bacterium
TCCTGAGCAGCTCAAGTTCCTGCCTGAGCTCCATATCCGGATCGGCATCCTTTGGCCTTCTCCCTCGCGGCTGGCCTCCGGGGACCTTCTTCCCTCTCTTCTCTTCCATGAATGCATTATCCCCCAATTCGAGGTACTCTGCATACCATGCCCGGGCAGAGCTTTTGTTGATGCCGTAGATTATCGATACGTTCCTCAGCGAATCATGGCTCTCCAGTGCATACCGAACGACCTCAAGCTTGAATTCCCTTGAGTATGAATATTTCTGATACCCCTTGGACAATGATTCATATCCATGCCTACGGGCCCTGGCGACAAGCAGATTGACTGTCTCCTTATTGAGACAGTATCGAGTGCATATCTCCGATACTGTGTGCCCGCCTTCAATGATGCTTTTCGCTATTTCCAGCTTCTGTTCATCTGTAAGTTTCATGAATTTACCCCTTCCATTGAACTTCTGTCCAACAAAAGGGGTTCACATCAAGCCCTAGGAAAAGCTTATTAGCGGTCTGCGCTTATAAAAGATTCCATGGGACGCCGCTTGCTACGGCACCCTTCGTATATATTATCACCACATCCTGAGCATTAGTCAATTTGTATCAGAGATACTCCACCATGCCTTCGGACGCCCTGATCCCAGAGGCCCATGCGCCTGTTATGCCGCGGCTCGTACCAGCGCCGTCTCCCGCGAAGAACACGCCATCCACGACCTGGAAATGATCGTCCTTGTACTCCGGCTTGTTCGCGTAGAGCTTTATCTCAGGATAGTACATGATCGTCGAGGGATGGAGGATCCCCGGAATGATCGTATCGAGCTTCTTCATCCCTGACCAGATATACCTGAGGATCTTCGAAGGCATGGCCAGCGAGATGTCAGAAGGACAGCAGTCCTTCAGCGATGGCTCGAAGTCGTAGAGATCGTCGTTGAACGTCGAGACCTTGGAGCGCTTGCCCATGCGGAAGTCCCCTACCCTCTGCATCAGAGGCTTGCCGCCACCCATCAGCGCGGCCATCACGCCAAGGTGCTCCGCGAATTCCTGTCCGGAGGCAAGAGGCTCGGTGAACCGCACCGTCTTGAGTATGGCGAAGTTGACAAGTCCATTGTTCCTAGTCTCGTCGGCCGCATATGCATGGCCATTGACGCTGTACCATACATCGCCGCGCGCCGTGACGTACTTCTCCTTCACGACATGCGCGTTGCCGCTGTTGGTGCAGAAGGTACGCACCTTCTCAGGAAAATAGAACTTCGGATCGTAGTAGTCTCGGACTATTGGATAATGCTCGATCCTCGTCTCCACGCGGATGCCTACGTCGAGGATATTATCCATATACCTAACGCCAAGCTGCTGCATCACATCCTGAAGGAAGTGGAAGCCGTGGCGGCCAGGGGCGATGAGGATCGTCCTGTATCCGATCTCCCGGAGATCCGTGGTGATGAAGCGCTGATCGCCGTTGATGGAGAGCATCTCCTCCTTCAGGGAGATATCGACACCCTTATCACGAAGCTCCGTCATCAGGCGCTGGATGAGGCGGAGTCCGCCATCGGTACCGAGATGGGTCTGCTGGATCTCAAGAAGCGAGCACCCTAGCTTCTCGGCCCTTGACTGATACGTCGAGATATTGGACTTCGGGAGGATATCGGGCTTAAGGAAGGCCTTTACCTCTTCCAGATACCTTTCTGCGACATCCTCGCGCCAGTACTCGAACGGAAAGCCGATCGGGTATGTGAAGTTCATCTTGCAATCGTTCCTCATGCCCCCGGTAGAGACCGGAGCCTTATCGATCATGAGGATGGAGATATCCTTCTTCTTCTCAAGCAGGGAGAATGCAGCTCCCATGCCGGCGGGGCCCGTTCCAACGATGACTACGTCGTATCTGTCCATTAAGTCCTCCCTGCTGATTATGAAGAAATGTCGCGATTGATGCAAATACTTTCTTGCTCTGTTATCATCAGGACGGAGAAAATGATGGAAATAAGGGATGCAGCAGCCTCGGACATGGCACGGATTGCCTCTATATACTCGTATTACGTCACCAAGACCCCGATATCCTTCGAGGAGGAGGCTCCCACGGCAGAGGAGATGAAGCGCCGCTGGATGGATATATCAAAGGAATACCCGTACCTCGTCGCGGCAGAGGGAGGAAGGATACTCGGATACGCATATGCGCACCGCTTCCACGAGAGGCCCGCATACAGGCGCAGCGCCGAAGTCACGATCTATCTAGACAAGAATGAGAAGGGACATGGCATAGGACGCAGGCTCTATCAGGAGCTTGAGAGGAGGCTTGAGGGAACAGGCATCCATAACCTCTATGCGCTTGTGACATACCCTGGATTCGGCAGCGTGGAGTTCCATGAGAAGATGGGTTATTCGATCGCAGGCATCCTCACGGAGTGCGGTGAGAAGTTCGGCAGGCTCTGGTCAGTGTCATATCTGGAGAAGCGCATATGACGATAGACAGCCATTTCCACGCGCTATCCATGGCAAGGAAGGGAATCACGTCACTGCCAGAGGATCTTATCGGGATCGATGTCGGGACAGATCCCGGGGACTATGCAGAAAGGCTAAAGGCGCTTCCATCTTCCCCTGCGATCTTCATGTCGGCAGGCTCCGGCCCATGGCGGCTTGCAGATGATGATTACGCAGGGCCGGAGGCGGAAATAGAGCGCATGATGGCTGACATCCGGGCATATGGAGCAGATGCCATAGGTGAATGCGGATTCGATAACCACTGGAAGTATGGCGACAGGCAGGGCGCGATGGACCTGTTCATGGCGCAGGCAGGGCTTGCCGCAGCCATGTCAGTGCCGCTCATCATCCACGCAAGGGAAGCCGATGAGGAGATCAGGCAGGTCCTCTCCTCCTCCGCATTCGGATGCCGGGCCATAATGCACTGCTTCTCCTCCGGCCCTGACATAGCCAGGGCAGCCCTCGATAAGGGACTCTACATATCATTTGCAGGGAATGTGACGTATAAGGGCAATGAGATCATCCGCGAAAGCGCGCGGATCGTGCCTGCAGACAGGATCCTTGTCGAGACAGATTCGCCATATCTTGCCCCGATACCCATGAGAGGCCGTCCGTCGAGCCCGGAATTCACCGAATACACGCTGACATTCCTCGCAGAGCTGAGAAGGGAGGACAGGGAACGGCTAAAGGAGAGGATCAGGGAAAACCTCATCTCAGTCCTTGGCAGGGAAGAGAGCGTAACGAAGGGAGCGAGAGCCGGAAAGGAGTGATTCCACAGTGGCATTCCAGTCAATGCCGACAGAAGCCGAGAAAGGAGTGCTCTCCAGCGCGGCTGCATGAAGGCCATCGAGGACAACAGGAGGAATCCCCTCCGACCTCAGTACCCTCATCGATGTAGACGGAGTGAGCGCCAGTATCCTGTCAGCGTTCCCTACCTCAGCAATCACCTGATCATAGTTCGCAACCGACACCCGGCCTGAATACCTGGCGGCATAGGCATTGCCATCAAGGGAGAGAAGATGATCTGCGATCCTACGCGCATGCTGCACCGACTCATCATAGAGTATGCACTCCACGCCATCGGAAAGGGCAAGCTCCCACATGGCCTCATCATCAGGGATAAGCACGAGATCCGGCGTCTCGCCGTCCTCTGGATTCCTTCCGAACAGGACCGTAAGGCCTCCGCTCTCAGGCACGCTGTGCCACGGCATCACGATAACGAGATCTGCCGAGGATGCATTGCCAGACAGGCGGAATGACGATGTTATCGAAGAGGGGCCCGGAAGATTGAATCCATCAGGAAGATCAGCGGAGATGAATGCGACAGAAGGCCGCGAGAGAATCACGGCTAGCACAATCGCAATCAGCAGTATCATGGCCGCAGCTGCAGCCGCGATGATCTTCTTCATATGGCATTAGGATAGTCAGCGGACGGATGAAAGGCAATCCTCATGGAACCGGGAGGCCATCATCGTCAGGAATCCAGCCTGGCCGGCCACGCTGGCAGCACTCTCAAGATCCTCATAGACCATGCATGAGGATGGGGAAAGAGAGAGCCGGGATGCGGCGAGCAGGAAGACATCCGCGCTCCGCTTATCACTGCCAGCCTCCCTCGTGGTGGCAACCGCGTCAAACAGCTCAAGGATGCCATTGGAACGCAGGGCAGAGATGGCAATCTCCCTCTCGAGATCCGTAGCGACGGCAAGCCTCACTCCTCCTGCCCTGAGATTCCTCAGATACTCCCCAGCCCCCGGAAAGAGGCGGACGGACGTACCATAGGCCCTGCGGGACATATCATCCCACTCTGCCATCAGCGAACGTGTCTCGTCAGGAAGGGAGAAGCGCTCTATCGTATAGCAGGCAGCCTCCTCGAAGCTCATCGAGGAGACTGCGTCGATGTAATCGTCAGGGAACGGCAATCCCCTGCTCTCGAAGAACGCCCTGTCGATATCCTCCCAGAGAGAGGTCGTATCGAGAAGCGTCCCGTCGAGATCGAAGATCGCACCCCTTATTCCAGCCATGCAGCCCTCAGGTCCCTTGCGGCAGCCTCGATGTCAGGAGCGGAGACGACGGCAGAGACAACGGCGATGCCATCGACACCCATTCCCTTATAGCGATCGATAGTCGACATGTTGATACCGCCTATTATGACGATGGGGATTGAGACAGCTGCCCTGATACGCCTCAGCTCATCGATCGTGACAGAGTCCGCATCGGTCTTGGTGGCCGTGGGATTCATCGCACCCACGCCAAGGTAATCAGCGCCATCCCTCTCCGCCTGCACGGCTTCCTCGACAGATGATGCAGAGACTCCGAGAAGGATATCAGGCCCGATGATGCACCTCACGGCTGGTGCCGGGATATCCTCCTGCCCGACATGGACTCCCTCGGCTCCGACAGCCAGCGCGATATCCACGCGGTCATTGATGATAAGAGGCACGCCATATGAGCGCGTGATGGCATGGACACGCTCGGCGGTACGGTAGAAATCCGCACCGCTTATATCCTTCTCCCTGAGCTGTATCATGTCCGCACCGCCTCTGATCGCCTTCTCGACGCTCTCCTCGACGGTAGCGCAGCTCATGAGATGGCGGTCCGTACAGACATATAGCGTATAATCAAAGGATCTCAAGCTTACCCCTCTCCCTGATCGTCTCGTCATCCATCATGCTGAGGGCATCGATCAGCGCCACGCGGAAGCTTCCGGTCCCGACATTTCCGGCCTTCTCATAAGCAATGAGACCGGCAGCCCCCATCGCGGCGATAGCCTCAGATGTAGCCATGAAGGGATCCTCGCCTGTTCCCACGAAGCCTCCGATGATGCCGGAAAGCATGCAACCCGTTCCTGTTATGCGGCCCATCTCGGCACAGCCTGACGAGATCCTCGCGATGCGTCCGTCCCTAGCCACGGTATCCACGCGGCCCGTTATGGCGGCAACGGCTCCGGTACGCTCCGAGACCGACTCTGCGATAGCGGCAGGATCGGCATCCTTCTCTGTCATGGAGGAATCGACTCCCTTCGTTCCGGAGACCCGGCCATCGATATAGGCCATCTCGGAGAGATTGCCCCTGATGACCGTGAATGCTATGGCGTCAAGGAGCTTATCCGTCGTGCTGTTGCGGAATCCTGAGGCACCGGCGCCGACAGGATCCAGGACGACAGGAATCGAAAGCTCATTCGCCTTGCGTCCCGCTGCGATCATAGAGCGGATAGTCCTCTCATTGAGCGTCCCGATGTTTATCACCAGCGCCTGGCTGATCGAGACGATATCCTCCACATCCGAGATATCATCGGACATTATCGGAGAGGCTCCGATCGCAAGTATCGAATTAGCGACATCATTCACGGTCACGTAGTTCGTGATCGCATGCACGAGAGGGCATCTCTCCCTTACGACAGCTATCATATATTACCTCCTGCCATCTTCCAGAACATCAGCTCATGCCTGCTTGCCTCGCGGAACACATCCGACAGATGCTTCCTGTCGGGATATGACGAGCAGATCCTGTCGCAGTAATCCTCCCACGCACGGCAGCACTCGCCGTAGAACGGAGCGGTATAGTCCCTCACAAGCGGACCATAGTATGTGTCAACGACCTCAGGATGGCGCTTCAGCGTCTGGGCAAATACATACTCATATCCTGTCATGCAGGGCATCACGGCCATCAGGATCTCCTCAAGGCTGCCGTTCTCCGCCGTCTCGATGAGGAACGACGTATAATCCCTGCAAGCCTTCTTCTTCTCAACCTTCTCCACATCGTCATCGCTCAGGCCGCCATCCTTAAGATAGCCAAGCCGCGTCGCGTTCTCGCTGTCATTGACGAAGCCTAGCACCGAGTAGAAGAACTGCATATCCCGGAGCGTCGGAGAGCGGAACATGCCCATCGCGAAGGCCTTCATATAATCACGGAGATATATGCTGTCCTGCACGATATAATCGAGGAACCTGTCACGAGGAAGCGTTCCCTTTCCCAGCTCTTCCAGGAACGGCTCATCGGCCGCTGCCTGCCAGAGATCCATAGAATCCCTTGTTATGTCATTCATCAGGCTCATCCTTCCATAACCTCCCTGAACATGAAGAAATGATCCGTAGGTCCATTGCCATGTCCCAGCTCCAGAGCATGGGCTATGGCACCCGTTACATAGTCCTTAGCCTTAGCGACAGCATCGGCAAGCCCGTATCCCTTCGCAAGATATGAGGCAATGGCACTGGAAAGCGTGCAGCCCGTGCCATGGGTGTTCTTCGTATCTATCCGGCTTCCTGGGAACACGATGAAATCAGAGCCGTCGAAGAGGAGATCATCAGCGTTGCCGATCCTGTGGCCTCCCTTCACCAGCACGGCGCCGCAGCCCATCGCCGCGATCTTCTCAGCGGCACGCTTCATGCCATCAAGATCCCTGATCTCCAGGCCTGCGATCTTCTCAGCCTCCGGTATGTTGGGCGTAAGGACGGTAGCCAGAGGAATGACCTCATCGATCAGCGTGCCTATCGAGCTCTCCTGCATCAGAGGAGCGCCGTTCTTAGCATACATGACCGGATCGATGACGACATGGCCAGGCCGGTATTCGCGAAGCTTGGCAGCCACGGTCCTCATGCACTCAGGTGTCGAAAGCATGCCGACCTTTACCGCATCTGGCGGTATATCCTCGAAGACCGCATCTATCTGATCGGATATCACTTGGGGAGAGACATCCTCGATGGATATGACGCGGCTGGTATTCTCCGCGACGACGGAGACGATCACCGACATGGCGAACACGCCCAATGCCGACATAGTCTTGATATCTGCCTGGATTCCTGCTCCGCCCGAAGCGTCGGAGCCCGCGATGGTGAGAGCTGTCCTCATCCTGCCTCCTCTGATATGCAGGAGGCGAGGCGCCATGCTCCCTACGCTGGTACTAACCAACAGGTTCTAAGGGTCAGGTTCTACCTTCTCAGCCTTGCGGCTCCCCTGCATCATCACCTACCTTATAGCACATTCAGAGGGAGTTTTGAAATACAGGGCAGCGACCCGCGATATCTTTTTCGCGGAAACTGGGGACATCTATATCCCCAGCCTTGCCATTGCCGCGGATTTCCCTCAGAGTATGCCCATGGAACCGATCCATCTTCTCGTTACCCTCGACAGCAGCTACGTGATGCAGCTGAAGGTGCTGCTCACATCCATACGCATCAACAACCCTGGAGAGCGCTTCACCCTGCATCTCATCCATAATGATATAGCAGAGGATGAGATCGACCGGCTCGGCTCATGGCTAGGAGAGGCAGGGTGGTCATTGCAAGAGAGCACGATCGACGCCTCGCTCTTCGACTCTGCGCCATCGACGAGGCAATACCCTAAGGAGATGTACTACCGCCTGCTCGCGCCGCACATCCTCATGGATGAGGAAAGGGTACTCTATCTCGACCCAGATATCCTCGTCATCAATCCTCTACGTCCGCTATGGGATATGGATATGCAGGGCTTCATGCTCGCGGCAGCTTCCCATACCGGCATCACGGAGCTTGCGAACGGCGTCAACCGCATACGGCTCGGAACGGAACATGACTATTACAACTCGGGAGTGCTGCTGATGGATCTGCAGGCAGGACGGGAGACGATCGTGCCCGATGAGATATTCCGCTATGTCCACGAGCATGAGAAGGAGCTGCTCCTGCCCGATCAGGACATCCTCAACGCACTGTACGGCAGCCGCATACTTTCCATAGATGACGCGATCTGGAACTACGATGCGCGCAACTACACCAGCTACATGATGCGCTCCTCAGGGCTGTCCAATGAGGAATGGATCATGAGGAATACCGCGATCCTCCACTTCTGCGGCAAGGCAAAGCCTTGGAAGAAGAGCTACATCTACCGATTCGGAATGCTTTACAGGCATTATATGCAGCTTGCGAGGAGGATGTGGCAGACCGGCATGTTGACCGGTCTACCGCGTTAGGGATAAAGTTATATCGACTTGATTAAGGAGGACGACTCAGATGGTCAGCTACAAGGATCTCGGCCTGGTGAACACCAGGGACATATTCGCCAAGGCAATGAAGGGAAAGTACGCGATTCCCGCCTATAACTTCAACAACATGGAGCAGATGCAGGCAATCATCCAGGCCTGTGTCGAGACAAAGAGCCCTGTGATCCTTCAGGTATCGAAGGGTGCAAGGGACTATGCCAACATCAACATACTCCGCAACATGGCACGTGGAGCCACGCAGTACGCCCATGAGCTTGGCTGCGATATCCCCATAGTGCTTCATCTCGACCACGGTGATTCCTTCCAGACCGCGAAGGACTGCATCGACAACGGATTCTCCTCCGTCATGATCGATGGCTCCCACCTCCCCTATGAGGAGAATATCGCCCTTACCAGGCAGGTAGTCGAGTACGCCCATCAGTTCGACGTCACCGTCGAGGGAGAGCTTGGAGTGCTTGCAGGAATCGAGGATGAGGTATCATCGGCGGTATCCCATTACACGAGGCCGGAGGAAGTCGAGGACTTCTCATCACGCACCGGCGTCGATTCCCTCGCGATCTCCATCGGAACCAGCCATGGAGCATATAAGTTCACGCCTGACCAGTGCACAAGGAATGCAGAGGGCATCCTCGTACCGCCACCGCTCCGCTTCGACATCCTCGAGGAGATCGAGAAGAGGATCCCAGGATTCCCGATCGTCCTCCATGGCGCATCATCCGTGCCGCAGGAGTATGTGAAGATCATCAACCAGTTCGGCGGCAAGCTCACCGACAGCGTGGGAATCCCAGAGGAGCAGCTGAGGAAGGCTGCAGCCTCCGCCGTCTGCAAGATCAACATCGACTCTGATGGACGCCTTGCCATGACGGCTATGATCAGGAAGGTCTTTGCGGAGAAGCCCGCTGAGTTCGATCCTAGGAAGTACCTCGGACCGGCACGCGATGAGCTTAAGAAGATGTACATGAGGAAGAACATCGAGGTCCTTGGCTCTGCAGGCCACGCCCTTGACTGAGTGCCTGGCTGAAGGCATATGAGAGGCGGATCGCAAGGTCCGCCTTATATTTTTCAGGTCAGTCCTTCAGAGGGATATCGAAGACCATGCGGTCACGGGTCAGCACGGTCTCAGGGAATACCTCGGCAGCCTCTTTCTGCAGCAGCTTCAGCTCCCGGTCTGAGTAACGGGGAGAATAGTGCTGCAGGCACAGCCTCAGGCTGTTGCTGTCCCTCGCGACGAGTCCAGCCTCATAGGCTGTCATATGCTTCTTCTCCCTGGCCGTCTGGGCAAGGCATTTCTCGAACATGCCTTCGCAGAAGAGGATATCCGAATCATGCACATAGTCCGCGATCTCAGGAAAGTACATCGTATCCGTAACATAGCTCAGCTTACGTCCATCCCTGCTTGAGCCCATGACCATATCGCTGGTGATGATGCGCCCATCGGAGAGCGTTACGCTCTCACCGCGCTGGAGATCGCCCCAGAGCCTTCCCTTGGGAACGCCGAGCGCGAGGGCCTTGTCGGGGAAGAACTCCCCCTTCCTCCTCTCCTCTACCAGCGCGTAGCCATAGCAGGGCTTCGTGTGGCGGAGCGGAAACGCCTGTATGGAGAATCCATCTCCTGAATACACGATGCCGGTCTCCACCGGAATGAAGCGGATCTCATAGTTGATGTACATATCGAGGATACGCCTCGAAGACTCGATGTAATCCCCTAGCTTCTGAGGCCCTATCACATACAGCGGCTCCGTCCTGTCTACCTGAGATGAGAGCATCAGCATTCCCGGCAGTCCCGTCACATGATCCGCATGCATGTGGGATATCATGATGGCGGAGATCTTCTTCCAGCGAAGATTGAGCATCTTCATCGATACCTGCGTTCCCTCTCCCGAATCGAAGAGGAACAGGTCACCGTCACGGCGCACGAGAACAGATGTCAGAAAGCGTCCGGGAAGCGGCATCATGCCGCTCGTGCCGAGGGAAAATGCTTCGAGATTCACGTGAATGATATTATCAAGAGCCAAGGACGTTGGCAACAGTCACTCGGCGGAGCGAGAGGTACGCGGAAAGCGCCGACACGGCAAGAGACAGCACGATCATGGCAACGATCCTTGACACGGGAATGATCGGGGAGAACGAGCGGACATAGTAATCTAGGAAGGCTGGCTCAGCCGCTGCGACCGCCTCTATCGCAAGAGGCGACAGGAACGCCAGCACAGTCCCAAGACACGTACCGATCAGCAGGGCAACGAGGACATGAATGAGCGTCAAGGCCTCATACATCCACAGGATGCGCCTCCTATCGGCACCAAGCACCATCAGTTCAGCGATATCCTTCCTGTCGCGTTCCACATAGCCCTCCGCGGCATCGGAAGAGAAGAAGGATGCAAGGATGGCCACGAGGGCGAAGATAAGATAAAGCACGTTGATCGATGACTCCACGTTATCATAGGCATGGCGATTGAGTTCCCTGTAGGAGAAGGCAGGAATGCCATCATCCGCAAGCTGCATGGCCAGGGACTCTGCATCAGAGCCGGCAGGGAGCAGGATCTCAACGCCGTCAGGATGGGAGAAGAGAGACATGCAGGAGAAGGCAAGCCTGCTGTCAAGCTGCGGATAGACCGAATCGAAGACAGCGGCGACAGTAGCGAGATACGGCCGCGTCCTGTCCTTATCGGCCTCATAGAGCAGTATTGTCAGGCGGTCCCCGGGAGAAAGACCGAGCTCCTCGGAAAGCGACGAGGATATCATAAGGGGATTCAGCAGATCATCAGGAAGGGCCTCGACGCCAAGCTCCTCACCTCTCATTCCATCGAAATAGCCCTCTTCTACGCCCTTTATCATCACGGCGCGCTCGCCTTCAGCTGCATACAGCAGAGCCTCGGAGGAGGCCGTATGATGGCACTCCGCACCATCCGGCAGCAGGTCAGGCGGCACATCCTCATAGGAGAACACGCTTCCGGAGCCAAGGACCTCCAGCATGCGATCGATCCGTGCTGAGACAGAGAAGATGAAGATGATCGCGAAGACAAGGGCCGCGGTTATCAGGAGGATGACGAGAAGCGGCAGATACGAGGAGATGACATACCCAGCCCCCATGTTCCTTCCGCACTTACGTTCCAGCCAAAGGCGCTCAAATGCCCTCATCGAAAAGCCTTCCCTCCGATAGCAGCAGCATCCTGTCTGCACGCAGCGCAAGATCCCTGTCATGGGTGACGATGATCATGCCGCGCCCTTCGCTGCGCACGGCATCCAGCATCAGTGTCTCTATATCAGCGGCACTTCGCTCATCGAGCGATCCCGTAGGCTCATCGGCGAAGACCACCGCAGGAGAGGATGAAAGCGCCCTTGCTATCGCTACCCTCTGCCTCTCTCCGCCTGACAGCTGCCGCGGCCTATAACCAATCCGTTCAGAAAGTCCCACCTTCTCCAGCAGCCTCTCAGCCACGGAGAAGGACTCCCTGCGGCTCCTGCCCTGTATCAGCAGCGGCATCGCCGCATTCTCCAGGGCCGAGAAATCCTCAAGCAGCACGGAGGACTGGAAGATGAAGCCCATCGACAATGAGCGGAGCGAGGACACCTCCTTCGCAGACAGCGACGAGGCATCCCTTCCGCCATACAGTATCCTGCCGCTATCAGGAGAAAGGAGGAGCGCGGCGATAGACAGGAGCGTGCTCTTGCCAGAACCGCTCCTGCCTACTATCGAGACGACCTCACCCTCTCCAAGCGAGAGATCAAGGCCGGAGAGTATATGCACAAGGCTTCCATCCGGAGCAGGGAATGCCTTTGATATCCCTTCAAGACGCAGAAGCTCACTCATCGCGAAGCACCTCCTGTATATCCATATGGCCATCCCTTCTCCTCTCCAGCGCCACGATGGCAAAGGCCGACAGTATCAGGATGAGGGAGAGCAGGATGAAGGTCAGGAACGGGAATGAGAGCATGGCACCGCGGAATCCCAGGGCAGCCATGGCCCCCTCAGCGACAGGCAGCAGAAGCGATGCCAGCATGGCTCCAGCGGCAAGGCCGAGGAAAATGACGATAAGGAACGAGAGGATGAACGAGGCATCCACGCATATCCTCTCCATGCCAAGCAGCTCAAGGCCCGCGGCCTCCTTCCTCTTCGCCCTGTAGAACCGGCGGGCGGAAGACTTCTGAGAGACGAGTATGACGATGAAGAGAAGCGACAGCACGAGATACATCATCACCTTCTCCATCATGAGCGCCGAGTATAGGGCACTCTCGCTCTCCTTCCAGGATACGGCCTCATAACCCATTGCCTCAAGGACGGAGATATCATGATCGCTGATGCCCTTCACTCCTGTCATCAGATACGCTTCCCCCCTCTCTGATAGAGGAAGGAACATATAAGAGCCATCGAACTCATAGCCCATATCGCTGTAGAACGCGCCAGAAGGGACATAACTGCGCTCCATAGGCATCACGACACCGCTTCTTCCACGTCCCATCATCACCAGCGTGACCTGTGCGGACGGCTCGGTGTATGGAACGACAAGGCCTGCAGCGCTCCCTGATACATGAATGCCTCCATCGTAATCCTCGTCGATGAAGCGCACTGTGACGGCATTGCCTGAGGAGAGGGCATCCGCTTCAGCGTAGAGGAACGCAGAGGCTGATGGAAACAGGCTATCGACGGCATCCCTTGCATCGCCCGCTATCACGGCATCGAACGAACGCACAGCCCTGATCGCATCAAGCCTTGAGCCCTGCATGTATTCCATAATGGATATAACGGTAAGAAGCACGGCGACGGAAAAGGCCGTGGATACCAGGATCCGCAGGCTGCTTCTCCTATGGCGCATCGATGGCGAGAAGCTATAGCGCAGGGCAAGACGCAGGATCATCGATAGTTCTCCACCTCCTTGACCCTGAGGCCGTCGCTGTCGAAGAGTATCCTGCTGCGCCTGACGCCATCGCGGTAGCGGATCTCCTCTATCTCCCCGGAAGGAAGATAGTGACGCTCAGACTCAAGCGCCGGTCCGGAATATCTGTATTCGGCAAGGACCTCTCCCCTCTCATCGTATTCTGTTACGAGCGATGCGTTGCCCCGCCTCTCGATCGAAGAGGAAAGAAGGCCATCCTCCGTATAGCGATACTCCTCCCTTACCCCGCTTCCCTCCGTGCTCATGAGGCGGCCATCTGGCGAGTATATCCTGATGACGCTGCGGCCATCGACCTCAGCCTCCTCACGCCAGGAGCCATCCTCCAGAAGCGTATAGCCTGCAGGAGGAGTCCATGATGAGCCTGCCTCCGTAACATGTATCGCGCTCCCGTCCGACTCATAGACATAGAAGGACGGAAGGATGAAGCCCTGCGTATCTCCGGAAAGGCCGGCAAGCGTACCGGAAGGGGTATTGAGATAGACGATCCTCCGCGTCAGAAGGCCATCTTCCGAGATGGATACGGAAGAGAGCACATCGCCATCATAGAAATACGTATATGTCGTCTCGACGCCCTGCTCCCTGACGGTGCGGCTTATCCTGCGGCCATCCTCATCAAGGACGATCTCCTCGGTACGGTCCGGTTCCGTGACCGTATAGCCGGAATCTGTCTCCACGCGCTCGCGCATGATGACGCCGTCCTCGTAGATGACGGTACGTCCATCCTCGCTCTCGCCTTCCCACCCCGTTCCATCAAGGCCATCCTTAGGCTGGAGCACCTGGCCTATCGCATTGGATTCGAAGCAGGCCGCGCCGAGATGACCTGCGATGAGAAGAAGACAGAGGATGAGCCTTATCATCGCTCTCCGAGTCCGAGAAGGCTGTCGAGGAACTCGTCCTTATCGAAGCGCCTTATATCATCATAGCCCTCGCCAACGCATACGAACACGACCGGTAGCGATAGCGTACGGCCGATCTGGACGAGCGCACCGCCCTTGGCCGCTGAATCATACTTGGTAAGGATGATGCCATCAAGAGGCACGGCCTCATTGAAGAGCGTCGCCTGCGACACGCCGTTCTGTCCGGTCGTCGCGTCGATCACGAGGAACTTCCTGTAGTTCTCTTCCTTGATGCCTCGGGCATGGATTACCTTATCCATCTTCTTCAGCTCGCGCATCAGGTTCTCCTTGTTATGCATACGCCCCGCGGTATCGGCAAGGATCAGATCATCGCCGTGGGACTGAGCGGATGTTATCGCATCGTATATCACAGCACCGGGATCCGAGCCCATCTGCTGCTTCACTATCCTCATGCCAAGCCTCTGCGCATGGATATCGAGCTGATCGACAGCGGCAGCGCGGAAGGTATCGGCAGCGGCCAGCAGGACCTTATATCCCTTCCCCGTGAAGTACCTGGACATCTTGGCGATCGTCGTGGTCTTTCCGACTCCGTTGACGCCGAGGATCATATAGACAGACAGCTCACCCTTCCTTGGCTCCTCCGTATACGGCTGGATATACTCCGAGAGGATATCCTTCATCCTCAGCTGCAGCTGGGATGCCTCTGTGATGGACTCCTTCCTGGCAATCTCGCGCAGCCTCTCCGATATCTCCTCCGTAAGGCGGGCACCGAGGTCCCCTTCTATCAGGGTATCCTCAAGCTCCTCGAAGAACGCCTCATCTATCTTCCTGCCTCCGAAGAGGCTTCTAAGCTTATCACCGAATTTCTTGAAGAACATGCTTCAACCTCCCATCCGAGCCATCTGGAAGTAATCGAACATCGAATCCAGCAGCTCCACCAATTGTACAAGGCTGATACCGGTAAAGGCAACCGCGACAGGCGCAAGCCCGGCATCGGAATAGATCGAATCAAGGGCTCCGGAGGCAACGTACGCCCCGAATGAGACAAGCGTCATCAGAAGATTGTCATAGAACCTCGTCTTGGCCCTGTCGATCGTATCCGCATCCTCCATCCAGAGAGGACGAAGCTCTATGGAGATCGTATCCTCGATCGCTGTCGACTGCATGGAATAAGGAGCGAATCCGGAATGCTGCGCTGCTATCGAGAAAGGAACGGTACCTTCAGGAACGATATGATCCTCAACCCGTATCCCCTGATAATAAAGCGAGGCATCGAAAGGCATGGATGAGATGAATGCCGGACCGGAGAAGAGAGGCACGAATACAGGCGAGAGCACCATCCCCTCCTCTGCGTATATCGTCTCGCGCACCGTCTCGAAGCGCGGAGATGTGTATACGGCCTCATGCTCGCCCCTCTCAAGGGCTATGACGGAACGAAGCGGCGTCACCGCGCTTCCATCGATGGAGACCGATACTATGGGAGGAACGGCAACCCTGGCTATGACGGTATCGGGACTCTTGATATACGGAAGCAGGACGTGGAGGATGTTCATGAACTCGCTATCCTCCTCGCTGGTAAGGTAAAGCGATGAATAGACCTCCTCCCCGTTGACAAGGAGCGAGAGGTCGGTCATCAGGCCTTCCTCCCTGGTGTATGCGGTTATGAGAAGGTCAAGATCATCGGAGAGCATGACATAGTCATAGGCCTCCCTGTCTCCTGCAGCAAGGAATGAGCCCTCCACGTCAGATATCGACGCGGAGACAACCTCAAGGATGATCTCCTCATCCGCCGTCGCCGCCTCAGCCTCATCTGCCTCGCCGCTGCGCAAGGCCGCAAGCGATTCAAAGTCCTCGGACGTTATATAGCCATTCTCCGTCCTCGCGCGGGCGATCTCAGCGTCCCTCTCTTCCCTTGCCCTGAACCCTGCCACTGCCTCGGGGGACGTCACATTCCCCGAAAGGACGGATAGGGCATCGAGTATGATCGCCATGCATCCCTCATCCTCGGCAACCACCGCAACGCGGAACGATGCGGCCCACAGCGCCGGGGCAAGGAGAAGCAGCATGAAAAGGAGGCTAAGCCTCCTTCTGGAAATGGAGGTAACTCTCGATGAAGTCATCTATCTCCCCGTCCATCACCGCAGTTATATTGCCCGTCTGGCATCCGGTGCGATGATCCTTCACGAGGGTATAGGGCTGGAAGACATAGCTCCTGATCTGGTTGCCCCAGGAGATATCCTTCTTGGCGATCGCATCCTTCTGATGCTCCTCCTCCCTCTTCTTCTGGTAATACTCATAGAGCCTGGAGCGGAGCATCTTGAACGCGACATCCTTGTTCATATACTGGCTGCGCTCATTCTGGCACTGCACGACGATACCGGTGGCATAATGGGTTATCCTGACTGCGCTATCGGTCTTGTTGACGTGCTGTCCGCCGGCTCCTCCTGCGCGGTAGGTATCGAGCCTGTAATCCTCAGGCTTGATCTCTATCTCTATATCATCATCAAGCTCCGGGGAAGCATAGACGGAAGCGAATGACGTGTGCCTCCTCTTCGCGGCATCGAACGGAGATATCCTGACCAGGCGATGCACGCCGGCCTCTCCCTTGAGATAGCCGAACGCATATGGGCCAGAGATCTTCATCGACACGCTCTTTATGCCGCCCTCATCCTCCTGCAGGTCAAGGACCTCGCACTTGAAGCCATGGCGCTCTGCCCAGCGCGTGTACATGCGCGTAAGCATCTGCGTCCAGTCCGATGCCTCATTGCCGCCTGCGCCTGAATGGATGGAAAGATAGACATTGTTCTTATCGTTCTTGCCGTCGAGGAGCGTCTTGAGCCTCAGCGGGCGGAACTTCTCATCAAGCTTGTCGATCTGCCCCTGGAGCTCCTCCCTCAGGCTTTCATCATCCTCGGCGGAGTACAGCTCTATAAGCTCCTCAAGCTCATCGATCTCCTCGATAAGCTCCTTCCACGGATAGTATCCATCCTTGAGCAGGTTAAGCTCGGAGAATGTCTTTTCCGCCTTCTCCGGATCATTCCAGAAGTCAGGCGCGGCTGTCTTCTCCTCAAGGGATCTTATCTTATCGGCAGTCCCAGCCTGTTCAAAGACGCCTCCATACGGTGTAGGCTTCTTCCTTTATATCTTCGAACTTTGCTCTGTTTTCAATGAACATGGTCTCACTCCTTATCCTTCTTATTATCGCTCGTCCTGGCGACGATCCTGATGACCTTGGATTCCCCCCTGGCGATGGAAAGCGGGAAGCTCAGCACGATGCGCGTGTAAAGCTCGAACGTCTCCACCCCGAGCGAGGTGTTCTGGCTCTGCCTTGCCTTCTCCTCCGACAGCTTGAAGCCCTCGGTCGATGAGAATGAGAGCTGGAGCCCGGTCAGCGAATCAGTATACCTGACGGTCTTCACATCATCAAGCGAGCCAAGCATGAGCTTCTGCCTCTGCTCCAGCGAGGAGAGCGCGATGTCGGGAGATGAGAGATAGACAGGAACGCCATAGCTTCCCTCGATATCCTCCACCGCGGTGATCACCGTCTCCAGCACGATCGTCTGCGAACGTATGCGGAAATGCTTGATGATGCTGAAGGGCTCCTCCTCCAGCATGAACTGATACTCGCAGCCCGTGCGTGAGATCACATCGCAGTCATAGATCCTGTCCGAAAGATCGATCTCCCTCCCGCCTATCGTCATGATATCCGCAAATGATTTATTGAGCGCCACATGCGGGAACTCCCTGTCGAATGGCGTACGGGTGTCTATAACATTCAGGGCAAGCGGCTTGTAGCACAGCTCGGAGAGGGCTCCGCCCTTCGGAGAGAGGATCGCGGTATAGGTCTTGTTCCTGGCAACCTGGTCAGGGACACCGATCTCCTCATAATCATATTCACGCCCGAGCGCGAGAGGCTCTGCGTCATATATCTTCCGCTCTGCCTCTATCAAGGCCTTCCAGAAGGCCTTATGCTCTGCATAGCGGAGCGGCGTGCATTCGGCGTCATGGATGAAGAGAGGCCCCATCGAGATATGGAAAAGCTCGGACTCTGCCTCACGCCTGACGGTCTTATCCTTCTTGAAGGATGACAGGAACTCCACGAGGCATAGATACCTGTTCAGCATATACCTGAAGCTCTCGTTGCGGACGAATAGGTCATTGAATGACCTGAGGCCCCTGGCCCAGGCGTCACGGCCATACCATCCGGAATCAAGATATCCAGGCCTCGATGCGGACAGGGACGAAAGAGGGATCGTGGAATCAGGATGAGACTCAAGCAGATCTATGATCAGCGAGGAGAGCCTCTCATCGCTTCCATCCCTCGCAGCCCCTTCGAGAAGCTGGTCGATATTAAGGAACAGGAAGCACTCGCCATCGCATCTATCAACGATGTCCTTGAGGCTCCAGTAGAGATCATCGAATCCGATCATCCCCTGGGCAAAGCGCGAGACGAGGGACGCAGCCTCATCGGATGGCACGTTGATCCTGACCCTGCGCCCCAGCTCGTTCATCATGAACGAATCCTTCTCGATAGTCTCCCTGGTCGTCGCCTTGTATGCGGATATGACGACGGATGAGAGTCCCAGGCTCTTCAGGGTATGGATGAAGGTAGGCGACCATATCTGGCCGTAGAAGAAGCAGGACGAGGCCTTCACGCCATAGATCCTGCGTATCAGCGTCGTCATCTTCTCTATCTGGGAGCTCCTGTCCTTGGTAGGATTGAGAGAGAGGATGGCCTGGCTGTACGAGCCCGTTATGAGCTCAAGGTCGCCACGCTTCGAAAGCGAGGCGATCAGCATGTTGACCTCAGGCGAGGAAGAGGAATCTATATGCCTTATCATGGCAGAGCTCTGATAGAGCGACATCTTCCTGCCCGGGTTGTTATAGAGATAGGAAAGCACCGGACGATACAGGAGAGACAGTGCCCGTCTGAAGGCGGGCACCGGCGTCGATGGAGACATCTCCGTATACATCCCAAGCGCGAATCTCAAATCATCAGCTCCTGTCGACTATGCACTTCTGCGGGCAGATGGCTGCGGCATCCGCGGCCTTGTCCTGCGGTGCATGATAGTCATTTACCGAAAGGAAGGACTCAACCTTGAAGGGCGATCCCTCTACCTTAAGTTCGCACATCTTACAGCCTATGCACCCGACCTGGCAAGTCTTGCGTACCTTTGCGCCGTTCTCATGGTTATTGCAGGCACAGACGTACTGGGCGCTGTACGGGATAAGGCGGATCACATGGTTCGGGCAGACAGCGACGCATTTGCCGCAGGCAATGCACTTCTCCTTATCTACGACCACGTTTCCCCTGCTATCCTTCGAGATAGCCCCGACAGGGCAGGCTGCTATGCATGAGCCGAGATGAAGGCAGCCTTCCTTGCAGCCTGAAGGACCACCCTGAAGGAGGGCCGCCGCATTGCAGTCAGACATCCCCTTATACTCATAGTCGGTCTTCGTGACCTCGCTGTTTCCGCGGCAGAAGACGAAGGCAACCTGCCTCTCTACCTCTCCTACCTCGATACCGAGGATCTCGCCCATCTTCTTGGCAAGGGCATCTCCTCCCGGCGAGCAGAGACCCGGCTTCGCCTCTCCGTTGAACACCGCCTCGGCATAGGCCTGGCAGCCGGCGTAGCCGCAACCGCCGCAGTTGGCGCCGGGCATAGCCTCCTCAAGCGCCACGAGCTTCTCATCCTTCTCCACAGCGAACTTCTTATCCGCGACAGCAAGCCCAAGGCCGAGGATGAGGCCAAGTATGCCTACGATAAGGAATGCAATAAGTACAGACATCGATCTCCTCCTCAAACAAGTCCAAGGTTCGTAAGAAGGCTCTTATCGAACATCATGAACGCGAGTGCCATCAGGCCGGCAGAGATGAATGCGATAGGCACACCCTGAAATACCTTCCTGACAGGCGTCATCTCAAGCTTCTCGCGGATATTGCTCATCAGGATGATGGCCATCGTGAAGCCCAGCCCCGCGGCAAGTCCCGCGACGAAGCTCTCAAGGAGATTGTAGGCGTTATCGATATTGATGATAGCGATTCCAAGCACCGCGCAGTTGGTCGTGATGAGCGGCAGGTATATGCCCAGTGCCTTATAGAGACCGGGACTCATCTTCCTTATGACCATCTCGACAAGCTGCACGAGCGATGCGATGACGAGGATGAATGCGATCGTCCTCAGATACTCCAGGCCGAACGGGGCAAGGAGGAACTCATGCACAGCCCAGCAGACTACCGATGCGATAGCCGTGACGAATGTAACGGCAACGCCCATTCCGATAGCGCTCTCGCTGTTCTTCGAGACTCCGATGAACGGGCAGAGTCCCATGAACTGGACGAGGATGAAGTTCTGTATGAATACGTAAGTAAGCAGGATTCCGATATAGCTCATGCCTCAGCCCCCTTTCCCCTTGAGCTCTTCCACTGGAAGAACGCCTTGAGATAACCCATAAGGAGAAGGGCCCCGGCAGCAAGCGTCAGCACCCTCACCGGGGATGATGAGATCCCAGGCAGGGTTATCACGCCGCTGAATGAGCCGACGGGGAACAGGGTTATCGTTCCGGCGCCGATCACCTCCCTTATCAGGGCGATGAGTGAGAGCGACATCGTAAAGCCGATCCCCATTCCGATACCGTCAAGCGCGCTGTCCAGCACGCCGTTCTTTCCGGCGAAGGCCTCTGCGCGGCCGAGGATGATGCAGTTCACGACAATCAGCGGCAGATAGACGCCGAGGGCATCATAGACTGCGGGCACATATGCATGGAGCACCATCTCCACTATCGTGACGAATGATGCGATTATGACGATGTAGCACGGTATCCTGACGGCCTCCGGTATGATCTTCCTGCAAAGCGAGATGAACACGTTGGAACAGGTCAGGACGAATATGACGCTCAGCCCCATTCCTATCGCATTCGACACCTGAGTGGATACTCCGAGGGTCGGACACATGCCGAGCATTATTATGAACGTCGGGTTCTCCTTGAAGAGGCCCTTTGTAAGTTCCTTCATATGGCTCATACAGCACCTCCAAGGCCCTTTACGTACTCAGAGCCTTCATGAAGGGCGGACGACACGCCGCCGAACGTGATAGATGCACCGGATACGGCTGCCGCATCCTCGGTCGAGAGATCCGACTTCGAGAGCGGAAGCGGGGAATCGGAGCCGAGGCCGCGGAACTTATCCATGTATGAGGGATCCTCTGCCTTCTTGCCCAGTCCCGGAGTCTCCGAGTTAGCCATCAGCTGTGCCTCAAGCACCGCGCCTTCCGTATCATAGGATGCGATGACCGTCATCTCACCGCCATAGCCGGATGTGAGAATCTCAACGATATACCCGGCGACGCTGCCATTATCGAGAAGAGGGATGACGTAGCTGATATTGCCTCCATCGCCAGCCTCCTGCTCGCCTATCTCATAGCCATGAGAGACGGAATCCAGCGCCTCCACCCTCTCACCTTCGACATTCAGGGCGATGGCCGGAGCCGTGACCTCGTTGACAAGGGCGCAGAGCGCCGTACAGACCGCGCAGATGGCGAAGAGTATAAGACCTGTACGCATATATCTCATCATGCCTTCGCCTCCTTCTTCTTCCTTACATAGCCGAAAGGCTTGACACGTACGAAGCGCTCGATCGTCGGGGAGACGATGTTCATGAGGATTATCGCGAGCGATACACCCTCGGGAAGAGACCCGAAGTACCTGATCAGGAACGTGAAGAAGCCGCATCCGGCAGCGAAGATGATCTCACCCTTCGGCGTCGTCGGTGTCGTTACCCAGTCGGTCGCCATGAAGAACGCGCCAAGCATCAGGCCTCCGGTGAAGAGCGGAAGCAGCACCTCACCGTGGAATGCTCCAAGGCCATACGGTATGCCTCCGAACATCCATGAAAGCAATGCGAACGATCCGATATAGACCACAGGGATACGCCATGTGATGATCTTCGCAGCAATGAGGAATATGCCCCCGACAAGAAGCAGGAGCGAGGATACCTCGCCTATGCAGCCGCCTACATTGCCGAAGAAGGCATCGATCACATATGGGGATATGCCAAGCTTGTCCGAGAGCGATGAGGCGAAGTCAGTGACAGGAAGCGTCAGCAGCTCATAGCTGAGCCCGGTGCCTCCGGCAGTCATGGCCGTCTTCAGCGCTGAGAGCGGAGTCGCGGAAGCCACCGCATCGACGCCGAATGCTCGCGGAAGAGTGAACGCGCTCATCTCCGAGGTGAAGGAGAAGAATACGAAGGCCCTTCCTGCCAGGGCCGGATTCATCCAGTTGCATCCCAATCCGCCGAACGTCCACTTGACGACGGCAATAGCGAATGCAGACGCTATCACAGGGATGAAGAGAGGAACAGCCGGCGGCATGTTCATTCCCACGAGAAGCCCCGTGACGAGCGCAGAGCCATCACGAAGCGTGGATTCCTTTGATACCAGCCCTAGGAGATACTCCACAAGGAGCGAAGAGGCGATCGATACGAGAAGGACTACGAGAGCCCTTACGCCGAACGCCCATACGCCCCATAGGGCTGAAGGGATCAGAGCGGCGACTACGAAAAGCATCGCCTTATCAGTCCTCAGGTTACCATGGATATGAGGACTAGTGCGTACCGTCATCATTTCGCCTGCCTCCCTAGCTTCTTACCAAGCTTGAAGCCCTGGACAAGGGGAAGATGGGAAGGACAGGTATAGGCGCAGCAGCCGCACTCCTTGCAATCCATGAGCCCCAGATCCATGGCAGCCTTGTAGTTGCCATACTTGATGTTGCGGAACATCTTGTTGGGCATGAGCCCCATCGGGCAGTGCTGCACGCATTTGCCGCACAGCACGCATGGGAACGATATATCATCGAGCATCCTTGGCAGCATCAGCACGCCGCCAGAGCCCTTGACCATAGGCGTATCGGTATCGGCAACGGCGAATCCCATCATCGGGCCACCCGCGATAAGGGAAACAAGGTCCTCCCTGGCCCCTCCTGCGAATGCGATAAGATCCGAGAACTTCGTTCCGATCGGGGCAATGACGTTCTTCGGGTCGCAGACAGACTCTCCGGAGACCGTGCATACCCTCTCTATGAGAGGCTTATGGAAGCGCACGGCCTCATAGATGGCATAGGTCGTACCTATGTTGCAGACGACGGCCCCCACATCCAGAGGGAGCTTGCCCGAAGGTACCTCACGGCCAAGCGTCGCCTTGATAAGCTGCTTCTCATCACCCTGAGGATACTTCATCTTCAGCAGCTGCACCCTGATAGGGTATCCCTTTGCCTCGATCCTAGAGGAAAGAAGCTGGGCAGCATCCTCCTTGTTCGCCTCTATGCCTATGATGATGTTATCTGGAGAGACGATGCGTGCGGCAGCCATCACGCCCTCAAGGACCTCATCGGGCCTCTCCATCATCACGCGGTAATCGGAAGTGAGATAGGGCTCGCACTCGACGGCGTTGATGATGAGGGAATCGGCCTTCTTTCCCATCGGTATATTGAGCTTTACCGAGGTCGGGAATGTCGCGCCTCCCATTCCAACGATACCCATCTCCCTGATGGTCTCGAGAAGAGCCTCCGGACTCTCCTTCTTCCAGTCAAACTCCTCCTTAAACGGATCGGACTGCGTCTCGTCGCACTTGATGACGAGCGCATCAGCGACTGCGCCGGAGGGAACGCGAACCTTACGGACATCGACGACAACACCATCTGCAGGGCTATGCACAGGAGAGGAAACATATGAAGAGGCCGTTCCTATGACCTCTCCTCTCCTCACCGTATCGCCTTTCTTCTTCACAGGCGTGGCTGGGGCTCCAAGATGCTGCGACATCGACACGATAAGCTCCGAAGGGAAAGGCAGCCTTTCTATCTTCCTGTCCTTCGAGAGCCTCTTCTTGTCGTCAGGATGCACTCCACCCCGCCTAAACGTGGCAAGTTTCATCACAATCTCCTATTTGAATATCAGGATGATTCTACCGCAGAGAACGGTAGTAAACAACAGAGAAATCAAGGAAAGACCGAAAAATGAACCAGTGTTTCAATTCCTGTCGCCAGTTGCATTGTTGCATACGCATCCACTCTTCCTCATATAGAATGCTATCCATCTGCCGCCGCGCCCCAAGGCATCCTCGGAAACGACGCAGCCAAGGATGGACAGATCCGTTCCGGCAGCGTGCAGCAGCTGAAGCATCCTCTCCTCCGACATATCGGTATAATGCCTCCCGTCACGCTCACCCTCGAAAGCTCCATGCCTGAACGACGAGAAGAATACCCCGCCATCAACCAGCGCCCTATCAATCCGGCGAAGCACATCAGGAAGCTCGGAAGATGGCAGGTGAAGCAGCGAGGCCGAGGCCCAGACACCATCGAACTCACCGGCGTAATCAAGATCCTCGAAGCGTAGGCAACGCATCGGAACCGGAGCTATGCGGCATAGTCCTGCAGAGCCGTCGACCGATGTAACCTCGTATCCGCGGGAAAGGAAGAACAGGCTGTCGCGACCAGAGCCAGCCCCCAGATCGAGTATACGCCCGCCAGGTCCCAGGAGAGACAGGAAGCGGCCGGTATATGCGCTCATGTCCGCAGAGGCCGTAAGAGCGGCATAGCCATATGCATTCCGATCGTAATAAGAGAGCGTTCCTTCATCCATCATCGATATTCTACCTGCTGAATGATAGAATCAGAAGGATGAATGAAACAATCACACATCCATTTCCCCCAGTTGCAGACGAGTCTTCAAGAATCCTTATCCTCGGATCATTCCCTTCCGTAAGGTCACGGGAGGAAGGCTTCTATTATGGACATCCGAGAAACAGGTTCTGGCCGCTGATGGAAGAGATATTCTCCACAAGCCTCCATACGATAGATGACAGAAGGTCATTCCTCCTGGAAAGGCATATCGCGCTGTGGGACACGATCGCATCCTGCCGCATCACAGGTTCCGCGGATAGCGCGATAACCGATGTCATCCCGAACGATATAGACAGCCTCATAAGAAGCAGCAGGATCGGCATGATAGTCACGAACGGACGCAAGGCAGACGAGATCTTCAGCAGATACATCCATCTCTCCGACGACGTGATGATGCCATCGCTCTGCCTGCCATCCACATCGCCGGCAAATGCAGCATGGTCATTCGACAGGCTTCTGGAAAAATGGAGAATAATAAACTTGCTATTGGATATGAAAGGCAGAAATAATGATCAGCCTATCTCAGACTGATCATTGGATATGACTGAATCCTTTAGCACCCAGCCTCGCTCCAGACTGCTTCGAACGCATTCTACAAAAACATCCTCACCCTTCTGTTCCTTCAGAGCAATCGCGATTTCCTTGTGATTATCGACAAATTCATCAATGGAAAAACCTCTATGGATCTTCTCATAGTATTGCAATAGCATCATCCGGGATTTTACTACATTCCACATATCGATAAGCACCTTATTGCAAGCGCCACTCACGATAGTCTCATGAAAAAGCACATCATGGCATATGACTTCATATATATCATTCGAATGCTCATATGCCGTGACTGTATGCTCGATTATATCCATTAAGACAGATGGGTTATCATCGACAAGATTCTTGTATGCATGTGATGATGCATAGACCTCTACGAGGATACGCGCATCTGATACGTTACGGATCATCGTCTTATCAACTCTGACGACTGAATTGCCTGTATATGGAACGATATCAACCAATCCCTCTTCTGAGAGTCGCTGGATAGCCTGCCGAACCGGCGTTATGCTAACGCCAAGCTGCTTAGAAACCTCCCGTTCAACAAGCCTTTCACCTAAGCCTAGACGCCCTGTGATAATTGCTTTCCTAAGCAGATTCTCAACATTTTCTGCAGTACTTTGCTTAATCGGCAACATATCGTACATCTTGTCACCATTAAGAAATGACTTCATTGAACTTCCTCCAGACTCTGACTCTATCGGATAAGAACAATAAAAGGAAGGGATAGAATACAAGTTGTCTCGGCATGCCTATAATCACTCACAACCTTTCTCCATGCTCTGCCTGCCCACGATCAGCAGGCAGGAAGATATATCCAATCAGCTCCTTAATGCTCCGTCCTCATCAAAGATCATCTCATGAAGCTCTCCGATCTTCTCAAATAAGGGATTACCGTCTATCTCTTCAAGCATGGCTTCTGATATTTCTATTTCCCCTATATCAAGCGTATTCTTTATATGTATCAATCTAATCTGATTACGATCGACTCCAACGCACATGCGTATGCATGCGGCTATCGCTTCCCTATCATTCCGCAACACCATTGGAATCTTGCATCCTGTGCAGACTAGAGATGTAAGTGCATTGACATAAGCATATTCAGGACATGATTTTCCAATAAGTCGCCTTGTTGTGGTATCTGCCATGCCTATGCCTATGCAATTTCCGTGGCTCTCATCTGTAAGATCCAAGACAGCAAGCTTCTGTACTTTTATTCCGCCAGAAGCGAATTCCGTGGTATACCGGCCAGTAACATTGCAATCCATTCCACTGCCAGAGATATTCTTTCCCATCTGATCAACTACAAGCACATCGCACGAATCAAACAGCAAACGACCCATCTTCTGCTTTGAGATCGATAGAAGCTGGGGCTCCTGTTCCGGAATCTCTTCTGGAGTAAGCACCTTTATGTCATAGGTCTTGTCGTACGCATTCTCTATCGTGGCGATGCCCAGTAATACCGGAGAATACTTCAGTATCGCCCTTCCGAACAACTCAATATTGCGAGACATCGTACCAAACCCTTCGTTATGGCATATCTGCGCACCATACTGCTTTCCAAGCCCTATAGTCATCATCTTCATGAGACCGCTCTCGTATGGTCCATGGAAACAAGGATGCATCTTTATTCTATGAAAAACGATAATATGATCGGCTTCTGCTGCATTCCTATCAATATAAACAGGATGGCCTTCTGAGGTCTCCCCGATATGAACGGTAGTCATATCAGAGAGAATAGGGACTCCTATGCTTTCCTCCGTAACCCCTAGGCTGGCAAGCAGAGCAAGCTGTCCTTCAGCAGTTGCCCCACCATGGCTTCCCATCGCAGGAACAATAAATGGCAATGCCCCCCTATCCTTTAAGGCATTCACTATAAAACGGAGTATTGCCACCGAGTTAGCAACCTGCCTGCTACCTGCCGTTATAGCAACACGATGACCAGGCTTTATATTATTAAGCTGGGCAATCACCTCTGCTCGGGAGAATTCAAGGGAAAGCTTACCATCGATATCCTCAATGCAAGCAGAATCAAACTTCTGCCTAACCTTCTGCATTCTCGGGAATCTATAACCAGAAAGAAGATTGCTTATAAAATCCTCTGTTTTCTTATCTACAAGCATGTAATCCACCTTTAAATTTAATCTTTCCTGAGTGCACCGAGAATTCCAAGCTTCTCATCGCTAAGGTATCCGTACCTATTTACCCACATGCCATCCTTGCTGTTATCCCAGCAGATATTGAAACGCCGCCGCACATCATCAAGTGGACCATAGCCATGAGGAAATGAATAAACAGGAATAGAACCTCTTACTTCCCGCTCAGCTTCCCTTATCTTTCGGACAAGGGCCCCAGACCCAGCGATATGTGCCTCGTCCGGCTCTGGATACCTGTAATCCAGCAGAGATGCCTTCGTCGAATCCTCAAAGTCAAAGAGCAATGATACGAATCTGACAACATCGCTCTCCTTCAATCCTGGATTCATCTTCATCAGCTGTTCAGCCCAGCATGTAACGATCATTGACCAGTGCATAGTGAAGAACTTGAGGTGAACAGCATCAACATACTTAGGCATAAATGAGAAATCAACACCCGTGAGCATGCTCATCATTGGTGGATACACCGTAGATATGAGCTTCAGTCCAGGATTCGCTGAATCAGCAGCCCTCCGAAGCTCCTCAAGATAAGTCTCTACCAGCTTCGATCTGAATGCCAGGATCTCAGCAATCAGAGGATCCCTGCGGAAGCACTCTCCGATGAACTCACACATATCCTGAGGCTCTCTGATAGCAGAAAGCACGGTAGGATCGACAGAAGCGATGCCTGAATAGATTTCCTGCGCCTTTCTACGCATATCCTCAAACGGGAATCCATATTCTATAGCCTTCTTCCTAGCGGCCTCCCCGAAATCAAGGAACACATCATCCAACGTATAGAAGGACTGCTCGGATCTATCAAGTACAAATCCATCGATCATTGGATATGCCGCATAGAGATCCCGAAGCTCCGAACAAGCATATGCACGTACATCATCGCTAGCAATCGATGCAAAGCTATATATACGGTTGCTAGCAACCGTCCCATCAGGCATCAAAGGCGTAGAATCACTGATTTCTGGAACAGAAGAGCTATTTGGATCGACCTCTGGAACATGACAGACCTGTACCTGCAGATATGCTCCCATCCCTCTTCTCTTCACCTCGGATAGGAAGTCTCCGATGATATGCCCCTTCTCCTTAGTAAGGTTACCGCCTGAATTAGGGGTATAACGCTGTCCCTTATAGAAATGCGGATCGAACTGATAGCTTGGCTCGACATGGATGAACGCCTCATGCTTTCCCCATACGGGCCGATCAATCAGCCGGCCTCCCCCGCAATTGCCATCATCAGGGGGTTCCCGTCTTCCACTTGCTGCATCAGCAGCAGGCTCAGCAACCTGGGCAATGGCAGCTATATCGGTTACCCCTGCCTCTTCAAGATTATCAAGTACCTTGCTTATCCCTTCATATATCAGATGCGGCGACCATACTATGACACCAAGTCTCTTGCTCATAATAAAAACTCCCTTTTTCTAAACGAATCAATAAATATATCCTTATCCCTGCCTCTCCTGCTTGATTGTCTTTACGAACGTCGAGATCAGAAGCAGCGCAGAAACCAGCAGGAAAACGATGCTGATCGGACGGGTGAAGAATATTCCGAAGGATCCATTCGATATGACCAGGGACTGCCTCAGATTCCTTTCGGCGAGATTGCCAAGTACAATAGAGATAACGAGAGGAGTCAATGGATAATCAAGGCGATTGAGTACATAGCAGAGAATACCGAAAACGAGCATCACATATACATCGAATATCGAATTATTCGTTGCGAATGCACCTACTACACAGAGTATCATAAGCGTCCCTAGCAGGAGCTTCTGAGGAATCTTCGTAACATGCACAAAGAACCTTATGAACGCAGTTCCCTCAATATACATTATGATGTTTATCACGAACATGCTGCCCATGATTATGTAAACCCACGGAGAGCTTCCATCAAAGAGATTCGGGCCTGGTATTATCCCCTGCATCATCAATGCACCGATAAGGATCGCAGTAACAGCATCGCCAGGAATACCTAGCGTAAGGAGAGGAATCATAGTTGCACCGGTAACTGCATTATTAGCGGTTTCAGAGGCAACTACGCCATCCATGTTTCCTGTACCAAATGTATCTGGTTCCTTCGAAGACCTCTTCGCCTCATTGTATGCAAGGAAGGAGGAAATCGCAGCTCCTGTGCCGGGAATTGCTCCGATTATCGTGCCGATGATGCTTGACTTAAGCATCGTCTTCCAATGCCTCATCAGATCCCTTGCCTTGATCGTCCTCTTCTTAAACGGAATAGTATCGCCCGTATCATCATCGATATGAGCCATCTTCTCGAAAAGCTCAGAAAGAGCAAATGCTCCCAAAAGAGCAGGCACAAGCTGGATTCCAGTCATAAGATTCACGTTACCGAACGTAAACCGCTGTACGCCTTCAATCGGGTCTATGCCGATAAGCGTGACGAACAAGCCAACGGAAGCCATCATCAATCCCTTAAAGGCATTCTTGCTTGTAGCGACAGCAATGACCACAAGGCCAAAGAAAGAAAGCGCGAAATACTCAGGAGGTCCGAATTTCAATGCAGCGCTTGCGATAAGAGGGGCGAAGAACAGTAGCATGAAGCAACTGAACAATCCTCCAACCGTCGATGCGAACAGGGCAGAATAAAGCGCATCGCCACCTTTCCCTTGCTTTGCCAGAGGATAACCATCAAAGGCAGTGGCCGCAGATGCCGGAGTTCCCGGCGTATTAATAAGGATAGCCGTTATTGATCCCCCATATATGCCACCGCAGTAAACTGCAAGCAAAAGCACCATTCCTGTTATTGAAGGAAGACCAAATGTGAGAGGCAGAATGATTGCGACACCCATCACCGCGGTCAACCCAGGCAGAGCTCCTATTATCGTACCTATAGCCATGCCCATAACCATCATTATGAGATTTATCGGATCAATTAAAGTCGTGATTATTTCAAGAAACATAAAGACTCCCTATCATATCTGAACGAAAAGCAGATATTTGAATACGAAATAGACAGCTACGGCGAATGCGGCATCGATGACGTAGTACCACCACACCTTTTCCCTCAGAACCAGCAGGAGAAGCACGCAGCATATTACGCTTGTCGGAATGAATCCTATGTATGGATAAAGCAATCCATAAAGCAGGAAATCTGCCATGTATGCGATAACCCTGATATTCTCCCCTTTCTTGAAGATCACCATATTAGGAAGTTCCTTGTTATTTTTCTTTGCATCACGTAGGTTCATAGCATTCAATACAATATTGATCACGGATGAAACCCACATGATTCCGACTATGACCTTTGGCATGAAATGGCTGCTTAGCAATTCAGTATTCGTCATGCCTGAGTGCAGATTCGAATATGGTATGCAATACGGCGTAACGATAAGTATTGCGGCACCAAATAAAATCAATATTACTGAAACAAGGATGTTAACCTGATACTTATTCATAATCCACTCCGTTATCTGAAGAAAAACGTGATCCATAAGTGAATCGATAACACAGCCTTACAGACCACGCTTTACTACTCGAAAAACCTTAGTTCCCTGCGTTCATTTGCGCGATGATGGAGCCAAACGCCTCGTTGCACTCTGCAATCTTCGCATTGATCTCCTCTTCGGTAAGGGTATAGGTGTCCAGACCATTAAGATCCTTTATGAATTTTGAATACTCGGGTCCGACTACTGCTTCGTTTATCTTCTCCTTCAGATAATCAACGATCTCATCTGGCGTATCCTTAGGTACCTGAACCCATTTCCATGCAACGGCGTATCCTGTATTTTCATATCCAAGTTCCTTAAGGCAAGGAACGTCAGGGAGAGCGCCACACCTTTCATCACCTGTCACCGCGATGGCTCTGAGAGTTCCATTGGCAACCCTGCCGGTTACTTCAAGCAGATCTGCGATCGTTATATCTATATGATTTCCAAGCAATGCGGTAATGGCCTCTGCTGCGCCCTGGAACGGAACTATCGTCTTGTTTGCGTCCGCACCTATACGATTCATGATATCCGTCCAAGCGATATTCCCTACAGAACCTGGATTTGCCGTACCAATATTGACATTCTGATCTGTTGCCATCAACGCGAGGAAGTCATCCCAATCCTGAATAGGTGATTCAGGAGTCACGCATATCACCAGCTGCTCATCAGGCGAAAGTACGGCGATGTTGCGGAATGAATCCATCGTATACGGTACCTCCTGGGTATGAGGAACGATATACGTCGCAGCAGGCATACCGATATTGAGCGTATACCCATCCGGCTTGGAACTAGCAAGCTCTGCAGCAGCAACAGTCCCACTGGCTCCTGTCCTATTTACGATATTGATTGCAACTCCTAAATCAAGAACCTCTGCAAGCGAACGCGCCATGATATCAGTACCGCCACCAGCAGCAGATCCAACAAGGATAGTTATAGGACGCCTAGGATAACCAGCGGCACCACCTCCTTCAGAAGCTCCTCCCGCCATAAGAACAGAAATCCCAATAATCAATACTGATAATATTGATAATACTCTTCGGATCATGTATTTCCTCCTTTTTCCTACATGATACATGATGCATCATACATCATATGATATAATTGATATCGAAGCTGTCAACAAAAAAGGAGATAATTCGCACATGAGCAAAAGTTATTACGCAATCGGAACATACAATACTGGAATAACACCCTCGAATCATTTATCCCGAAACGGAATATGCATGATAGAGTTAGATGAACTAACAGGAAGTCTAAGGCTAATCAAAAAAAGCAGATTCCTATGCAATCCGTCTTACCTATGCAAGCGAAATAATGAGAAAAAGCTATACGCAGTATCGGAGATGATGGATAGCGATGGCTTGATCACATGCTTCATAATCACTGATGACATGGATCTAGTGAAAGTAAAAGAATTCGAAGGACCAGGGAGAGCGGCTTGTCATGTGGCCGTCCATGATAACCTGCCACTACTCTATTCTGCATCATATCATGATGGGAAATTCGAAATTATCAATATGGATGAAGGCTGCAGGACTATAATACAATGCACCGGCAGTGGTCCGAATACCACCAGGCAAGAACATTCTCATGCACATCAGGTCATGCCAATTGGAGATTCCGTAATCCTAGTATCAGACCTAGGGAGTGATACGATATGGAAATATGATGAGCTTACTCACTCCCTAAGCTTATTTTGGAAGGCTCCATCGGGTTCGGGCCCCCGTCATATGGTAATGGATCCATCTGATGGAACAATATATCTTGCCTGTGAATTAACACCTTATATTTTCGCAATATCAAACGAGGGAAAAACATTACAGAAAATCGAATACCCTTTTGATGCAGATGCAGCAGCCATTAGAATGCATCCTTCAGGTAAGACGCTTGCAGTATCCTACAGGAAGAATAACCATATCCTTATTCTCGATATAATGAGAGAAGAAGATGGCTCTAGGCTGAGAACCGCAGCAGAGATATCAAGTAAAGGAGAAGTTCCTAGGGACTTTGCATTCTCCTCATCCGGAGACTGGATTCTGATGCTGAATCAGGACTCTGATTCAATAATATCGCAAAGAATAAATCATGACTCAGGCCTTCCTGAGGGGCATGAACAGGGATTCCTGCATATTACGACGCCGGTATCAATCATTGAATTATAAATCATATTAATACATCTGAATCCAGAATAAATATTGTAATATGATTTAAAAATCATAAAGATTGCACGATATCATAACGATATATATAATAGTCGCATGAATCGCTTGTTCCAGTTCGCATTCTCAAAGCTCAAGGGAGTGACTGTATTCGCCCTTGTCGGACGTTCCGGTACCGGCAAGAGCTATCATTCGAAGCTGGTGGCGGCGAAGTATCATATTGATCTCGTGATCGATGACGGCCTGCTGATAAAGGGCAACAGGATACTCGCAGGCCATTCAGCAAAGCAGGACTCGGATTTCCTCGCAGCGGTACGCACCGCGGTATTCGATGACGAAGAGCATCGCAACGAGGTCATGAGCGCCCTTCTGAAGGAACACTATCGCAAGATACTCATCATCGGAACATCCGAGAAGATGGTGAACAAGATAGCAAAGAGGCTTGAGCTCCCACAGCCGGAGAGGATCATCCATATAGAGGATATCGCATCTCAGGATGAGATAGAGACTGCGATGAGGATAAGGTACACGGAAGGAAAGCATGTAATCCCGGTACCATCTATAGAGGTAACGCGCTCAGCCCCCCAGATCGTATATGACTCGATGAAGGTCTTCATGGGGAGGAAGGGGCCGATGAAGAAGCAGACCTACGAAAAGACCATCGTGAGGCCTGAGTTCTCCCGCCCAGACAAGGAAGAGCTGTCAGAGGCCGTGCTGACGCAGATGGTCAAGCACGCCATAGGCGAATATGACCCGGTGATGAAGGTGAAGAAGGTACGGGGAACGAAGAATCAGGACTCTTCCTATTCCGTGGCAGTGATGCTCCAGCTTCCTGTACGCCACTACATGAGCACAACGATATCCGACCTGCAGGAATACATCACGGAATGCATCGAGAAATACGGAGGGGTCATGATCCATTCAGTCTCCGTGGAGATCGAGGAATGGGGCTAGAGGTCATGCTCTTCGGCTAGCGTCCGGGGTTGCTGGACCTTCTCGCCCCCGCTCTTCTTCCTGCGTCTTCTTGATTTCTTCGGTCCAGGAGAAAGCTCCTCATTCGCGGCGCTCTTGCGTCCAAGGTTATTCGGCTTCTTACGAAGCACGCGTGCTTCCGCCGCCTTCCTGCCGCGGCTGCGCCTGTATCCTGAATCCTCAAGTATCCTGTCAACGGCCTTCTCAATCTCATAGTTCGGAGGAGTCATGGGAGATATCAGGATCTTGGCCTGCCTGTAGCCTTCCCGGAAAAGCTCATCAGCACTCATTCCTTCGGGATCATCAAACACGACCAGTGGCTTTATAAGCAGATATACGATCTCATCCTTTGAGACAGGGCTTCCGCTCTCAAGTCCCTCACGCACGCGCCTGTCAAGCTCGGCAAGGGCGGCATCCATCTCCGGATAATCCAGATACACGGACATGAAAGGAAGGATGTAAGACAGCAATCCATACTTCTGCAGGTTGTGGAATATGGCATCGGCAGATCCGGAGGAAAGGATCTTCGAGACCTCCTCCGTAAGGCGGGACGTAGAGCACCCCTCTATCCTGGAGGCATTGCGCTTTATCGCATGACGCACGTCACGCCTGAGGGAAAAGCCCGTAGTGGCCTGATACTTCAGGGCCCTTATCATCCTCACGGGGTCCTCGGAGAAGGAATAGCTCAGAGGAATTAGGGAACGTATCTGGCGGCGCCGGAAATCCTCCATCGCGCCGTTGAAGTCCAGAAGCTGTCCGTTCGACGGATCGTAATAGAGGCTGTTGATGGAAAAATCACGGCGCTTGGCATCCTGCTCGATGCTGCCATACATGTTATTGCGTCCATCCTCGAAATTCTCCTCATCGGAGCGGAAGGTCGTGACCTCGATGATCTTGCTGCCGAAGAAGAGATGGACGATGCGGAAACGGCGACCGATGATGCGGGAGTTCCAGAACATCCTCTGCACCTGCCGCGGAGAAAGGGATGTCGCTATATCGAAATCCTTAGGACGGCGGCCAAGCATCATGTCGCGGATCGCTCCTCCCACTATGTAGGCCTCGCCTCCCGCCGCCTGTATCTTCCTTATAGCCCAGAGCGCATCCTTATCGATCTGGCTGTTTCGTATCTCATGCTCTTTCTGAGTATATATCCTAGCGATAGGAACGCTCCTACCCCTTCCATCGTCCTTATATCTTATGAACACGCTTCAACAATATAGTTAATCGTCCTCATTAGCAAGAGAGAGCGGCATGGAAACCGCCCTCTGGCAAGCCTGTTACAGCGACGCCTTCATGATGAACCAGTCGGAACCGCTGAATGGAGCAGCGAGCAAAGTCACTGCCTTGCCTCAACGTTCCTGGTGGCTATGAGATCTGCGCCAGAGGATAGGATATCGTGGATGATGACATCCCCTATATGGACAGGAGCCGCTACATGAAGAGCCTTTATCACATCCATTATGGGAAAGATGAGGCTCTTTGATACGGCCTTGTCCAGGCGCACGCTCGCTATCTCCATCACGCCACCATCCACCAGGACCGAGGATGCTATGGTACGCTTAGGATCCGTTATCTCCTCATTGGCGTATTCCACGCCTCTTGGACAAAGATTTCCCGTCACCGAGATGGTCCCGCCATCGGCCTCCACCTCAAGCCTGCAGCCATTAGGGCAGATCACGCATGTAAAGCACTTCCTCATACTACCTCCACCTCGACATTCCCTTCTTTCCCGATACTTCCTGCAGCGATATCGACATTCACCATCTCCGCAGGATTCAGCCGGCGGTGGCGCTTCTCGACGATGACTCGATCCCCCTGCCTCACCCTCACGACAGAATCAGAGGAGAGAGATCTCACCCTGAATGACAGGGAGAAGGCCGATGATGAGCAGAGATGCTGCGGCACGACGTGGGCAACACCGTTCCCAGCAATGACCTGAAGGGTCCTGTCATGAGCAAGGCCGCCACCGATGAACGAAGCCACGCCTGCGGCAAGGCGCTCTGATTCGAGCGAGACGAAATCAACGAGATCATGAACGTGAAGCACGTTTCCTGAGCTGAATATTCCAGGAACAGATGTCATAAGGTTCTCATCCACGGCCGCACCGGACGTCTTCTCATCGATCTCGATGCCAGCATCCTTGATCAGGTCATTCTCCGGTCGCAGCCCGACCGACAGGATCAGCGTATCGCATGGATGATATTCCTCCGTGCCGGGAATCGGAACCATATTCCCATCAACCTCGCTGACGGTGACACCCTCAAGCCTCTCGCGGCCATGGATATCGGTGACCGTATGCCTCAGATAGAGCGGGATGCCATAATCATCCAGGCATTGCGAGATGTTGCGGTCAAGTCCGTTCGGATGGTCCTGTATCTCGAACACAGCCTTCACGGAACAGCCCTCCAGCGTCAGCCTACGGGCCATTATCAGGCCTATGTCCCCGCTGCCCAGGATGATCACGCTACGTCCCGGCATCCTATTATAGATATTCATATATGCCTGTGCGGTCCCTGCAGTGAACACGCCTGCCGGACGCTCTCCAGGGATCATGACCGAGCCGCGTGAACGTTCCTTGCATCCCATGGCCAGTATGACTGCCTTCGCCTTATAAATGTATAGGCCTGAAGGGGTGACCACCTTCACTATCCTCTCCGGAGACAATGACGTGACCGTGGAATCCGTATGGTACTCGATACCCCTTTCCCTCACCTCATCGATGAAGCGCTGGGCGTACTCGGGTCCAGAAAGGCTCTCGCCGAAGCGGCTGAGGCCGAATCCATCATGGATGCACTGCCTGAGTATACCGCCAAGCTCATGCTCCCTCTCCAGCAGCACGACATCATGGATACCACGCTTATCAAGCTCGACAGCCGCCGCAAGGCCTGCTGGCCCTCCTCCGATAATTACGACATCCCTGCTCTCTATCATCCTCAGGCCTTCCTCATCTTCCCTGCAAGAAGCCATGATCCGCTCCGCATATAGCAGACATCCTCAGCCTTCTTGCCTGTCTCCTTCTCGATCAGCTGCTCTATCTTCATCTGGCAGAAGCCACCCTGGCAGCCTCCCATCATAGCCCTTGTCCTGTACTTGATGCCCGTAATGGTAGAGACTCCGAGTGGATTATGTATCGCCGCGATGATATCGGCCTCGGTCACCTCCTCGCAGGAACAGACCATGTGCCCATGGAGCGGATCCTCCGCTATTGCCATCCCCCTCTCCTCATCGCTCATGGAGGCAAATCGCCTCGACGCCTTGCGTACAGGATCGAAGAGCTCCCGCAGATGCAGCTCCGTCCTCTCGCGCATCAGGGATATCACATGCCGCGCGATCGGTACGGCAGCGGTAAGCCCCGGCGACTCTATCCCGATGAGGTTCACTGCCTTCGGCGCGATATCATCCCTTATCTCTATGCGGAAGTCCTGTATGCGCCCCTCCGCATCGACCCACTTCGGCAATATCCCGGAGAAGGTCCTTATCACATCACGCCTGCGTATATGCGGCCATAGCACGGAGGCGCTCTCCTGCAGGAATGCCATCTTATCGGAAGGAACTCCGTAATAGGAGAAATCATCGGTATTGATCGCATCAGGTCCCACGGTGACATTCCCGTCGACCGTCGGCGTGACGTGGATCCCCATATACGTATTAGAAGGGACAGGATATACAGGCATCGGAAGAAGAGAGCTCAGGCGCTTATCCAGGACCAGATAGTTCCCCTTGCTGCCGATCACGCGATAGCCCGTTATCCCCAGCATGTCAGAGATGCGTCTGGCGCCAAGGCCCGCCGCGTTGATGACCCATTCAGCAGAGAAGAGGTCATCGCCTGAGGCTATCAGATAGCGTCCATCCTCTCGTCCGATACGTTCCACCTCATGCTCAAGAAAGTACCGCACGCCGTTCTCAGCGGCATTCTCCGCAAGCCCTATCGTGAAGAGGAAAGGATCGAGGATGCCTGACCTTGACGAGAACAGCGCGAATGCTCCGTTGACGGCAGGAACAAGCTCATGCAGCCTGCTTCCATCGATGATCTCAAGCCCTGAGGCCCCATTGCGGAAGCCCTGCGCCATCGTTCGCTCAAGCTGCTCCATATCCTCATCGGTATTGCCGACCAGCACCTTGCCGCAGCGGATGAACGGGAACCCAAGCTCCCTGGACAGCGTATCCATCATCTGGTTGCCCTCGACGCACAGCCTTGCCTTCAGGGTTCCCGTATCATAGGCAAAGCCCCCATGGACTACGGCGGAATTACGGCCGCTTGTCTCACAGACGACATCGGGATTACGTTCAAGCACGGAAACAGAGAGATCGTAACGAGAAAGCTCCCTTGCGATGGCGCTGCCGATGACGCCTCCTCCGATCACGGCCACATCCGTATAGTACAGCACATGCCCTCCTGTTATATATTTCAACCTATATTGTATATTTCAATTCGCGGCTGTCAACTTCATTCACGGGATGCGGTGGAAATCACCTGATGAAATAGTCGGGATAGGCGGAGATGATATCAGGGATATTCTCGAAGTACCTTTCCATATGCCGCTTCGCTATCGATGCAGCCTTATCGGCATCGCGGTCCTCGATCGCGTGGATCAGGCATTCGTGATCGGATATGATCCTATCCGTCGTACGGACGCGCAGGCTCAATATGGTGGTCCGGTCGAAAAGCGGGGCATAGCGCTCGGAAAGCTCATACCAGAATCCAAGCCCCACAGCCTTGTAGAAGACGGAATGGAACGCCTTGTCGTACTTCAGGATGCGCCTCTCATCCTTCTTCTCGATATACATGCGCCATAGAAGGAGGTTCTCATATAGCGCGTTGATATCATCGGACGTGAATACGCTGCATGCTATCCTGGCAAGCTCACTCTCGAGCACGCTCCTCAGGTGCCTTACCTCCTCCACGAGATGGATGTCGATCAGGGAGACATACGTGCCCCGCTTAGGCCTGATCTCCAGGAGCTTGCGGCTCTGCATCTCCAGCTCAGCCTCCCTGAACGGGGTGCGGCTGACGCCAAGCGCGGAGAGAAGCTCATCCTCCTCGATCTTCTCTCCAGGCTGCAGGCTGCAGTCGATGATATTCTCGATCATCACGCGCAGGACATAATCCTTCGCGCTCTCCTTATCCATCCTCTCCAAGACAGTGAACACATCCTGATGATATCCCATAAGCATGATGCTTGAAAGGCTGAACGTCATCCAGGAGAGATAATCGATCATATAGACCCCAAGAGCGAGTTACGGTATCATCAGGCTATGATCGAACCAGTAGTTCTAAAAGGGTTCAGGGACAGCCTTCCCAAGGATGAGATCCCCAAGAAGAGGATAATAAGGAAGCTTGAGGATGTTTTCTCCTCATATGGATTCGTGCCTATAGACACCCCGGTGCTTGAGTATACCAAGGTGCTTCTGGGCAAGGGCGGCGGCGAGACCGACAAGCAGATATTCCGCTTCCAGGACAACGGAGGAAGGGATGTGGCGATGCGCTTCGACCTCACGGTACCTTTCGCTCGCTTCCTTGCCGCGCATCACGACGAGGTAGGCATCCCGTTCAAGCGCTATCATATCAACAAGGTATGGCGCGGCGAGAATCCGCAGAAGGGCCGCTACAGGGAGTTCGTGCAGTGCGACTTCGACCTCGTCGGGGCAGACAACGCAGAGTCGGACTATGAGATACTCTCGATGATGCACCGCTCGTTCGCGACGCTGGGAATAGAGGACTATACCTTCCATATCTCGCACCGCGGACTCTTCAGCTCATTCCTGGAGCGTCTTGGCGTCAAGGACCAGTCCATCGAGATACTCCGCGCCGTGGACAAGCTAAGGAAGATCGGAAAGGACGAGGTAAAGGCAATGCTTCTGGAGATAACCAGGAGCGAGGAAGCCTCAGACGATATCATCAGCTACATCACCGCTGGAGAGGGATGCTCGTTCACTGAGACGCTGGACGAGCTCGTAAGGCTCTCAGGAGGAGAGAACGAATCCTCCGAGAGGATGAGGAAGATATACTCGCTCCTATGCGCAAGCGGCATCGCCTCATCCTTCGTCTTCGATCCTTCGATAACCAGAGGCCTCGATTACTACACGGGAATCGTCTATGAGACATTCCTCGACAGGATCCCGTCCCTCGGCTCGGTATGCTCAGGCGGCCGATACAATGACCTCGCATCGCTCTATACCAAGGAGAAGCTTCCGGGTGTCGGATCATCGATAGGCCTTGACCGGCTCATGGCAGGCCTGGAGGAGCTCGGGAGCCCGCTTCTCTCAAACGCCTCCTCCGCCGACGTCCTCATCGTCTATGGGGAAGGAGACTCCGAGAAGGCAGTCAGGAGCGCCGAAGCACTCAGGAACAAGGGTATCAGGACAGACATCTACCTTCAGCCTGATGCGAAGATGAAGAAGATATACGGCTATGCAGAGATGAAGGCGATCCCATATATGCTCACCATCTCCCCTTCGTTCCAGCTGAAGGATCTGAGGACAAGGGAGACGAAGGATGGAGAGACGATAGAGGAGATCGCAGAAGGAATACGCCTTGGTTGATTTCGCATCACTCCCTGTCTACCGGCACCGCCAGGATATACTGGACGCGCTTGACAGGAACCAGACGATAATCGTCGAAAGCCCTACTGGATCCGGGAAGACCACCCAGATCCCACTGATCCTCCGCGAGGCAGGATACGATAAGAACGGCATCATCGGCATCACGCAGCCAAGGCGCATAGCGGCGCTCTCGGTCTCTGAGTTCATCAAGAGGCAGATCGGGGATGAGGGATCATACTGCGCATACAAGATGCGCTTCAACGACACATCCACGAAGGATACCAGGATCAAGATCATGACCGATGGCATCCTCCTGCAGGAGGTGAAGCTAGACAAGACGCTCTCACGCTACTCCGTGATCATGGTTGATGAGGCTCACGAGAGAAGCCTCAACATAGACTTCATACTGGGACTGCTGAAGGAGATATCGGAGGCAAGGAAGGATCTGAAGATCATCATAAGCTCGGCGACGATCAACGCCGCCTCCTTTTCAGCCTTCTTCGATTCGGCACCGGTCATATCGATCGACAGCCGTCCCTTCCCCGTGACCGTCCACTACGATCCTGCGATCCTTTCTCGCGACACCGAGGATTATTACTATCAGAAGATCCAGATGCGCGTCTGGCAGGCGCTGGAGGAGGACAAGGGCGATGTCCTTATATTCCTGCCCGGAGAGATCGATATAAAGAACTGCATATCATTCCTATCGCTCGCGCCATTTGCCGGCAGGCTTGAGATATATCCCCTCTATGGCAGGCTCTCGAAGGAGGAGCAGGAAAGGGTGTTCACGCCTACGGGAGAGGGAAAGATGAAGGTCGTCATATCCACGAACATCGCCGAGACCTCCCTCACGATAGACGGCATACGCACCGTGATCGACTCAGGAATCGCCAAGATAAACATATACAACCAGCGCAACTTCACCTCAGCCCTCCTTCCGATGCCTATATCCCGCGCATCAGCCGATCAGAGGAAGGGAAGAGCCGGCAGGACCGCCCCCGGAGAGTGCTGGAGGCTATACAGCGAGACGAACTACGAGCACCGTCCTGAATACTCAGAGGAGGAGATCCTGCACTCCGACCTTGCGGAGGTGGTGCTGCGCATGAGCGAGCTGGAGATATACAACACAGACTCCTTCCCGTTCATCACCCCGCCGAAGAAGAGCGCGCTCTCATCCGCAGAGGAGACGCTGATGCTCATCGGGGCTATAGAGAAGGACCATCATCTTACGCACATAGGCGAGATGATGATCCAGTTCCCTCTCCTGCCTCGCCTCTCCCGCGTAATCGTTGAGGCAATCCTCAACTATCCTGACGTGATGTCTGACGTGCTGACCGCCGTGGCATTCCTTTCTGCCAAGACCCCTTATATCCTCCCTCCAGGAGAGGAACTGCAGGCAAGGGACGCTCATCAGGCGATGGCAGACAAGGTATATGGGGACTTCATGACAATGCAGAAGCTCTATGGCCGCTATCGTGACATCACGTCAAGGAAGGACCGGGAGGCCTACTGCAAGAGCCATTTCCTCGATTTCGAGTCGATGGAGGAGATCGTCCATATAAAGGATCAGCTCGCACAGATCGTATCGGACATGGGAATACCCATCTCGGAAGGACACAATACCGCGGAGTACTTCTCCTGCCTCACATCAGGGCTAAGGCAGTATGTCTGCATGAAGATAGACCGCTTCTCCTACCGCTCGCTTACGGCGAATAAGATACTCATACATCCAGGATCCGCATGGTTCCGCGTCAATCCGGAGTACATACTCGCGGGAGAGATCGTGCAGACGACCAAGATGTATGCGCGAACGGTCTCTCCGCTGAGGAAGGAATGGATAAGCGCCGTCGATCCAGGCCTCATTCCCGCGCTGAGAAGCAGTGGAGGAAGGAAGGACAGGAAGGATGCCCGCATCCATGAGACTGAAGATTCGATCGAACGCTATGCAGCCACCATCGGAGGAAAGAAGACATATATCGTGCCTCTCAAGGAGCTGCGCACGCTACCCTCGCGCTCTGACAGCCTAAAGCTTTACATAAAGATCGGGGCATATCTCTCCAAGCGCAAGGTCAAGGCTTCGCGCATCGATAAGGAGCTTTCCCTGATTCCGCTCGTAGGCTTTCCTGCAAAGAGCCGCAAGACGGGCAAGTACAGCGTGCAGGACAAGCAGTTCGGTGAGCTCGATGCCCTACTGGGCTCCGTATTCACCCCGATAGCAATGGGAAAGAAGGAGTTTGGATTCATCGCCCTCACAGAGAGGAAGGGGCGCTACTCCGTCATGCCTATGGACACGATCGGAGGCGCGGCAAGGGAGACGGCCTATGCCCTATCGGAGCTTATCGATACGCTGCCCAAGCACAACGCCTCACTGAGGAAGAAGGCGCTATCGATGCTGCAGAGGATAGCCGCTGCCCTCGATATGGAGGATTAGACGACAGCGCTCCTCACCTCATCGGTAGAGAGGGCCATCGCTACAGGGCTCCCCTGCCCCTCCATTAGTATGAAGCGCACCGCTCCGCCCTTCTTCTTCTTATCCTTGGCTACTGCGTCCATGTATCCGGGGAAAAGCTCCTCAGGCACGCGGTAGCTTCCGTCGTAGCCATAGAGGGAGAACAGCTCCAGTCCCCTCGCCGCAAGCTCAGGAGGCGTCACTGAGAGCCTACGACCAAGGTCAAGCGCCCTCTGCACGCCCCATGCCACGGCCTCCCCGTGAGATACCCTGTAATCCGAAAGCGCCTCAAGCGCGTGGCCGAAGGTGTGGCCGAGATTGAGCGCGGACCGTATGCCCTTCGTCTCCTCCGGGTCTCTCGTTATATATGAGATCTTCACCTCAAGCGACAGCCTGATCATCTCCATCACCGTTCCATCCTCACGGGCAAGGACCTTATCCCTGCTATCGATGAGAAAGCGCATGAGAGCGTCATCAGAGGAGAGGATCGCGTGCTTCAGCACCTCCCCCAGCCCAGAACGGTACTCCTTCTCCGGAAGGGTGCGGAGAAGCTGAGGGACGATCAGGACCTTATCTGCGGGAAAGAACGTTCCCACGATGTTCTTAGCCCCGCCATAGTCTATCCCCGTCTTCCCTCCAAGGGTCGCATCGACTGCGGAGAGAAGCGTCGTCGGAACCAGGATGCAGCGGGCTCCACGCATATAGATGGAAGCAGCGAATGCAGTCATATCGAGGATGACGCCTCCCCCTATTCCGATAAGCATGGAATCCCTGGCAAGGCCCAGCCTGAGGGCATTCTGCAGTATCATGTCGATCGAGGACCAGTTCTTATGCTCCTCGCCAGGAGGGAGGATCATCGAAGATGGCGGAGCGCCTTCATAGGCAGCTCGGGAATTGTCATCGAAGACAGCAAGCGCTGAGGGATAGGATTCGATCTCGCCCTCCAGCTCGGAGAGCGAGCATCTATATACATCTGTCAGCTTGCCGCCCTTGAGCGGCACGGAGAAAAGCCTTTCCATGGCCCTATTCTAGCGATAGGCGGGAGAAAGTCCTAGATGATCCTCTGCCCCTTCACGAACTTAGCGGATATGAACTCCTCGGGATGCCTGTAGGCATAGAACTCAAGCCTCTCAGGTACCGACAGCTCGCTGCGAAGCACCGTTGAGCCCTTCCAGTCATCGATCACGAGGATGTCAGCATCATAGCCAGGCTCGAAAGATCCCACCTTACCGAAGAATGAGCCTCCACCCTTGGAAGCAAGATAGAACGCCTCCGGGAAGCGCAAGGGCTTCCTTGTATCATCGACAAGGCGCCATCTGAGCTTCGAGACCTGGATGGAATCGGTGATCATGCGGAACATCGAGAGCGAGGAGCCTCCGGCCACATCCGTGGCAAGGCCAACGTTCACGCCCTCCTCAAGGAAGGTACGCACAGGGGCGATGCCGGAGGAGAGGTTGCCGTTCGATGATGGAGAATGGGCAACATAGGTACCTGTAGAGGCAAGGAGCCCGATCTCCTTCTCCGTCGGCCATACGCAATGGGCCATTATCGTCCGGGGACCAAGCGCGGAGAAGCGGTCATAGGCCGATGCATAGCTATCAGCCCACGGGCATAGAGCGCGTACCCACTCGACCTCTGAAGGATTCTCATCAAGGTGGGACTGCAGCGGAAGATCCCTCTCCCCTGCTATCTTCCCCAGCGCTTCCATCAGCTCATCGCTGCAGCTTGGGATGAAGCGAGGAGTGACTATCGGGCGGACGCGGCTGAATGAGGAAGCCTCATCAATGAAGAGGATCTCCTCCTCCACCGCCTCATGGGTATCTTCAGACAACTCCTTCGGGGAATTGCGGTCCATAGAGACCTTTCCCACATACCCGGAAAGCCCAGCATCCTCTAAGAGGCGCATCAGCAGGAGCGAGGCCTCCCTGTGGATCGTCGCGAACGCCGAGAAGCGCGTGGTAGAGCCCTTCGTCAGGTCAGAGACGAAGGCACCATAGGCCTTGGCCGCATACCCCGTATCGGCAAACCTAGCCTCTTCCGGGAATGTATGATGCTCAAGCCACTCCAGAAGCTCCTCATCCATGAAGAGCCCGGCATAGGAATACTGTGGAGCATGCAGATGCAGGTCCGACAAGCCTGGGATTATCAACGAGCCAGAGTAATCGAGGATCGTTCCTTCCCTTGGAGGCTCTGCCGAGACTCCCTTGATGATGCCACCCTCCATAGAGAGGTAGCCGCCTTCAATATACCTGAAACGATCGGGGCCTTCAGTCCAGATAAGGTCGCCCCTGAGTACGATGCCATTCTTCATCCGTCCTCCTTAGGAGACCGTAGCAGGCTGTTTACGGCAGCCAGTAGAGACGCCCGACCGTATTACGGGCTTATACTGTCATCGCACCTTGATGATAGCACACTATGGCGTATCAATCATTCATCAACTCAGAACTTAAGAGGGAAACGGCCCTCTTCCTGTCCTCATCAACCTGCTCACGCACCTTCAAGAGGCTCTCCATCCTGCGTATGGGACGCAGGAAGCACATGATGCGCAGCTCGATGCGGACGCCGTAGATATCGCGGAAGAAGTCGATGATATTCGTCTCGATCGTGCGCCGCTCCTCGGTATCGACGGTAGGACGACGCCCGATGTTCGTCACCCCTATATACCTCTCATTTCCTATCATCACGATCGAGGCATAGACACCGTCGGCAGGAATCATGGAATCCTTCTCAGGGGCAAGGTTCGCGGTATACATGCCCACGGTACGGCCAAGGCCCTTACCGTGGACGACGGTGCCCCTTATGACGGCTATCGGTTCCATGTATCACTCGAAGAGGAGATTGTAGTCCGGCGCGATCTCCCTGGCCTTCGATTCCTTATGCATGATATCGTAGAGCGAACGAGGGATCGGGAGGGTCTTGCCGATAAGAGGCTCGACTATCGTATCGAACTTGGCAGGATGCGCGGTCGCGACGACTATCGTGGGATCGGAGGGGAAATGATCGCGGCGAACCCGCTCACCGCAGGCGGTATGCGGGCAGATCACATGGCGGTTCTCCTCCCACTCCTCCTTGATGGTGGCCCTTATCTCATCATCGGATACAGACCACGAAGAAACATTCGGCCTGAACTCCTCATAGCTTGGGAATAGCGCAAAGAGCCGCTCCATATTGGAAGGAGCGCCTACATCCATGGCATTGGCGAGGGTCTCAACAGACGGCCTTGGCTCATAGCTTCCGCTCTCAAGGTAATCGGGAATCGTCCTGTTGGCATTGACAGCAAGCACGATGCGCTCGATCGGAGCCCCAACGGCCTTCGCCCAGAAGGCCCCTGTAGAATTGCCGACATTGCCGGAGGGGATTATGATGATGGGCTTCACGCCATAGCGCTCATAGTAGAGATTTGAGGCCCAGACGTAGTAGGCATACTGAGGCAGGAGGCGCCCGAGGTTGATGGAATTAGCGCTGGAAAGGCCTGTGTAGCGGCTATCCATAAAGGCATCCTTGACCATCTTCTGGCAGTCGTCGAAGCTGCCTTCGACCTCATAGCTGGAGACATTGCCATCCCATCCGGTAAGCTGTCTCCTCTGTCTTTCAGCGACCCTTCCCTTAGGGAAGAGGACCTTGACGGAGAGATGCTCACGGTCATGGAAGGCTGACGCGACAGCACCGCCGGTGTCCCCTGAGGTGGCGACGAGTATCGTCAGATCCTCACCTCGCCTGGCAAGGAGCCTCTCCATGGAGAAAGCGAGGAAGCGAGCGCCGAAGTCCTTGAACGCGGCAGTCGGCCCGTAGAACAGCTCAAGCGTGTCCTTCCCGTCATTGCTGTGGAAGGCGATGGGAAAGTCGAAGGCAGAGCGGCAGATATCCTCAAGATCATCCTCCAGCTCATCGCCTTCGAAGAACGGCCTGATCGCCGTATACATCGCATACCATGCGCCACGTGACAGCGTGAAGCCGGGAAGCGACGATGGCATCTCGGCAGGGATGAAGAGCCCTCCATCCAGGCAGAGCCCCTTAAGTATCGCATCGGAAGCGGTAAAACCCTCTCCATCCTTAGCCCTGGTAGAAACGAACCTCATAGAGTCCTCCTTAAACCTTCGATCCAAGATATGCGCTCAGGCGCAGGATATCGGCAAAGACACCGGCAGCAGTCACCTCAGGGCCGGCCCCCGGTCCCTTTATGACCAGCGGCTGGCTATGGTAGCGCTGCGTGGTGAACGAGATGACGTTATCCGTTCCTCTGGCCTGCGAGAACGGATGATCCTCAGGATACTCCGAAAGCGACACGGAGCATCTGCCATCCTCGACCTTGCCGACATAGCGCAGCCTCATTCCACGGCTCCTGGCATCATCATAGCGCCTCTTCATCTCCTCATCCATCTCTCCAAGCCGCTTCAGGAACTCCTCCTTCGACGCATCGCGGAGGCTCTCCGGGACGAGCGACTGGACCGCAAGCTCCGAGACCTCGACCCTGTATCCAAGCTCACGGGCAAGTATCACGGTCTTCCTAGCGACATCCATGCCGGAAAGATCATCGCGCGGATCAGGCTCGGTGTACCCAAGCTCCTTGGCCTTGAGGACAAGGGAGGAGAACGGAACGGTCCCGTCGTACTCCGAGAGAAGCCAGCATAGCGTTCCGGAGACCATACCCTCGACCTTCTCCACCGAATCCCCGGTTTCCCTGAGGTCCTTGAGCGTGCAGATGATCGGCAGGCCTGCCCCTACGGTCGTCTCATAGAGGAACTTGCGTCCGGTACGGCTTGACTCTTCCATCAGCGCCTCATACTCCTCATATGGTCCCGATCCCGCCTTCTTGTTCGGCGTGACGATATGGAAGCCCTGGCGTATGAGCGAGGCATACTGCTTGGCCCTGGCCTCGCTGGAGGTGCAGTCCACGATGACAGAGTGGGGATAATATGAAGCGTTCACATGGGAGAGGAAGACCTCGTCGTTGTATGCGACGCCATGTTCCTTAAGCTCCTCCCTCCACTTCGAGAGGTCGATTCCCTCCTCGGAGAGCAGCATCCTCTTGGAGGTCGCGATTCCTCTTATGCGGATATCGAGATCGAACTCACGGCGCAGCCTGTCGCTCTCCGCGGCGATCTGGTCCAGAAGCGTCCCTCCGATATTCCCCGGTCCGAAGAGCCCGATCGAAAGCGTCTGAGCAGAGAGGAAGAACGAGGAATGGAGGGCCCTGAGGGCCTTGCCGCTCTCCTCGCTCCTGATCACCACGCTGATGTTCCTCTCGCTGGATCCCTGGGCTATCGCGCGGATATTGACGCCTGCCCTGGCAAGCGATGAGAAGAACTTACCAGCCACTCCCACGCGACCCGGCATGTTCTCGCCGACCGCGGCGAGGATGGCGGAGTCCGTCTCTGCCTCTATGCCCTTTATGCCGCCTTCGGCTATCTCGGTCTGGAACTCCTTGCGTATCGTACGTACCGCGGCGTTGATCTCCTTCTGCGGCACGGCGAAGCAGATCGAGTATTCAGAGGATGCCTGGGAGATGAGTATGACGGATATCCCCTCCCTTCGGAGCGCGGTGAAGAGACGGGATGAGACGCCCGGCACGCCGGACATTCCTGATCCCTCAACGTTCAGCAGCGCCACATGGCGCACCACCGAGAAGGCCTTTACCGTCGTACGGCTATCATTGTCTATGCCCTTCGCGGTGATGAGCGTTCCCTCATTCTCTATATCCCCCCAGTAGCGGAGCGAGATCGGAAGGCCTGCCGCAGCTGCCGGCTGGAATGCATGCGGATGGATGATCGGAGCGCCGAAGAAGGAAAGCTCCGTCGCTTCATCATATGTGAGATTCCTTATGACATGCGCAGATGGGACGTCGCGGCGTGATGCAGAGCACAGGAGCGAACGGCTGTTCCAGAACGTCAGAGGTGCCTTATGGCCAGATGCGATCAGCGCTGCGGTATACTCGCTTGCCCCCTCGGTCCGTACCTTTCCTGACGCATCAGCGGAATTCAGCACCGAATAGAGATTGCCCGATACGAATACCACGCCGGAAGGGAACTCCTGGCATCTCACGGCTTCCTCGGGCGTCATCATCACGCTCTCCATCCCTTCTTCCCTGAACCTCGCGTCAAGGATCATGGAGATGAATGAGCTTGTAAGCTCAGCAAGGTATCTGGCAGCTGAATCAGGAGCATCCTTGAGGAGCCACACCGCATCCAGGATCTCCTCAATCTGGGAGAATGATGCATTTATGCTGTTATCGATACGCTCCGCGTTCTCCGCGCTGAGCGTGCTATCCACTGTCTCGATCCAGGCATTCTGACTGCGTTCGAAGCGGCTCCAGAGCCTTTCATCGTTCTCTGCGGCTGCAGATAGCAGCGACACCATCGAAAGCTCCGGCGAATCTACAGGTGAAAGCACGAATACCTGCGTGCTTTCCTTTCCCTCGCCGGCTATTGCCATCAGCTTCGAAATTCCCGGCTTTGAAGAGAGCATCGAGCCCTCGAGTGCATGGATTCGGATTCCAGACATCATCTCTCCTTATTTATCGCAAAAAAGCTCCCGTCTGAGGGAGCTTTGCTAACTGGACTCTGCCGCTTATACGACCTTTACGATCTTTCCGCTTCTCAGGCAGCGTGTGCAGACCTTGATAGTCCTCGGCGTGCCATTGATGAGAGCCTTGACAGATACGATATTGGGCTTGAATGTGCGCTTCTTGGTCACTCCGATATGCTGACCGACACCGCCCTTCTTCTTAGCCTGTCCTTTGCGCGGTACAATCGAACCCGAAATCGTCCCCTTGCCGCAGATTTCACATCTTCTTGCCATGTTATCATCCACCTTATACTGAATTATCAAAAAGGAGAGGCATCCTGCCAGGAGCATGGCAAATGCCAGTCACAACTCTGAGACTATACCCAATGCGGGGATTTTTGTAAATAGCTTTATACGCCAAGGGGTTTCATGCCATACTCACTGCATGGAAAGGATCGTGGCATTGGCACTTGCGGAGCATGACAGGCTCATATGGAGGCGTCGCCTGACTTCCTGCTATAGGGAGACAGGGGACTGGACGGCCTACCTGATGCCTCCCTCGGTGATCCTTCCGGGCCCTGATTCCATAGATTTCTTCCTGGACGCAGGAAACGGCGTGTTCCGCCACAAGGGAAGACCATCATGGAATGGGAAGGCATCGGTCCTGGCAATCAACGATGAGCGCCTCTCAGCCTTCCCCGGTGCGGGACTCTTTGTCTCAGCGTTACCCGATCCACCGCCTTATGATTTCAACGAAGGAGAGGTGAAGGTATCTGACCTTCTCCTGATAGAGCGTGATGAAAGGTCATTCAAGGTAATACAGCGTCGACCATTACGTCTTAAAGGCTGAGGGACATATTCCGGAGAGGAAGCATTCAGTGCATCTTGGACGCGGGGAGCATACGGTACGGCCATGAAGGTTCACCGTCATGCTGAGCCTGGCCCAGAGGGATGGATCGAAGCGCTCCCTTATCTCCCTTGCGCTCCTGATCCTGTCATCGGTATCTGTAAGGCCGAGCCTCTTGGCAACCCGTACGAAATGGGTGTCCGCAATGACGCCGGGACGGCCCAGGACGGAGACGAGATAGCAAGCCGCGGTCTTTTCCCCTACTCCAGGAAACCGAACGAGCTCCTCCTCGTCCTCAGGCAGCCCATGCTCGCTGACATAGGAGGCCACCTTGCGTATATTCCTAGCCTTCGACCGTGAAAGCCCTGCGGAATGGATAAGGACCTCTATCTCATCCTCGCTGGCAGCTGCGATATCAGATGGGAATGGGAAGGAAGAGAACAGCCTCTCCGCCGCGGCCTCTGCCTGCCTGTCCGTGGTGGATGCGGAGAGCATCACCGTGACAAGGAACCTGAATGGCGAGATGACCGGCAGGAATGATATCTCCTCGGGATAATGCTCCGAAAGGAGCCTGGCTATCTCCGCTCCCCTACCTCTCTCTTCCTCGCTCCAGATCTTTCCGCTCATGTAATCATTATAACATTCCTGCGACTATTGACCACGCTTCAGCTTTCTCCTATACTCGGCAATGTTCGGGACGTCGCCTAGCGGCTATGGCGCCTGCTTTGGGAGCAGGATATCGCTGGTTCGAGTCCAGTCGTCCCGACTAAGGCCGGCTCTAGAAGCCGGTTTTTCCATTTCGGTATATCTGTATTCGATTCAGGCAGGAGCGTAATACACATTCCCGATAATCCAGCTTACATACAAATATGTACCAGACATAAATTCCTAGATAGGAATTATATTATTGTCAAGTATTAAAAGAAAAAGAGAGAATATCGCGTTCTGAAAACCCAGAATCCATGATTTATCGCGTTCTGAAAATCAAGAATCTATGATTTATCGCATTCTAAGGCATTGCCTGCATACAGGAACACCTTACTGTATCAGGAGTTATAATAGCCGGCATCCTAAGATACCGGCTATTCTGCAGCTCACTCCAGCTCAATCATCCTCGATATGATCCGAAGCGCATTGTGCCTAAGGTCCTCCATGGTTATGAGCCCATCATCATAGGCCTTGTGAAGCCTGTCGGAGAAGCTTGTAGGCATCTTCACGTTGACTCCCGCAAGAAGCTCAAGATAATCCTCCCCATGCGTCCACCAGTCAGATACTACGATACCCTTATACCCCCATTCCTCACGGAGTATCCCAGTAAGAAGATCATGGTTTTCTGACACTCGCGTTCCATTGAGCATGTTGTAGGAACACATCACCGAGAAAGGATCAGATTCGCGGATGATGATCTCGAACTGCCTTAGGTATATCTCCCTCAAGGCCCTTGCAGATACCCTTGAATCACTGTCCTTGCGGTTCGTTTCCTTATTGTTGCAGGCAAAGTGCTTCAACGAGACCCCTATACCGTTCTGCTGGACTCCTCTGACAAATGCGCTTCCGATAAATCCGGAAAGAAGCGGATCCTCAGAGTAATACTCGAAGTTCCTGCCGCAGAGCGGGCTCCTGTGGATATTCACCGCCGGGCATAGCCATACCCCGATATTATTCTCCTTGACCTCGAGGGCTCCGGCATTTCCGACCTCGCCCACAAGGGCTGTATCCCAGGTAGAAGCAAGCATGGTCTCAATAGGCCAGGCTGTGGTGGTTATACCACATCTTGGAAGGATGCGGAGGCCGGCAGGGCCATCGGCTGTAAGGAGATTGAATATCCCATATTCCTCATGACCGCCTATCCCATAGGTATTGGCCACTCCGCGGTTGGGCTTGCCTCCGCAGAGATCGATAAGAACATCGACAGGGAGGGAATCCACGAATCCCTCAGCACTTATCCTGCCATCAGCAACATCATCAAGCTGAGGAAGCTCAACGGACTCAGGTATCCGCTCAAGCGCCATGATCCCTGGCTTTATGAAATCCATCTCCTCAGGGGTACGCCGACCAAAAGCTGACTCAGATCCAGACGCATCATCCTGCACCAACTCCTTCCAGCTTCCGTCAGCTTCCATCACCCTGCTGAGACGATGAGGCGCGCAGTATGGCTTATGCTTAGATACGATCACATCATCAGCAAGATCAACGGACAAGCCAGCCTCAACGAAGGAGATGCCATCATCCGAGATAAGGAATGAGTATTTCCCCTTCTCAAGGATGAATGAATCCTTGGAGATTGTCCCATACTCATCATATGTAGCTATGTCAGCAAGGGAGAATGAGATAGACAGGCTTTCCTTTCCTCTGGGCTCAAGCCTTCCGGTCTTCCCAAACCCGCAGAGAACCCTCTTAGGCTTTCCGATGCGACCGACAGGGGGAACGGCATAGATCTCCACTACATCCCGGCCAGCATGGCTTCCCTTGTTTTCGACATCCACTGAAATGGTAACATCGAGATCCTTATTACTTCCCTCTGTCTTTCCGATGCTGAACGAGGTATATGAAAGGCCATAGCCGAATGGATAGACCACCTTTTCCGCGGCTCCAGGTATCGTAGAGAAGTACCTGTATCCCACATAGACATCTTCCCTATACTCGACATAGTCGAGGCTCTCATGGAAGCCATCCGTCGAAGGATAGTCCTCAAGCCTTCGCGCATACGTATCGGTAAGGCGTCCTGATGGAGAGTCATATCCAAGAAGGATATCCGCAACCGCAGGACCACCCTCCATTCCTCCCTGGAAGACATGCATCGCTCCCTGTATGCGCGGATCATCAGCGATCCAGGAGACATCCATGACGCCTCCGGCATTCAGCAGCACGATAACACGAGGGAAGGCCGATACGACCTTATCGACCATAGCTCTCTCAGCATCGCTGAGGTAGAAGTCCCCATGCTCGAAAACAGCAGCCTGCATCTCAAGAAGCGCCTTAGTCCCCTCCTCTGTCGAGAATATCGGAGCCCCTTCGGCAATCCTGTCCCAGTTCTCTCCTGAATAACGGCTTATCACTATGACCGCTGTATCCGTGAAGGAGCGGGCCTCTTCCACCATCGCAGGATCAAGCTCCGGCTCCTTTACCAGCCCAGGGCTCGCTCCTCCTGCATATTCAGATGTGACATAGTCGCGGTAGAAATCAATCGTAGGATGGAAGAGCCTTATGACACCTTTCTTCTCCCTCTCCTCAAGGCCATCAATTATGTTCCAGCAGGAGGATATGAAGACATCGCCGCTTCCCCCACCGCCTTTGACATAATCAGCGCACCCCTTGCCAAAAAGAGCCAATGAGGTCCCTTTTACAAGAGGCAGGACCGAATCATCATTCTTCAGAAGTACGATTCCCTCTCTCGCGGCCCTGCGCGAAAGCGTCTTATGCTCATCCGATGCAGTCACGCGCCTGCCATCAGAACCAAGCGGAATCGACGGAAGATACCTCCATCTCTGCCATCTGCTCATTTCTTCCTCCCTGATACCGTAAATGAGGAGATCTTCGTGGATCTCCCTATGGAACGGCAGCCGATGGATCTTTTTCCATCTGCGTATATATTGAATGAGGTAGTACTTAAGCCCCCTCCCACGAATATCTCCGCAGAATCCTCATCGATGATCATATCCACGCGCATATCGGAGGCATCAGATGGAACGCTGAGGCAGGCCGCGCGGTCTACAGAACCGTCCTTCCATATCGTTACCGCAACAGAGGATGAATTGCCGTCCGCGATCACGACCATCCTCTCTCTTCCCTGCTCTATATCCACCTCTGCCGGCGCGTTCGGAACATCCCTCCTGATAGCGATGGAAACAGCAGTTGCCCCTGATTGAGGAGAGGGACAGATACTCATTTCTCCGGACAGTTCTCCATCAAGCTTATAGAAATCATGGCTGAAGGTATCCCATACTGACTTCACAGGATATGATGAGAGACGGCCGCCGATGCATCTTATCTCGCGAGGAAGCGTCATGAAGCCGCACCATGGAGACTCGGGATCGGGTGAGAATCCCTTGAAGGTCCCCATCCACTGCCAGCCATTGGCCCATGCCATGGCGAGCCTAGATCCATCAGGGCCTATGAAGCTCTGCAGCGCATAGAAATCCGAGCCGTAGTCAAATGGCTGTGAATACCGTGGCACGAAGCGGCATCTATCCAGATCGGCATCTCCGATGACCGCCATCACGGGAGCGCCTTCCCTCACGTAGTCCACAGGCGAGAACGTCAGCACCCAGTGGCCATCCACCTCGAAGAGATCAGGGCACTCAGGCATCCTTCCCTGCTCTGCAGGCAGCTCATAGATATGGCCCATCGCCTCCCAGCCGATCATATCCTCTGACCTGTAGAGATCGATGAAGCCATGCGTTCCATCAGAGGCGCCGATGACCATGTATATCCAGCCGCCATGGCGGAATATCCTGGGATCACGGAAATCAGTATAGCCAGAAGGCATGTCGATGAGTGGATTCGCAGGATGCTTCTCGAAGACCTCTCCATCATGGCTTATGGCCAGACACTGGCGCTGCTTACCTCCGGCAACGGCCGTATAGACAAGATACATCACGCCATCCTCGATGAGCGCAGAACCGGAGAAGCAACCCCCCTGCTCATCATCCTCATACCACCTGTCAGGATAGAGGGCTATCGGCAGCTCTTCCCAATCAACCAGGTCATCGCTCACGGCATGACCCCAATGCATCTTCCCCCAGGAGGAGGAATAGGGATTGTGCTGGTAGAAGATATGGTATCTTCCATTGAAGAAGCACAATCCGTTCGGATCGTTGATCCATCCCTTCCGAGGGGAGAAATGAAGCGCCGGGCGTCTCATCTCGGATGCCTCTCGGTAGCCTCAGGCAACCTTGAGAACGGTACATGAGGCTCCGTCTGGTACCAGTACGCCACCGAGGAGATATCATCCTGACGCTCGAAGAGCCCGCCATGGCTCACGCCGATCTGCTGGATCGTCACGCTCAGGCTCTCCTTGAAGAAGATCGGATCCTGCACATGCCATCTATAGAAGGCGCGCATCGGCGGGCAATCATCCTCATGGTAGGGGTTATAGACGCGCCTATCATGCGTGCTATGGAATGGATATCCTAGATACGGCGTGCAGTAGGTCTGTTCCACAGTCCGGCCTTCCACATGCCGGGCAAAGCTCCATGAGCCGCCGAAGTAATCCTCCATACCCGTGCCGCAGATCGTAGGATACGCCTCATCCCCGTCGATGAAGAACTTTACCTCGCCCTCCCCGTACCAGTATCTGGAAAGGGTCGACAAGGCGATGAACGTGCCGAGATACGCTCCCTCGCCCTTGATGGAATCGATGATGCGATAATCCTTTCCGATGGCAGTAGGGTTCTCTCTTCTCCAGGAGGCATGGAAATGCAGCAGATCGCTATCCATCTCGCCAAGCGCATAGTCTATCTGATAGAAGAACGCGGGAATCGGAGAGGGATGCTGATTCTCAAGGGTTACTACCGCCCTTGAGAAGAAAGGCATCCTGATATAGCAGTTGAGCCCGCGCGACGGAACGACGGAGATAAGCGCGGAGTTGACATCATAGGTCTCTCCGAAGCCATTGCAGAAGAAATCCCCCAGAGGAACCTCGACCGATGGCTCCGTCTCTCCGTCCCAGTACATGCGAAGCACAAGATCCCGAAGCACAAAGCAATCCGCCTCGGAGGTCTTATCCGTCACGGTCATCCAGATATGGTTTATGCATCCAGATCCCTTTATATCGGCAAGCGTCACCGTCGCGCCTGGAGCGATATCCTTCAGGCATGGCGATCCCTTGCGTCCGACGCCAAGCACCGAGGCGCACTTACCGCCCTCACCCTTCGCGCCCGTAGGATTCTCCGCGGTTATGGCGAATGACCTAAGGCCACTCCTTCTCATCGGATCGATAATCATCATCACCCCTTCGTCGCGCCGATCGTCATACCGGCCGTAACCTGCTTGTTGAGCGCGAAATACACGATCATCGGCGGCAGGATAGATATAGCGATGGCCGCGAACGTAAGCCCCCAGTCGACATTGCCGAACGCGCCCACGTAATCCTTAAGCCCCATAGCGACCGTCTTCGCGGAATTCCTGCTGATGAAGGTGTTTGCGAAGATAAAGTCATTCCAGATCAGGATGCTGTACATCGACGCAATCGTAACGAACGTGTTTTTCGCGAGAGGAAGCATTATCTTCGTGAATATCGAGTATGGCGTGCACCCATCGATGGTCGCAGCCTCGATAAGCTCATCAGGCACGAACGTAAAGAAGTTCACGAACATCATCGTCGACAGCGGTATCGCGAATCCAACCTGAGGAAGGATAAGCGAGAACGTCGTGTTGAGGATACCCATGCGGCTATAGAATATGAAGAGCGGGATAAGCGTTATCTGCACAGGTATCATGATCCCGAACGTCAGGAAGCTATAGAGCTTGCTATTTAGCCTGCAGCGGAACTTCGAAAGCGCGAAGCCGAGGGTCGAGCTGAAGATCATTATCAGGATCAGCGAGCCACCTGTGACCTTTATGCTATTCCACATGTATCTCCAGATGTTTCCTTCCCTTATGACGCTGATGTAGTTCTCGAACGTCGGGTTAGCGGGGAGAGAGAACGGCGTGGATGAAAGCTCCACGGTAGGCTTGATGCTTGCCATGAAGACCCACAGCACCGGGTATATCTGGATCAGCAGGAAGAATAGGATGACAATAGCGAAGATAACCTTCTTGACCATCTTCCTAGCAGCATATCCATCATTCGTCATCATATCGCCTCCCTGTTCCTGGTAATCATCCTCAGGATGAATACCGCGAGTATGCTTTCCACGATTATAAACACGGCAATGGCGCTGCCATACCCGAACTGATTGCTCGAGAACGCCTGCTTATACATATATGTCGAGAGAAGCTCGCTCTCGTTTCCCGGGCCTCCATTGGTAAGGAGGAACGGGACATCGAAGCCTCGGAGGGCTCCGGTGATGCACATCGTGAGGGAAAGGATTATCACAGGCCTTATCATCGGCAGCTTGATCTTCCACAGCGTCTGCCAGGCGTTGGCGCCATCGATCTCGGCGGCCTCGCTGACCTGTGGATCCAGCGATATCAGGGCCGCGTAGTATATGACCATATACATTCCGGTGAATCGCCATCCCTCAGGGATGGAGACAGCGGCAAGCACCGTATTTATATCCGCGAGCCAGCTGCGGGCCAGGGACTCAAGCCCCACGGAATCGAGGATTATATTGAAAAGCCCCATCGGCTCAGTCGCGTACATGCTCCTGAACATCTGCCCCACGGCAACCGTCGTGATGATGCAAGGGACGTAATAAAGCGTCTTTACAAGCGAGACATGCTTCTTCATATAGGTCAGCAGGACAGCGAAAAGCAGTCCGATGAGAAGCTGCATGCCAACGACTATCACAAGATAGACAAGGTTATTGAAGAACGACTTATAGAAGACGTGATCTGTGAAGAGCTTGGTATAGTTCGCCAGCCCTATGAACTTCATCGGCCCGATACCGCCCCACTTCATGAAGCTGATACGAACTGAATCTATTATCGGATAGAAGACTGCGAAAAGATAGAACAGCAGTCCTGGAAGGAGAAAGACCAGATAGGCCTTCCTGTTTCTTATCACACCACTCATCCATGACCTCCTGGGGATATCCCGAAGGCGGGATCACCGCCTCCGGGTAGCTTAGATCAGGTATTCTCCGCGATAGACTGGTCAACAAGCTGGATGAACGTCTCAGCGTCCATGTCGCCAGAGGCGAGAAGCAGCAGGTTGTCCTGGAGTATCGTATTGGTAGCAGGATCGAGATAGGTATCCCATGGCTTCATGAATGCGGAGCCATAGTTGCCCATATCCTCTGCGATGCGATGATAGAGCGGCGTGAACTCGACATCAGCAGGAAGCTCGCCCTTCATCGGGGACATCTGCATCTTGGAAGCATAGACGTCGCCATAATGCTCGATCAGATACATGATGAATCCCTTGGTCTTCTCATCGAAGGTCTCGACGTTGAAGGCCATTCCGATTCCGGAGTTGGCGCAGTACTCATTAGGTCCGGTGACAGCGCCATCGACCATCGGCAGCAGGAAGTAATCGATCTCGCCTGCGAGGTACTTCTCAAGCATCGGGTTCTGCTCCCAGTCGCCGATGTAGTACATGGCGGACTTGCCATCGAGGAACATGCTCTGGGCGGTAGCGTAATCGGTAGCCGCGAATCCATCATTGAAGTACTGTCCGATCTCCTGCACGAACTCTATGGCCTTTCTTCCAAGGTCATCGCCCATGGATGCCTTGCCATCGCGAAGATCTATGATGTACTGATTCCCTGAATACCTGAACGGGATCATCGCCATGTAGCGAAGGACCGGCCATCTGTCGACGCCATCGACCGAGATCGGGGTGATGCCGTTCTCATCAAGCACGCGGCAGATCTCAAGCCACTCATCCATCGTCTCAGGAGCCTCAAGCCCGTACTGCTCGAAGATCGTCTTGTTGTACCAGATCATCTCGATGTGGTACTCAAGAGGAAGGGTGTACATCGTTCCATCGACGAATTCCTGATAGCGGAGCGCTACCTCATGGTAATCATCGTAGAGCCCCTCATCCTCAAGGAACTGCTTTACGTTGACGAGCATCCCCGCGTCAACGAGTTCCTGGCAATACGGATCCGCGTCGATATCGATGATATCAGGCATGTTGCCACCAGCGATAAGGGTCTTGAGCTTCTGCAGGTATGATGGCCTGTCTGCGGTCGTCTCGACCTCAAGCTTCCACTTGCCGCCCATCTCCTGGCTATAATCCTCTGCGATCTCCCTTATCGCGGTATCTATCTCTCCGCCAAGCGGACGTGAGGCATACCAGGTAACGGTAACCACATCATCAGCGCTCTCCGATGAGCCACCGGCCATCAGGAACGGCATGGAAATAAAAAAGACCAGCATCGCTATAACGACTTTCTTCATATTCTCCTCCTTTATCATCTCTTCTGCGCAAGGCAGTCGAATCGTTCAATATCTATCTTACCGGAAACCACATAGGCTCCCATGAGTCCCTCTTGGAAGTCATATGCCCGAGTAGAGAGGACAACCTCATCATTGACATATACGAAGAGGATCTCACCGCAGCGGAATATGCGGACATCCCACAGGCCGTCACCGCTTCCGATGAACCTCAGGCACTCCGCGGCAAAGGGCACATCCCCCTTGATCTGCCACTGGTATATCCCCTCTCCTCCCTTCGGGATGCGCGGCCATCTGTCGATTGCGACAAGGCCGTTAAGGAACCTTATCTGATACCCATTCTCAAGCTTCTCATCCGTGCCGATGAAGAATCCGAACTCCGCGGCATCGGACCGGATCCTTGCGGAGAGCGCGAAGTCATCGCATCGTACCCCATCGAAGAGAAGCGCTCCCATGCCATCGGAGGAAAGGCATCCATCCTTGCACGACGCATTGACAAGCAGATCCTTACCCGGTTCGATCCTGTCTGAATAGAGGTCGGTAAGGGCATCTACAGGGTGGACGAGAAGGCGGCCCGTGGCCTTATCCGCGGTAATGGAATGGGCAACGAGGGTACCGCCCCACTCCCATGGGCCGAAGTCATTGCCGCCCTTCTTCGTGGATATCCATCCGAAGGCAAGGCGCGAGCTTTCCGTTCCTGCTGTCTTGATGGCATAGTCGCAGCGGCAGTCGAGGGTATCCTCGCCTACGATCCTCCATGGTCCCTGCAAGGAATCCGATACGCGATAATGCGTCATGAACCTGTCGGAGAAGGTGGAGAAGACAAGATACCAGCGGCCTTCCATGCGGAATACCTCCGGACATTCCATCGTTATGTACATATTCGGCGTATAGAACGGCCTCTCATAGCTCCAGCTGATGAGATCGGGTGACTTGCAGAGGGCGATGCACCCTCCCCTATGATATCCGGAGCCCTTCTCCCTCGCGCAGAGAAGCATCCAGTATAGGCCTTCCTCCTCATTGTAGAAGACATAAGGATCACGCCAGTCATATACCTCATAGATATCATTGTCGGCAATGAACCGGAAGTCCTTGACGACATCCAGGCTGTCGGGGGCGCTGCCTCTGGCCATCATCACAGACTGGATAGCCTTGCCATCTATCCTTATCTCATCGTTGAATCCGGTGAAGAACGCATAATACAGCCCATCGTTTCCCTTAATGACAGAGCCAGTGTAGCTATTCTTGTTCTGCGACCCCTCATCCCCTAGAGGAAGGATGATCTTATCGTCGGAATATGAAAGCCCGTCACGTGTTCGGACCATGTACCATGTCGTATCCTCAGCATAGATCCCCTCGCCATGGCAGCGTGGATCATGAAGATAGTACACGAAATACTCACCATTCTCGTAATACGGGATGGCATCACCAACATACGCACCTTCAGGCTTATATGAGATATTCTTGATAGTTACATCGCCATTCATATCGCACCTATTTCCATGTGCATTTGCACACAAGATTAACAACTAGAATTATATGTCAAATGCTCCAGTTAGCAACAAAAATCGTGCATCAAAATATCAATTCACGGAAATGCTCCAATTAAATCGTAGTTATCTAACTAGAATACAAATAATTACAAATAGAGGTATTATTTATGGCTATCTCAGATGCATGTATGCATATGCAAGCATTATGCACAAAATGCACACATTTTCCTTGCGAGATGTAAAACCATGAGATATCCTTATTACATCGAGGTAACGATGAACTGCTCTATAAATGACATCGCAAGGCATCTGAATCTGTCGCGCAACACGATATCGAAGGCGCTTAATGGCAAGCCCGGGGTTTCCCCCGAGACACGTCGCCTGATATTGGAGACGGCAAGCGAGATGAGATACCGGAATGTCCTTGATTACCCTGGCAATGATGAGAGGCAGTCAAAGGGAACGATACTATTCCTGACGAAGGCGACGCGCCATACGAGTTTCTGGCTATGCGTCATGGAAGGCATCAAGAGGCAGCTTGAGAATACAGGCTATAAGCTCGCCCTCTCGATAATGTCAGAGGAAGAGCTGAGGAACAAGGAGCTGCCAAACCTGTCCCTGACGGAGGATGTGAAGGGGATAATCATAGTTGAGATATGCAACCTCGAGATGTGCAGGAAGATACTCGGGCTGGGGCTTCCGACAGTCACTGTTGATATGCCGCGCAATCCAGAGGAGATCCTTGATTCGATCGATGTGGTCACAATGGAGAACAAGAGGCATATCTCTCACCTTATAGATATGCTTGTGAAGCAAGGCAAGAGGAGATTCTCATTCGCTGGCGACCTTTTCTCTGACAATGTAAGCCAAGGATTCATGGACAGATATGAGGCATTTACCGAAGCGCTTGCGCGCAACGGCCTTTCCGAGGACAAGGATTCATCCTTCACGACGGACGGGCAGGACCAATTCCTCAACCTTCCATATCTCATCGGCCGTATCAAGAAGATGAGGAAGCTTCCTGAGGTATACTTCTGCGGCAATGACTGGACGGCGCTACAGCTCATGCACGCCCTTACCTACTCAGGTTACTCAGTACCCGACGACGTATACATAGTAGGGTTCGACAACACCACCGAGTCCTCCGAGTCCATCCCTGCCCTTACCACGATAAACACCCCGAAGGAACAGCTGGGAAAGACCACGATAGACTGCATCGTAGGCAAGATAGAAAGCCCCGAACGCGCCCCTATGTTCATACAGGTTGCTACGAATCTCATAATCCGTGATTCAACGGGCGATCTGAAGGAAATGATGTAAGACGGAAGATGGCGGAGCCATGCCCCGCCATCGTACTCTTAAAAATATTACCTTGATAGTGTCAGTTTTATTGGACCAAGATCAGCATTTTCTATTATATGGATCGTTGCCCTATCTAGATACCGCTTGTCACTGAATGAGATTTCATATGAAGGCTCTTGGGATCGAGGGAGAGAATATTGTGAGTAACCAATCTTACCAACAGGACCTCCAACAATATGCATCCAGACTAAATCAGATAGCCCTTCAGCACTTACCGTAAGACCTGTCCTTGCCTCTATCGATCCCTTGAAGACTAGCGATATAAAATCATAGCCTGGATTGAGAATATCCTTATAATTGTTCAAGTTGGTTTCATATGGATCTGATAATCCATTATTGATATCGACCTCAATCATATGATTCTTATCTTCATCGTTAATCGCACGAATCACCATAGAACCTTTATCCGGTTCTGTTTCTTTTTCATCAAACATATCAAAGTTAAAGATAATATCCTCATCGATCTGACCAAGATAATAGACAATCTTTCTCTTGTTATCTGATTCATCAACATAACACCTTAGCGGAATCAAGCAATGCTCTTTCCAATAACCGTTCTTTGCACTACGCGGGTTCATGATGTTTGCGGTCAGAAGATAATCATTAGGAGAGAGATTACTTCCAACGGTTAGCTCAAGAACCAAATCCTCAGACTTTTCCTTTATATCCTCTGGCTTTATCCGATATACTGCAGGAGACTTCTCGATTTCTGCTGTCTTTTCATATCCAAGATCGATAGGATTATCTATCTTCACTTCGAACTTATAGTCTTCGGATGAATCCTCTCCGATCTTTATCTGCTGAAAAACAGTAACAGTGCCTTTCCCTTCAAGATCCAAGACACCCCAGCCCCTATCCATACCATCTTCCGAAACGATGCCATAATCCGTGCTGACATTACGCCCTTGCCCTGAACGTAATTCATAAACAACTATATCAGATAGAGTTAATTCATCATTGTTCAGTTTGACTTCGTAGACCTTCTCATATACCATCTGCCCTTCATCATTTTTGAATAAACATTCATCAACTCCACGTTGGATGACCATATCATCGCCAAGATTGATTGGATCAGGTTCCAGCTTCGCAAGTTCGAAAGAACTCACACCATCTCCTAGCTCATCACCTCCGAATTGGAATGATGTGGAATCGGCATATATGATATATGTTCCACCATTGGTAGAAATCAATCTTGAATCAGCAGTCGCCCTAACCGCAGTACCGGCAGATTTATGGTACATTCCTTTTGCATTAGGAGTAGCCCCCTTAGGAAGCACAGTATAGACCTCGCCCTTTTCCAATCCTGACAAAGTGACAAGGGTTTCTGCATTTATTGAATATTCCTTAGGTGTCTCTGCAAGACTATCCTCAACCGTTATCGTCTCGACCTTTGAATAGCTAGGCGCGCTCCCACCGCCACCACCACCTGCGGTAGCAGCTTCAACGGTTACCGTGCATGTGGCCTTAACCGTAGTGTTCGATACGCTTGATACTGTTATCGTGTATTCACCTGCCGTGGCCGTACTGCTGACTGTCACGACTCCAGCCTCCACGGTTATGGATTCACTGTCGCTTGCCCATAGGAGGGATTTATCGGTGGCGTCCTCGGGGCTGACGGTAGCATTAAGCGTTGCTGTCTCCCCTGCCTTAAGCGTTATCTCGGTGCTATCGAGGGTTATGCTCTCTACCGCTACATCGGGCTTATCAGCACTGCCCGGGCATGAGATCAGCAATGCCAGCACCATGATTGCGAATACGCTTGGAAAAATCTTTCTGAACATGATCGCTCCCTTTCTTATCTTTATACTGCTAAACGGCTTAGTCAATATCATTAGTAACAGGTTCGATATATTGTCCTAAAAATATCCGGCTATAGGAACGATAGATCGAAAACGTGATAGAAAACTGATGAAATATGCAGATTATCATGCGAGAATTACGCCGACACTAAGAAAAGGAGCAATACAATGACTCGAAGAACGAAAGCGAACGTAGCCATCGCCTTACTCCTGATGGCTCTCACACTGGTAGGATGCAATCCATCCACAGGAGGACCGGGCTCTGCCGATGAGCCTCAGGTCGCGATAATGAAGGCGGTAAGCCAGGCAATGGCATCCGTGAACACCACCTCACCGGAATCCAACCATGTCACGCAGGATGGTAACACCTATAATGTGACAAGCTTCACTGCCGATGATGGATCGAGGATCGACGGATCGTTCACCACAGACGCAAACGGCGTGATCATCGACGCGAACCTAAAGTTCTATTACGCGGATGGAACAGAGGGACCGACATTCATCCTTAAGACGGAGGATAACGGCACAAGCGCTACGATCGGAGGAGAGAGCGTGAATCCCTCTACCCTGCCCCAGCCGATGACACGCGAGCAGGGTCGCGCGTTCGGTGCGTTCATAATGGGATATGAAGAGGCGCTTGAGGACGTTGAGGAAACCCTTGATGAGATCCTTGATGATGACTATTACAGGTCAGAGGGAAAGCATACGATAAGGGAGAACAGATGGGGTATCACAGGCTCTGTCACGGTGGCTCCCGAGGACAGGTGGGATGATGATATGGAGATCGTGGCGGCGGACGTCTCCTTCCCAGCCCTTCCCATCGAGGACAAGCGTGGCGCGAGCGTCAGCGGCAGCTACAGCTTCACAAGCCGCGGTGATGACAATATCGAGGCAGATATCAACATAACGATAGAGGACTACTGGGAAGAGGATGATGGAATCACCGTGAACCTTGAGAACGTGCGTATCGTCGCGTCCATCGCCGAAGGTGAGCGAAGGGATGATGACTATTTCTCATTCGATGGCTCGATAAGCGGCAGCTTCTCCACGGGACGCGATGCGGCCGGCAGCCACAGCATAGAGTTCAGCGGCAGTATCGACGCGATGGAAGACCATTACTTCCGCTTCCCTGAATACTCGCTGATGATAGATGGCGAGAACGTTGCGATAGGACGTCAGGAAAGGACGGGAAGGAACTGACAGGGGCCGCTCCGGCGGCCTTCTCCTACAATCCGGGAGAATAATCTATAATGCAGGTAGATGAAGAAGACACTGCCTGCATTCATCATGCTGCTGCTATCGGCATCGCCGCTTCCATCGATCGCGATGCTTCCAGGCTATGACTTCACGTTCTTCAAGACGATCAACGACTCGCTGATGGTCAATACCGACAAGCAGTTCGGCATCGATTATACAGGCTACGGCTTCATAGGGCGCGAGATGAATACGGGAATATACCTCCGCCTAGGACTTCAGGCACCATTCTCCAGCCTTGCATCCCTGTTCGACGGCGAAGAAGAGAAGGACAGCATGATGCTATCCGAGGAGCTCCAGAGTCCCGATGAGATCAAGACGATGCTTGAGACATCCTTCGTGGCATCGCTCTCCATAGGACCGGCCTTCCGCCATTACATCGGAGACTCCGTGATGTGCTATCTTGGCATCGGATTCTCGACCGAGGTCGATTACGACAACATACAGCAGAGAAGCAATGAGGTATCGACGGAGCTCTCGATGCGCTTCAGCATAGACATGGATCTAGGATTCAGGATCGACATCACGGACCGCACCACGCTCCGCATAGGGCTCCATGCGCTACCGCTGCTTGCCGAGGTGGATATCGATTCCACGAGGCTCACCTTCGAAGACGGAAGCAGCACTGATCTTACCAACGCATATATCGTTCCCAACATATTCCTTCCTGCAGACAGGAGGGAAGCCATGGAAGCCGGTGGATATATCAGCCTTGGGCATACCTTCAGGGAAAGGGCAGAGAAGGTCAGCTATAGATACAGGGTATCTGACGGGACTATTGAGCCGATCCGCTGATATCCTCCTCACCCTCGGTACTCTCGACCAGCTGCGCCTCGCTCTTTCCCGCGATATGGCGCTTGATGAACGGAACGATACCTGAGTACATACGCTGGAACTCTTCCTCGCTGTCATGCATGGCTACCTGCCATGCGGTAGCGAAGCCCGGGCTGTTGAGCGTCAGGCGATCGACGGCCTTCTGCATGATCTGCAGCTTCTGAACCTCCTTGCGTCCAGGCTTCTCCCGCATCACAAGGAGGGACACGCGCAGGTTCTCATTGGCCTTCCGGAGCTCCTCATTCTCCTCCTTGACCTTCCTCAGGCCCTCGGATTCAAGCTCCATCCTGTCTGAAAGCATCGTCTTGTACTTCGAGACTTCAGCCTCCTTCTCCTTCCGAACCTTGCCAACGCGTACGGAGAAGTAAAGGGCCACGACAGCCGCTATGGCGATACCGATTCCTAATCCAATGAAGAACTGCTGCATACAATGAGGATACTATGGCAGAGGCCCGGGGGCAAGGAGTGTTCCCTCTTTCGGACAACCATGTTATCATAGGGATGCCTATAGGGCGGCTCATCTGAAGCCTCTTGGAGCAAACCATATGAATGGGATCTGGAATAGCCTTAGCAGCATTGATCCCCTCTCGGGAACAGAAAGCGGGCAACAGGGATCCCCCCTTGAACCTAGTTCAAGAGCCGCAGCAGCCGTCGCTATAGGTATATTTATTCGTGTGATATGGAAAAAGATAAGCTCAGAAGCATTAAGTACGTAAGGGTTCCGAAGGGATCGAGGCTTGAGACCGACAGCTTTACCATCAATCCTGATGTCATGCTGCCGGTACAGCTCGCCCCTGGTTCTACGAGGCTCAGGGAAGAGGATATCACCGAGGAGTCGATACTCGCTGGCATGCTCTCCGTCATCGCCTATGACGAGGCCAATAAGGACTTCCAGTATTACAGGGAGTTCGTAAAGGCCGCGGATCCCACGATCGCGGAGAGGCTGAACGAGGCAGCGATCGCCAAGGAGCAGCAGAAGGACTATCAGTTCGCAGAGGAGCTGTTCCTCGCCGTCTACCATCTGCTTCCGCAGTCGGCATCATGCATAAACCTCGCTACGCTCTACTCCTACATGGCCGTGGATGCAAGGGACAGGAAGAAGGACGATGACGAGGATGAGTACCTCTCACGCGCCCGCCATACCCTCCTGGATGGACTCAGACGGTTCGGGGAGGACGAAAGGATCCTTGCCGAGATTTCCTCCTTCGAGGCTTATATGGGCAACCTTGAGGATGCGAAGGAATACCTTGAGCGCTACATGGCTGTCGCCGAGGAGGGAGAGAAGAAGCAGGAGATGAAGAAGCTCCTGTCCAGGATCTCGTTCCAGCTTGAGAACGATGAGGATATCAAGGCGGCATATGACTTCATGATGCTGGGGGAGCCTGAAAAGACGATCGAGATAACCGATGGCTTCGTGAAGAAGAATCCCAAGGTGTGGAATGGCTACTTCCTCCGTGCCTGGGCACTGAGGAAGACCGGACGCTATGAGGACGCGAAGAGAGACCTCCTGAAATGCATAGAGCTGGGGGAAGCATCTTCCGACATCTACAACGAGCTGTCGATCTGCGAGCTTGAAGGCGGCAACAGGATGCTTGCCAAGACATATCTTGAGACGGCAGCCGACCTCGACCCCGAGAACCTCACCGTCGCCTCGAATCTCTCCTACCTCTACCTTGGTGACAAGGAATATGATGAGGCAAGGGAATATCTTGAGAAGGCAAGGTTCCTTTCCGGGGATGACAGGATCGTCAAGGAGCTGATCGAGGAGTACGAGAAAGCCACCGGTGAGAAGATCGGGGAGATGATCCACGAGGAGATCGTCCATAACGATGAGGAGGATGATGATGCCTATCAGGAGGAGATCGCGGAGATCATGAAGGATGCGCCACCAGAGGAACATGACTGCTCCCATGGCCATCACCACCATGATGGATGCTCCTGCGGATGCCATCACGAGGAGGAAAGATGACCTCTGGATCAGCCGAAAGGACAAGGGAGATAGGAAAGGAACTCGGAGAGAAGCTCCATAAGGGGGCGGTGGTATCGCTAAGGGGATCGCTGGGAGCGGGGAAGACCGTGCTTGCGAAAGGAATCGCAGAGGCCCTCGGCATCGGTGAGGCAATAGTCTCCCCTACATTCACCATCGTCCAGGAGTACGAGGGAGAGAAGATGAGGATGTATCATCTCGACCTCTACAGGCTTTCCGGAGAGGATGAGTTCGAATCGATGGGAGGCGAGGAATTCCTCTCTCCCGACGGCATAACGCTCATCGAATGGTCGGAAAAGATCGAGGACATGCTCCCTGAGGATACGATCTATATAGAGATAACGATAAATGACGATCTCTCAAGGGAAATCGATATAAAGGGCATCGAACTATGAATATCCTAGTGCTTGATACATCCACATCGATACTGTCCATAGCCCTCAAGACAGACGAAGGCTATGAGGAACGGCTGATAGATGGGCACTTCTCCCACTCGGAGGATCTGCTTCCTGAGATAGAGGCCCTCCTTTCAAGGGCCTGCATCGATATATCCGATATCTCGCTCGTGATCGTGGCAAAGGGTCCGGGATCATTCACAGGACTAAGGATTGGCATGGCTTCTGCGAAAGGCATCGCTGCTGCGCTCTCGATTCCCGTGGTCTCCGTGCCGACGCTCTCTGCGATCGCCGCGGCAGCCTCCCCCTACCCGGGGCCGATACTCTCCGTCATAGATGCGAAGAGACGCAAGTTCTATCTGTCGGTGACGGAGAACGGCAGGACAGTCGTAGCCGACAGGGATGGCGGGGTTGAGGATGTGATGGAAACGCTCGCTTCATCAGAGATTCCCGTGCTGATAACAGGCCCTGACGCAGCGCTCTTCGCTTCAAGGCTCCCGGAAGGGACGAGGCATGTCCTTGACCCGGAGAGCCCACGGAATATCGCGAAGGCCCTGCTAAGGCTCGGTCTGGAGAAGCTTGAGAAGGCAGGTGCTGATGATATCGGAGAAGGTCCTGTGTATATAAGGCGCTCGGACGCGGAGGAAGCGCTGCTGAGGAAGATGGAGGAAAAGGGAAATGCGTGAGTGCGATGTGCTTGTGATAGGATGCGGACCTGCAGGACTCTCTGCCGCGCAGTATGCGGCGCGCGCCGGATACAGGGTGCTGGCAGCAGATGCCCTTGCCCCCGGCGGCCAGCTGCTCTACATCGATGAGATAGAGAACTATCCCGGGACTGAGAAGATGAGCGGCTACGCGCTGGCGGAGGCGTTGGAGAAGCAGGCGGTCTCATTCGGCGTAGAGATAGGATTCATGGAGATAGCATCGATCGAGAAGGATGGAGACGCCTTCATAGCCCATTCTGCCGATGAGGACATAGCGGCAAAGGCCATCATATATGCCGCAGGGGCAAGGCACAGGCATCTCGGATGCCAGGGCGAGGAGGAATACCAGGGAAAGGGAGTCAGCTACTGCGCGACATGCGACGGGCCGTTCTTCCGCGGCAAGGACGTGGTGGTTGTCGGAGGAGGAGACACTGCCCTGACCGATGCGCTCTATCTCTCGAAGATATGCTCTTCGGTAACGCTCGTGCACAGGCGTATGGAATTCCGTGGCCAGAAGGTGCTTTCAGACAGGGTCAGAGCCAGGGAGAATATACGCCTTGAGCTCGGACGCAACGTCGTGAGCGTGAATGGCAACGGAAGGAACGTGACCTCGGTAACGCTCGATGACGGCAGGATGATAGAGGCCTCCGCCCTATTCGTCTTCGTCGGCATAATCCCTAACACGGAAGCGATAGATGGCCTTGTGGAACTATCAGGAGGATTCGTCGTCACAGACGGTTCCATGCGGACATCGGTACCCGGCATATTCGCTGCGGGAGACGTGAGGACGACACCATTCAGGCAGGTCGTGACGGCCGCGGGAGATGGTGCGCTCGCTGCCCATGCGGCTGATAGCTACATACAGGGCCTTAACGGCTGAAAAAGCGCATTTAAACGCTTAATGGGCCTTTTTCCCCTTGCTTTCCGCCATAGGGTGACTCATAATTTCCCTTATGAATATCCTTATGGTGACAAGCGAGGCGGTCCCTTTTTCAAAATCCGGGGGACTTGCTGATGTAATCGGATCACTCTCCCCTGCCCTGAAGCGGAAAGGGCTTGAGGTCAAGGTATTCATGCCGATGTACTCCTTCATCGACAGATCCGGATTCAAGGAAGGACCATGCTTCTCCGTCGAGATGCTTGGAGGAGAGGAAAGGCTCGGCACGCTCTGCAGGAAGGTATCAGGAGTAGAATACGTGGGGCTTTGCCATCCGTACTATACCGAACGCAGAGGAATCTATGGAGACACGTCATTCGAACCTTATCCTGATAACGCAGAGCGCTTCATGCTGCTTGCCAAGAGCGTAGGGCCATACCTTGATGCCTCTGGCTGGAAGGCAGACATAGTGCATTGCCATGACTGGACAGCGGGACTCGTGCCTTTCTTCCTCAAGGAGCATGGGTATCAGGCGAAGACGATATTCACGATACATAACCTGGCTTATCAGGGAGATTTCTCCCGCTATGATGCAGTTCTGTCCGGGGACAGGCTTCCTGATGATGCATTCTGCGGACGTGCCGGCAGCGAGAGGCTGAACATGCTCAGGGCAGGAATAACGGAGGCAGATATCATAACCACGGTCTCCCCTACCTATGCCAAGGAGATAACCACTCCTGAGCTGGGATGCGGCATGGATGAGATACTCCGCCGCCGCAGCGATAAGCTATTCGGCATAATAAACGGCCTGGATACCGGAGTATGGAACGCATCGAAGGATCACCTATTCCCGGAGCACTACACATATAAGGACCTTTCAGGCAAGCGCGATCTCAAGGCAAGGATACAGAAGGAGAACGGACTTGAGGTCGATCCTGATATCCCGCTCTTTGCGATGATATCGCGAATAGCGGATCAGAAAGGCTATGCCGAGCTTCTCGGAGGAACAGCCCCTGCGCTGCAGGAAATACTCAAGCGCCATGTGCAGTTCATCATCATCGGAACCGGAGACAAGCACTACGAGGAGAAGCTGCTGGAGCTTGCGGAGACTCATGACAACCTGTCGGTAAGGATCGCATTCAGCAACAAGGTGGCTCATGAGACAGAAGGAGGCGCTGACTTCTTCCTCATGCCATCACGTTATGAGCCTTGCGGGCTCAATCAGATGTATTCCCTCACCTACGGCACGCTTCCGGTCGCGCACAGGACAGGGGGACTGGCGGACACCATCATAGACATCACCGAGGATCCGGAGAAAGGAACAGGATTCCTGTTCCCAGACCTCTCTCTCGATGCGATCCTCGATGGCGTTGACCGCGCGATATCATTCTATGAAAAGAAGGATGGAATGGAGAGAGCCATCCGGAACGCTATGAGGACCGATTTCTCATGGAACAGGTCCGCGGCGGAATATATAGATCTGTATAGTACGCTCATAGGCTAGAAAGCTAAGAGGAGGAATGGAAGCAATGAGTAAGAAGAAGAAAGCGATCGCAATCATCCTTGGAGGAGGAAGGGGCACCAGGCTCTACCCTCTTACGATGGACAGGGCAAAGCCAGCGGTGCCATTTGCAGGAAAGTATCGCCTTGTGGATATCCCTATATCCAACTGCATAAACAGCGGGCTCAGGCAGATCTACGTCCTTACGCAGTTCAACAGCGCATCGCTTCATAACCATATCGCGAATACCTATCAGTTCGATCAGTTCTCAGGCGGATTCGTCGAGATACTGGCAGCTGAGCAGACCTACGCAAGCGAGAGCTGGTATCAGGGAACGGCAGATGCGGTAAGGAAGAATCTCAAGCATTTCCATGACCAGAATGCCGATTACTATGTGATCCTTTCCGGCGACCAGCTCTATCGTATGGATTTCCGCGCGATGCTCGATAGGCATATCAAGTCAGGGGCGGAGCTTACCGTTGCCGCGAAGCCGATCTCCCGACAGGAGGCCACAGGGCTCGGAATCATCGGAGCCGATGAGGAAGGAACGATCAAGAAGTTCTATGAGAAGCCCGCTCCTGATATGGATATCTCCGAATACAAGGTTCCTGAGAAATGCCTCAAGGACCAGCTTGGGCTCGAAAGGAACGCAAGCAATGAGTATCTGGCATCGATGGGCATGTACATCTTCAATGCCCAGACGATGGAGGAAGCCCTGAATAACGACAAGACCGACTTCGGCAAGGAGATCATCCCTGAGATCACCAAGACAAGGAAGGTAAGCGCCTACCTATTCAATGATTTCTGGGAAGATATCGGAACGATCAAGGCATTCTACGAGACGAACCTCAATCTCGCCTCAGAGAAGCCTGCATTCAACTTCTATGATGAGGAGATGCCTATCTATACCCACCGCCGCCACCTCCCTGCGACGAAGGCAAACTTCTGCAACATCTCCTGCTCGCTTACATCCGAAGGCTCGATCATAACGAATGCATATATCGTCAACTCGATCATCGGTGTCCGCACCTTCATCGAGGCAGGCGCATCGCTTGATGGCGTATACTGCATGGGTGCCACGTTCTATGAGACAGAGGCCGAGAAGGCAGAGAATGCGAGAAAGGGCATTCCTAACATAGGTATCGGAAAGGCGACGATCATCAAGAGGGCCATCATCGACCAGAACGCAAGGATCGGCTCGAACTGCCGCATCGGCATAGACAATATCCCACGTCCGGATGGTGATTATGAGATGTACTCCGTCCATGATGGGATCATCGTCATCAACAAGAATGCAGTCATCCCCGATGGAACGGTGATGTAAGAGCATATCTCCCTACCTGGGGCCCGGCAACGGGCCCTTCTTCATCTCCGTTGACAATTCCAGAAGACATGTTTAGCATCCTCTTCCGTACGCTCTGTACATGCAAGGCTTAATGTACTCACCAGGTCTGCACCCATTGGATTCATCAGCAGGAGGAAGATATGACGACCTCGGACAGGTTATTCGGCGAGACAAAGCCATCAAGGCTCTTCCTGATGGCGGCGATTCCCGGCGCTATAAGCATGCTCTCGTCATCGCTGTATCAGACGCTTGACGGGGTATTCGTCGGACAGGGACTGGGAAGCACGCCATTCGCGGCACTGAATCTCGCGATGCCCTTCGTGATAATCAACTTCTCGCTGGCTGACCTGATAGGCGTCGGCTCATCCGTTCCTATCTCCATAAGCCTTGGACAGGGCAAGGGACATGAGGCGAACGAGATATTCTCCGCGGCTGTCGTGATGATAATACTCTCATCCACCGCGCTTGGAATCCTGATGTACGCCGCGGCTCCCCTGCTGATGTCGCTGATGGGAGCGGCAGGAGAGTTCCGTGATCTTGCCGTCCAGTACCTTCGTGTCTATGCCATGCTCTCCCCTGTTACCACGATCGTATTCGCCATGGATAACTTCATGAGGATATCGGGGAAGCTCAAGTCAAGCATGGGCCTCAACATCTTCATGTCCGCCTGTTCCGGAATCCTCGAATGGCTCTTCATCTTCGCCTTCGGCTGGGGCATATGGTCAGCGGCGCTCGCCACATGCATGGGCATGGCCCTCTCTGCGACGATAGCCTTCATTCCCTTCGCACTTGGACGCCGCACCCTCAGATTCGTACGCCCGCGCTTCTCTGCGGCCCTGATAAGAAGGATAATCAGCTGTGGAACGCCGAACTTCCTCAACAACATCGCGGGAAGGATCACATCGATCGTGTTCAACATGATGCTGGTCCGCATGGGTGGCCAGGATGCTGTCTCTACCTACGGGGTTCTGATGTATACCGACGGGCTGGTCCAGCCCCTGCTATACGGAACATGCGACTCACTCCAGCCCGCCCTTGGCTACAACTGGGGAGCCGGAAAGAGAACGAGGGTAAGGGCGATTGAGAAGTACTGCATCGCAGCGGCTGCCATTATATCACTGACGGCAGCGGCGGTAGTCCATACGATCCCGGATACCATAGCCTCGCTCTATGTCGACAGGTCGCTTCCAGCGCTCATCACGGCAACCACAGGCGCGCTCTCGCTCTTCTCCTTCGCCTTCGTCACACGCTGGATAGCGTTCGTGACGCAGAGCTTCATGCTGGCGATAGAGAAGCCGAGGTATGCCGCGGCGATAAGCATCTCCACGGCCCTCATATTCCCGATGCTCCTCCTTCTCATTCTCAGTCCCCTGGGGCTTGATGGCATATGGCTGAACTTCGCAGGCACCAACACCCTTGCGGCAATGCTTGCAATAGCCATACTCCTCAGAGAGAGGAAGAATCTGATGAAGGGAGATGACTGAGATACATAGTTAGAACAGACTGCCGCAGATAGATGCGAACAGTCCGGTAGATAGCCTATAACTTAGATTGACTTATTGAACATCGAGAATGCAGGATTCACCGTATCATCGTTCGGTCCCTCTGGAAGTATACGGTGCATGCAATACTGCGCGTCCCTGAGCGACCAGTCGCCGGTATCCTTCACCCTCTGCCACATCTGGCCGCAGAGTCTTCTTATGTCCTCCAGATAGGCAGGATCATGGATCAGATTAGCCATCTCATCGGGATCCTTCTCCAGATCATAGAACTCATCATCATCGAATGCGTTGAAGACATATTTCAGGTTCCCGCTCCACAGGATCCGCTGCGTATATGAGTATCTCTGTCCGAAGAACTCAGCAAGAGAAACCTTATCATCACAGGATTTCTGCCCATCCACATATGGAATGAGACTCTCGCCATCCAGCCTGCCTCCATCCCATTCTGCTCCGATGATATCCATTATCGTTGGAAGGATATCGCAGGTATCCGCAAGGACAGGGCACTTCTCTCCTCTATGCTTATTTCCAGGCAGCTTCATCAGTAGCGGGATATTATATACATCCTCATACGGCGTGATGCCCTTGCAGAACATGCCATGGGCACCGACCATATCGCCATGATCGGATGTGAAGATGATCAGCGTATCATCATATAATCCGTTCTCCTTTAGATATGAGACAAGACGCCTGATCTGCGCATCAACCAGCGAACAGGAAGCATAATAGCAGCGTATCGCAGCTGCAACATCCTCGGGAGAGAGGGACTTCCATACGGCGTGAAGCCTGTTATAGATATTCGGCTTTGTCGAAAGATCCTCGTTCCAGCTCTCAGGGCATCTGATATTCCTGTCCTTATATAGGTCATACATGGCCTTTGGAACCATATATGGATCATGAGGCGCATATGTGGAGACAAAGGCACAGAATGGTCCATCCTTATGACGCGATATGAAATCAATGGCCTTCTGATAGACATAATGCTCCTCAGAGACCTCTTCCCCTTCGGCATAGACGCCAGCTATGGAATAATCACGATATCCAGGCTGGGAAACGGTTATCTTCTTCACCGTCGTCAGCTTGTTCTTGGGAAGATCATGCTCCGTCTCATACTCATCTATGCCGAAGTCCTCAAGCCTATAGCTCCGCTCTATATGCCATTTACCGTAATAGCACAAGCTATAGCCAAGGCTCTTCAGCTTCTGCGGCAGAGTAAGCAATGATGCATCGAAATCAGCACGATACCTAGGGACTGTATGGGTGCAATCGACCATGCCATGGTTATGCGGCAGCATACCTGTGATGATCGAGGCCCTCGCAGGAGAGCATATGGCATTCACCGCATGGGTACGGGGGAAATCGATAGAATCCTTCTCTAATTCTCTTAGCTCTGGAACGATTGCCTTATCGGCATCGAACACAGCCTTGCGCTGAAGCTGATCGCACATCAGGAATATGATATTCTTCATCTTCTTCTCCTCTATTCTTCCTTTAGCCATCTGACGGTATCCCAGACATCCGATCCGGTATTCTTCTGCGGCTTCCCGGGAGTGCTCCTTCCTATCAGCACCTCCCTCTTGAGTTCTGCCCGAAGAGCGGTGAATATATCAGGATGCTCATTGATCACGTTGCGAGTCTCTCCAACATCATCTTTCAGGTCATATAGCTGATAGGAAGGCATATCAGGAGTCTCCTCTCCTGGAGCAGGATAGGACCATCCTCCAGAACCAGGGCACATCTCCAGCTTATAGCGGCCATGCCTTATCGAAAGAGAGCCGTCGATGCTCTGATGCACGAGATACTCCCTTACCTCCGTAGCTTCAGGATCTTCCCATAGCGGCCGGTTGGAAACACTGTCCTCCGCAGCATCATCAGGAATCTTCCATCCGAGAAAATCCGCAAGCGTAGCGAAGAGATCAGAAAGGCATACCAGCCTATCGCACACTCCTCCGGCCTTGATGATTCTCGGCCACTTGATGATATAGGGGATCCTATGACCTCCTTCGTAGATATCGGCCTTATGCCCGCGGAAATGATAGCTCGGATGATGCCCTGCCTGAGCAAGCTCCTCGAATCCGACCTTGCGTGCAACGCCATTATCCGACGCAAGGACGATAAGCGTATTTTCCTCGATTCCAAGCTCCTTCACCTTCGCGTTGATCTGGCCTACCGCATCATCACACATGAGGACGAAATCCCCGTATAAGTTAGTACCAGAACGGCCGATGAACTGCGGTAAGGGAAGCATCGGCGCATGCGGAGCCGGAAACGGAACATACAGGAAGAAAGGCTCTCCCTCCGCATTAAGCCGTTCCAGCTCTCGCAAGGCCCGCCTTGTCAGATTAGGAAGCACATCGACGTGCTTGAAGTCCGGCGCACAAGGGCCATCTCTCCAGAATGCCTTTGTATCGAGATTCCGCGTCGTATGATCAGGCAATGCCGTAACGCGGTCATTCTCGATATATACATATGGAGGCATATCCGTGGATGCAGGGATTCCATAGAAATAATCGAAACCATATTCACAGGGACCATTCCTTAACGGTGCAGAGAAATCTATTCCATCAACAGCCTCGAATCCCTCAGGGGCGCGGTATCCGGCAGTACGGGCAAAATCAAGGCCAAGATGCCACTTCCCTATACAGGAAGTGCTGTAACCATTCAGCTTCAGCATGCTGGCAACCGTCAGCCGTCCTTTCTCGATGATCTCGCTATCGTATCCTCCATTCACACCACTCTTCCTGCATGATCTCCAGTTATAGCGCCCTGTAAGGATGGCATATCTGGATGGAGTACAGACTGCAGCAGTGGCATGCGCATCGGTGAAGCGCATGCCCTCCGCGGCAAGCTGATCAAAGCACTCAGTCCTGAATCCAGCGTCAGGATTGAACGAGGATACATCCCCATATCCCATATCGTCCAGAAGGATATATACGATATTAGGTTTATCACACCCCATCGCAGCATCCCATCAGACGAAGTTGAAGAGACTCGGGAGAAACATCGTTATCCCCGGAATCACGGTAACAAGCAAAAGTGCCAAAAGCATAGCCACAAGAGGAGGCAGGATCGCTTTAGCACATTTCTCCAGAGGGAGTCCGGAGATGCTGCTTCCGACGAAAAGAACCGTTCCAACAGGAGGCGTAAGAAGTCCTATGCCGAGATTCATTACCATCATGATGCCGAACTGCACAGGATGCATGCCGAATGCCTTCACTATAGGCAGGAATATCGGCACAGTAATCAGGATGATCGAAGCCGTGTTCATGAAGCAGCCCATAACCAGGAGTATCAGGTTGATGATCAGGAGAATCACGTACTTATTATCCGTAAGGCCAAGAAGCGACGCGGAGATAGCCTGGGGGATCCTGAGATAAGTCACGACCCAGCTGAATGCTGTCGCGCAAGATGCAAGGAAAAGTACGGTAGCAGTCTGCTTGAGCGTGCGCTTGAATATGCCGCCAAGATCCTTTACCTTAGCTTGTCTCGTGACAAAGAAGGCAACGATGCCGCAATAGATTGCCGCAGCCGCAGCAGCCTCGGTTGCCGTCATGATGCCGGCGAACACGCCACCGACAACGATGAGCATGGCTATGATTCCTGTCACTGAATGATAGAGGGCCTTTCCTACATGCCTGATAGAGAACTTCGTACCATAAGGAAAGTTATGGCGTACCGCCATGATATAGCAATAGACCATCAGGCATACGCCAAGCACGATACCAGCAATGATACCGCCCATATAAAGCGCAGCTATCGACACACCGCCTGCAGTAACCGCATACATGACCATATTATGACTTGGAGGGATTATCATCCCGTTTATCGAGCTGGCCATCGTTATCGCGGTTGAGAACTCCTTGCTGTATCCCTGCTTCTCCATCATCGGAATCACGATAGGTCCAAGGGAAGCACAGTCGGCCACAGGAGATCCGGAAATCCCTCCGAAGAACATCGAATCGACACAGTTTACCATCGCGAGTCCGCCCCTCATCCAGCCAACGCAGGCATCAGCCAGATCAACAAGCCTGTCAGATAAACCACCGAAGCTCATGAACTCGCCCATCAGGATGAAGAAAGGTATCGCCATCAGCGACGTGTTGCTTATATCCGTGATCATCGTCTGGAAGACCGATGTCATCGGAAGCCCAAGGAAGGCAATCGTGAGGATAGCAGAAAAGCCAAGGCCATAAAGAATCTCCACGCCCATCGCAAGCATAACGAGGAAGGATCCGATCAGGATCACTACTGCCTCAGGATTTGTCATGATCGCATTCATTTCGCCACCTCCGTCTTAGCCTCCGGCTTCTTCCAGATATCAACTACCTCTTCCTTGAACTGTAGGATGAGCATCAAAGTCATGATGACACCTGCGACAGCACCGGGTATGAACGTAAGCTTTCTTGGGATCTCCACCGATGCGAAATAGCCGGTGGCTCTCATGCTGAGTATGAAGCCATAATACGCAAGCAGTATCGAGAATATCAGCTTTACGATATATCTGACCGTATTGCAGATATTCATGACGGCCCAAGGGTAGACCTTCTCTATTATCGATATCCTTATATGCTCCCTGTTCTTCTCAAGCGATGCGGCACTCAGGAAGCCAAGCCAGGACATGAGATATAATGCAAGTTCCTCGCTCCAGGCTGGAACTATTCCGAATATGTAGCGCCCGACAACAACGATCATCATAAGCAGAAGCATGATCGTCAGTGCTATCGAGGCGATGAAATCTGCGATATTCGCAATCTTTCCCGTTATCTTCATCAGTATCTCCATTGATTGGAAGGAATATAAAAGGCAACCCGGTGAGATGACGCCGGGCTGCGCGGTTGAAGGCAATAGCCTTACTTATCGTATGAGAGCACTGTCTCTATGAAGTCCTCATAACCAGCACCATACTTCGAATAAAGCGTCTGTGCCGCATTCTGCCAATTCTCGATATCCTCAGGCTCGATGAAGGTAACGCCGGCCGCCTCAAGCTCGCCCATCAGCTCATCATCCTCTGCCTCGAAGGCATCAGATGCCCACTCAGCGACCTCCCTGAAGCATTCATTGAGAAGTGCGAGATCCTCCTCAGAAAGCTGATCGACAACCGTCCCGGAAATTAGGTAGACATTAGAGTTATAGCTGTGACCCGTCATGAGGACATAGGGACACTGCTCATTGAATGCATAATTCTTATAATTAGAGATGTTATGCTCACCGCCATCGATCATTCCTGTCTGAAGAGCGGAATATACATCGTTGAGGCCCATCGGAGTGGCCGACATGCCGAATGCGCTCATCATATCGATCTTGATAGGAGTAGATTCGCTTCTTACCTTCTTCCCGGCGGCCTCGGCCATGTTTCTTACCTCGGTCTTGAAGAAGAAATGTCTCGGAGATGCAATAGTATAGCCATCAAGGACATAGATCTCACCGTTCGTTACCTCTGAAACCTTATCAGCAAGAGCCTTGCCCTGATCACTGTAGAAGAAAGCCTCGGCATGCTCACGGCTCCTGAAGAGATAAGGCAGGCCGCAGAGCGTATACTCGGGAACATCTATTCCCCTTGTCTCAAGGTTAGCGACATTAATACGCGTGATACCAACGGCACCGCTTCTCAGGTTCTCAACGTTCTCAGCCTCATCGCCAAGCTGTCCACCCGGAAATACGTCAATGATGATCCTGCCACCGGATCTCTCATTTACCAGCTGAGCAACCCTCTGGCTGGACCTTCCAGGAACCGTCTCAGAGCTGTCGATATCAGAAAGAGTGATCCTTATCGGAGCATCTGCAGCATTCTCAGCAGAGCCACCGGCAGCTACGAACGTGCAGAGAAGCACGAACACGAGTCCAAAAGAAATAAGTTTTTTCATCTGAATCCACCTTTTTTGAACACTATTGCGTTCATGAAGATGGTAAAGGCTGAAATGCAGATCTGAAATACAAAATCTAAGGTGAAATTTCCTTTTTTTTTTCGATTGCAAAAAAATGAGCCTACATTTCTTCCTGCTGCGCGAAATCAATAGACATGCTTCTGAAAAGCCTCTCAAGTTCCGACTTTGTCTCGACGTGGGCGACGCTGTAGATATGCTTGAGCCTATATGCAACGGTTCCTGAGGAAACGGAGATCTTCTCGGAGATCGTCTCGTTGCTCTCGCCGCGTAGCACGCCAAAGATGATCTTCAGATCTATATCATCACATGATGATAGGCAGTTCTGGATGGCTCGCATGCGGCGTATGCTCAAATCATAATCAAGATTGATATCATGAGCATCGATACTATCCGTAAATCCTGATAGCCGTTCTCCGGGAACAGGATGGAAGGCCGTGCTTCCCCTTGGTATCATCCGTGACTGCGTGGTGATTACAAAAGATGAAATACCCCACCCCGCGGTAAAGAAGCGCTTCCAGATTCCGAATGCAAGGCTTCCTGCTTCATAGTAGCATCTAGTGATGGAGGAGAGGGTCGGAGTCGAATACTGACAGATATAAAAATCTCCCATGCCGCAGACAAAAAGGTCCTCAGGAACCTTTATTCCCATAGATCTTGCGGTACTGAGTACCAATACCCCGCAAGCATCATTGGCACATATGGCACCATCATACTTATCCACGTTCTTCCAGAAGTTATCGATCGGATTAAGGGAATCAGGCTTAGATTCGAATATATCGGCATCGGAGAATCTAAGACCGAGCCTGTTTCCTGCATCAATGAATGCCTCTAGCTTCTTCACGTCTATGCTGTTGCCATAGCAGATATTGAGAAGTGCAATGCGATCGCGTCCTGCGTCATGGAAATACATGACAGCGTTACTGATCGCAGTCGACACATCATATATCACGCCAGATACATCCTCTCCATACTCTGATGGGATACCTCCTATCATTATCGGACGTAGATGGGCAGAACGGGCCTCAGCGATGCGAGATGTGAACCAGGGACGAGAATGACCGATAAGGATAACCGAACCTGATGCCCCAGGAACAGCATCGACATCCATGGCCTCAAGAACCGTGAATTTCTGCTTCATGGCGGCTTCCGCCAGTCCATCTATCGATTGGTTGACCCACATCGGCTTATTGTCACTGGGCTCCTTCAGGTAATATACGGTCCTTATTCCTTCTCTCATCCTTATTGAATATAAAGCAAGAAGCCCCTTTCCTCCAAGCAGGAGAAAGGGGCGTGAGCATTATCGTACAGATATCTTACATGATCTTGCGGATCCAGCCTTCAGGAGCCTTGATATCTCCCATCTGGATGCCAGTCAGGGTCTCCCTGAGCTTCGTAAGCACCGGTCCCATCTCATCCATGCCGGAAGGAACGCGGATCTCACCTCCGTTGAATGTGATCGAGCCTACCGGAGATATCACGGCAGCGGTACCGCAGAGACCGACCTCGCTGAAATCCTTGACCTCATCGAATGTCACCGGCCTCTCCTCGACATCAAGCCCAAGATAATCCTTGGCTACCTGAACCAGAGAGCGCCTAGTGATCGAAGGAAGTATCGTACCGGACTTAGGAGTGACCAGATTACCATCCTTCTTGACGAAGAGGAAGTTAGCACCTCCTGTCTCTTCGACGTATGTGCGAGTAGCGGCATCGAGATACATGTTCTCGGAGAATCCTGCCTTGTGGGCATGCTCGATAGGATAGAGCGACATGGCGTAGTTAAGTCCTGCCTTGATATGTCCGGTTCCATGCGGGGCTGCCCTGTCATAGTCGGAGACCATGATCCTCAGCGGCTTGATACCACCCTTGAAGTACGGGCCCACAGGGGTCGCGAAGAGACGGAACTCATACTCAGGAGCCGGAGCTACGCCGATCACGGGGCCTGAGCCGAAGAGGAACGGCCTGATATAAAGAGTCGCGCCTGAGCCATATGGCGGCACCCATGCCGCATTCGCCTTGACAACCTCATCAAGGGCCCTCAGGAACATCTCTTCCGGCACCTTCGGCATGATAAGGCGCTCAGCGCTATCCTGCATCCTCCTGGCATTCATGTCAGGGCGGAACGCGACGATGCTTCCATCCTTGGTTGTATATACCTTCAATCCCTCAAAGCATGTCTGGGCATACTGCAACACGCCTGCGGACTCACTGATGGTAACGGTGCTGTCAGAGGTAATATGCCCCTCATCCCACTTTCCATCCTTCCAATGGGCAACGAAACGATAATCGACAGGGATATACGAAAACCCGAGCGATGACCAGTTGACATCCTTCTTTTCCATATGATTGCCTCGCTATTTGCTGGAATTCTAGGACGATGACCGATCAATTACAAGAATCAGAGAGGCTATGAAAGGAGATTTGCTAGCAGGAATTCCCTGATAGCGCTGTCAGAGCCTCCCATATCGAGAGAAGGCAGCTCGCTACGGCTGACCCATCTGGCCTCCGTATGCACGCTAAGCGTGAGATCATCAGAAAGAGGCCTTATGATGAACGCATGGAGATGGTATAGCGTATCGCCATTGGCGAAGTCATAGGAGAACACCTCCTCGCCTACCTCTATCTCTATCGACAGCTCCTCCTCGTACTCACGCCTAAGCGTCTCCGGAAGGCTCTCGCCATACCTGTTCTTACCTCCGGGGAACTCCCACATTCCTGACAGGCTGCCGCCCTTCTCCCTATGCGCGACAAGAACCCTACCGTCTCTTATCGCGATGCCCGCCGTAGTCATCCTTTCCATATCATCATTATAGCAGGACTAGGGACGGAACGAGAAAATGGATAAGGGCAATGGCAAGCGATGCCTTCCCTATGCGCTCAAGCCGGCCCGCCCTCAGGCTCTCGAAATACGCCTCATCACGCTTATCGGAATAGACGAAGAAGATGAGGAATGCAAGGAAGAGGATCGTCACGGAAGGAATGAGATCACCGGCCATCATCGGCCCGGGAGGCATCGGAAGGAAGAGGTTTGCCAGGCCGATGGCGAAGCCAGTGAGGAAATAGGCCCGTCTGACACGCCCATCCTCCGAGAGCCTGGAGCGGAAGAGGATCAGAAATGAAAGCTGCCGCTTCCAGCTCTCCGGAAGCAGGATGAGTGAAGACAGCACCATGAAAGCGATTGATAGCAGGTATAGCTGTATCATCTGCACCTCCCGACCGCCGTCACAAGCTCCTCAGCACTATAGTACCCGAGAAGCCTTGCCGCCTCGCGTCCTGCCCTCTGGTGGAGGATCACGCCATCGATCGCGGCCCTTTCCGGATCCTCCCCTTCTGCAAGGAGCGCTGCTATGATGCCGGAAAGCACGTCCCCCGATCCAGCGACTCCGAGAGACGGATTGACGCCATCGTATATGAATATATCATCACCCGAGCTCAGCCATAGTACCGAAGACTTCAGCACGATGGTGGCCTCCAGCATGGATGAGGAGAGCCTGAGGCTGTCGGCAAGGCCCGTCTCGCTATCAAGTCCATCAGGGATTGAAAGCGAAGCCATCAGCCTTCTGTACTCCCCGATATGAGGCGTAAGGACAGCCCTGTGAGAGAAGCGATGCCCAGGAACGAACCTCAAGCCATCCGCATCCACGACCATAGGACGGCCGGAAGAGAGGGCGCGCTCGAAGAGATCAGGATCCCCATCTCCCCACCCCGGACCGACAAGGAGCGCATCGTAGCGAGAGAGATCATCCGAGGAAGAACCCACGATGGCGGCAGGACACTCCTCATGGATCGAAAGGGAGCGGGAGATGATTGTCACAAGGCCTACGCCTGAGGCAAATGCCGAACGCGTGGCGAGCCTTATCGCGCCGGTAAAGCGCTCGGAACCCCCGATTGCCGCGAGGTGTCCCTTGCTGTTCTTGTAATCCGTGAATGAGAACCGCCTTATCCTGCTATCCCCATCCGAAAGGAGGTATGCCCCGCTACGGCTGCTTCTCAGCTCTTCCTCAGGGAATCCTGGATTCACGGTGATAAGCGTTCCCGCCCTGCGCCGTTCAGACGGATGATAGAGCGATAGCTTTCCTGTCGTCATCATTACCGTGATATCCGCATCGACGATGCCTGCAGAGGGATAATCCAATGCTATCACCCTAGCGCGTCCTATGGATGAGACGATAGCGCGCGTCCTCTCATCAGCCGTTCCGTGGAAGCCGAATCCGAATAATGCATCCACGACGGTATCCGCTCCTGAGGCATCATCCATGACGGGGATACGATCCGGAAGCGACGCACGCCTTCTGATATTCTCCGCATTCCCCTTCTCATAGAGATATGAGACAGCCGCATCTATGCCATCAGCAGCGGCAAGGGCAGCCATCGCAATGCCATCGGAACCATTGTTGCCGGGTCCGATGAGGAAGACGACACGGCCGGAAAGGAAGGGACGCACTGCCTTGTATGCGTTCTCCGCGGCCCCATCTATCAATGCGCTCTCAGAAAGCGAATAGCGCGCTATGAGCTC
>CALXLH010000033.1 GCA_944389145.1 uncultured Spirochaetaceae bacterium
TATGGCCTTCCTCTTGAGCTTACCAACTGGTGTATCTTCATCAATAAGAAGGTATTCCGTGATGCCGGACTTGATCCAGAGGTCGATTACCCGAGGACATGGGAGGATATGGTTGAGCTTTCTGAGAAGCTTGTCATCCGCGATGGCGATATCCTCGTGCGCCGTGGCTATGACTTCCGCTATCCTTACTATCTTGAGACGCTCGTGCCGATGGTGGAGCAGCTTGGCGGACAGCTCGTGAGCGATGATGGCACCGAAGCCATCATAGGCGAGGAAGCATGGGTCAAGGTCCTTACCTTCATGCAGCAGTGGGGACCGAATGGGCTCAATCTCGGAGCTCCGACCTATACCAATGCCCGTTCTCTCTTCAACAGGGACAACAATGATATCGCGATGGCCACCACGGGACTCTATCAGGAAGCCAGGATAAAGGCCGATAACCCTGAGTTCTATGAGTCTGGAGAGTGGATGGTCGTTCCGTTCCCGGTATTCGAGGATGCTGTAAATGATGTCGCAGCCTGTTACTACGGCCACTATTACATGGTCAATGCCGATGCCGACGAGGCCACTCAGAAGGCAGCATGGGAGCTTATAGCATACATGCTCTCGCATGGCGAGGAGTATCTGGCGGAAGTCCAGCTCATCCAGCCTACCAAGGAACTGATGGAGTCCGAGACATATAAGAACATGCCGTATTCCGATGTCTTCCTCGGTGATTTTGAGAGAGGCCATGTGGTCTATTACGGAGCCGCATCCGCAGAGTTCCAGGCACAGCTCAGGAACGCGGTCGAGGCAGTCATGCTCCAGGGCGTGACGCCGCAGCAGGCATATCTCGATCTCAAGGCCAACTGCCAGGAGATCCTTGACGAAGCCTAGGCCTTTCGGCCTTAAGGATGCCTGGGGGCTGTTCTCCCCGGGCATCGCTGGATAAGGGAACCTAATGAGAAAGAAGACTTACAGCATAGAACGGAAGCAGGCGAGGTGGGGTCTTGTATTCACGATTCCCTGCCTTATCTTTTTCGCCGTATTCAGCTTCTATCCGATCATCAACGCGTTCGTGACATCCCTTACGAACCGCCGTGCGATAGCCCGTACCAGCGAGTTCGTCGGATTGGAGAACTATATCTACATATTCACGAAGGACAATGGAGGCTTTCCCCTGTCGAACTCGATCAGGGCGACGCTGATATTCACCGTCGGCACGTTCATCCCGATGATAATAGCCTCCCTGCTGATCGCAACCTTCCTGATGCAGCTGAGGAAGGACAGGTACAGGGGATTCTTCCAGCTCATGTACTATACTCCCGCAGTCCTCTCATCGGTAGTCGCTGCATCGATATGGATGATCATATTCGACCCGCGAGGACTGATGAATCAGATATCCAACTTCGTCATGCGTACATCGGGTGTCGACTACAACTGGCTCGTTGATTCCACGATGCTGCAGATATCGACGATGATGATCTACTTCTGGAAATACATAGGGTATCTCGTGATCCTTTTCATAACGGGACTTGCGTCCATACCCAATACGATATACGAGGCCGCGACCGTCGATGGCTCATCTCGCTGGCATACGTTCTGGAGGATCACGCTGCCGCTGCTGAAGCCGACTACCGCGATGGTCTCGATCATGGCCATGCTCCAGTGCCTCAAGACATTCAGCACGCAGTATATGCTCTATCAGGGAGGATCATCCAGGTTCCCGATCGATGTCATCACGATGAATATCTACTTCACCGGTATCAGGAACGGCCGCCTTGGCCGTGCGAGTGCCATGTCGATAGTACTCTTCCTGATAATGCTCATATTCACGTATCTCCAGCTCAGGCTCAACAGGTCCAGCGAGGACGTGGAATACTAGGAGGGCGGTATGAATAAGTTCGTAGGAAAGATATCCGTATGGGAGGTCATCATATGGGTGATCCTTATCGCGGTACTGCTCTTCACGATCGTGCCGATCCTCTTCATGGTCGTCTCATCGTTCATGGATCCAAAGCAGATACTGGCGATGCCATTTTCCTGGATTCCGTCAAGCGAGTACTTCACCTCTGCGGACAGGACGTTCTTCACCAACTTCTATCGCGCCATAATGGGCAATAATGATAACCCGACGTTCTTCCGCAATCTCCTGAACTCGCTGATAATAGCCGTTACGGACAGCGTGACCACCGTGCTTCTTGCCTCCCTTTGCGGCTATGGCCTTGCCAAGTTCCGCTTCCGTGGACGCAACTTCGTATTCCTGGCGATCATGTCGACGATGATGATTCCATTCGAGGCCATCATGATACCGCTTTATATGGTCGTCTCCGGAATGAAGATGATAAATACCTATCGCGGTCTCATAATTCCGTTCATGGTATCGGCATTCGGCGTGTTCCAGATGAGGCAGTACCTGCTGACGTTCCCTTCCGAGTATCTTGACGCGGCCCGCGTGGATGGGCTTTCGGAGCCGAAGATCTATGCAAGCATCGTGCTGCCCAATTCCAAGCCTGTCATAGCGACGCTGGGCATACTCTCGTTCCGTAACCAGTGGGATAATCTCCTGTGGCCCCTTCTCGTAGCTCAGAGCGAGGCGATGAAGACTATACCTCAATATATCACGAAGTTCAGCGAGGAGAAGATGACGGATGAGGGGGCGATGATGGCCTGCGCCTTCCTTGCCTCGATTCCGATGTTCGTACTCTTCTTCACGCTTTCGAAGTACTTCCTCGGAGGTGCTGCGGTTTATGATTCACGCAAGGGCTGACATGCTATAATGATAGCGTGAGGCGTCTTGCTTGCTTTCTCATATTCCTGTCCCTGGCTGTTTCGACCCTCCTCATCGGATGCTTTGAAGATGAGGAGGTGGTCATCGAGTACTGGACCCATGCAGATGTGAGGCGGGAAGCGCTTGAGGAAAGGCTCATAGGCGAGTTCGAGAAGGAGTATCCTCATATAAAGGTCGAGCGCAGGATCCTTTCGTCGTATGAGATGATCGAGAAGGTTCCGTCATCCATCGAAGCCGGGGTGGGGCCTGTCCTGTTCAATCTTCCTTCCGAGGAGATATCCTCCCTGCTCCTGTCCTCTGCTCTCGATCCTGTTGATGATTCCGTCGTCGATACATCACTCTTCATCGATGGCGCGTTCGATGCTGTTACGCTTGATGGCATGATCTATGGCATTCCTCGTGAGTATACCAACTGGTGCCTCTATGTGAACAAGGCGATGCTTGATGCTGCCGGACTCGGGCAGCCAAGGACCTGGGAGGATATAGTGGAGATAGCCAAGGCTCTGTCCACGTATGACGGCGGCGTCATTGAGCGCAGGGCCTTCGATTTCCGCTATCCGTATTATCTCAACTTCTTCGTGCCTATGGTAGAGCAGCTTGGGGGAAGCCTCATAGGTCCTGATGGTACGTATATCTATGGCGATGAGGCCTGGGCTGAGGCCCTTGCATTCATGCGTGAGTGGGGGCCTCTAGGCAGCAATCTCGGCTCTCCCACGCTTGTCAATGCACGGACCATCTTCACCGATGAGGAGATAGCGATGTGCCTGTCCGGGCTTTATCAGGAAGAGAGGCTGAGGGATTCCAATCCCTCATTCTATGATAGCGACAGATGGGAGGTCCTACCGTTCCCTGTCTTCGAGGATAGCGTTGCCTCCGTGTCCTCCGCCTCCTATATGCATTATTTCCTCGTCAATGCGGATCGGAGCGCGGCAGAGCGCAGGGCTGGCTGGCTTCTTGCATCATATCTTACGGATCATGCCTCCGAGTATCTTGACGAGGTCGGCCTGCTTGTCCCTCTCCGGAGCATCATGGAAGGGGATGGGGTGCTGTCAAAGCCGTATGGCGATGTCTTTCTATCTGAGCTTGAAAGAAGCCATCCGATCTATTCCGGGGAGTATGCCTCAGAGATCCAGCTGCTTATAGGTGAAGCCGTTGAAGGCGTGATGCTGCAGGGGGTGGAGCCTGAAAAGGCGATCGCATCACTCCGTGCCTCTGTCAGCTATCTCTTCTCCAAGTAGCTCGTTCCTGTACTCTGTCGGCGTCTTGCCCATGAAGCGGCGGAATATCTTAGTGAAGTAGCCAGGACTCGGGAAGCCTATTGCCCTTGCGATTTCCGATACGTTCATGTTTGACTGCGAAAGGAGGCGGAGTGCGTTGTTTATCCTGATTGCATTAAGATATTGCAGGAAATTTATTCCTGTTTCGGATTTAAATAATGTTGACAAATGGCTTTCAGATAACCTTGTCTCCCGTGCTATATCGGCAAGGGCTATCTGGTTCATATAATTCTTCTTCATGTACTCGATCGCGACATTGATCCAGTGGCTCTGGACGTTCTCCCTGAGCCTTATGGAGTATCCGTCGCTTATCGAGCCGACAGCATCCTCCTCTTCTATGATCCTCGTCGCGAGCGTCCTCAGCGTTGCTTCCAGCTCATCATCATCGACAGGCTTCTCGATGTAATCGAAGACTCCGATCCGGATTGCACGCCTGGTATATTCAAAGTCGGTATAGCCTGAGAGGATTATCCCGTTCGTCACGTCCGCGTCCTCTATCATCTGGAGGCCGTTCTTCCCCGGCAGCTTTATATCGGTAACCACTATATCCGGAGAGAGGTGCCTTATGAGATTCTCTCCCTCTATGCCATCCATCGCCGTTCCCACGACTTCCATCCCGAGCCCTTCCCAGCCTATCGTCTCCACAAGTTCCTTCAATACGATTTCCTCATCCTCGACGAGGACGACCTTTAGCCTTCTCATGCTTCCTCCAGCGGCAGTTCTATCGTGATGACAGAGCCTTCTCCTGGCCTTGATCCTATGGTCAGCGTGAAATCATTCCCATATCTCAGCTCCAGGCGCCTGTATACATTATACAGTCCGGTATGCTGGCTGTTTTCCAGGTCCTTCATGTCAGGAATCGTCTGAAAGCCTATGCCGTTGTCACGAACCTGCATCAGGAGCCTGGGACCGTTCCTCCTTACCGCTATGAGGATCTTCCATTCTCCTATCTTCTCCTCCAGGCCATGTGTCACGGCGTTCTCAACGATTGGCTGAAGGACCAGCTTCGGGGTCTCTGTGCCAAGCAGGCTGTCATCAACGCATATATCATAGCTGAGCCTGTCTCCGAACCTGAGCTTCTGGATCATGAGGTAGCATTCCACGAGATCCAGCGATTCCCTGATCGTGGCGGAATCCTTCCTATTGTCTATGCTCGATCTCAGGAGCTTGCCGAGCCTGAGCGTTGTCTGGTAGATCTCCATCTCTCCATGCATCTTGGCCAGCGCCTTTATCGAGTTGAGGGTATTGAAGAGGAAATGCGGATTCATCTGGCTTTCAAGTGCCTTCCTCTCAGCCTCGGCGCTCTTTGCCTCTTCCTCCCTTGTCTTCTTTAGAAGCAGCTCGATCCTATGAACCATTATGTTGAATGTCACTGACAGCTCATCGAACTCGCGTATTCCCGTCCTTTCGAGCTTGATGTTGAAGTCGCCCTTCTGGAAGCTCTTCATGCTATCTATGATCCTTCTCATGCGCTTGGAGATGGACCGGGAGAATATGAGGGAGAGGATTATCGATATGGCTATTCCCGATGCGAGGCTTATGGCGAGTATCGCCATCCAGCTCTGCAGATTCTCCCTGATAAGCGGGTTGAGGCTCGCTGCGGCAATCTCAAGCTCCGTGCCTTCTATATGCGCGAAGTATGAGTCATCTATATCGTCGCGTATGAATGGGAATTCCGAGAAGTCTCCATGGCGCTGCGGATGCACGAGGGAGATGGCTGAATAGGATTCATTGTCCAGGAGAACGATATCGGCAAAGAGGTTGCTGCCATTCACTTCCGGTATGATCGCATCTGCCATCACGTCTATTATCACATAGCCGACCACCTGGCCCGATGATGAGAATACCCTCCTCAATATCGATAGGAGTACCTGCCGTCCGCCTTCGATCCTGTGGTCCTCTATCGAGATGATGCTCGCCCTCTCTCCCTTGGTCCTCTGGCGTGCCACCGTGATGATGCTGGAACTGTCCCATTCGTTGCTGTGCGTCCTCAGGTCATAGACCTCGGGAAAATCGTGCGTCGATATCCTGACGCCGCCGGTGATGGAGACGATGGATGCCATGGCCTTGTATGTGTCCCCGGCCATCGTGCCATAGATCTCCTCATACACTTTCCTGATATTATCCCTCGCGGCATCCGGGTCATCCTGTTCAAGCACGCTGATTATGACAGGGGAGGATGACAGGATGTATGCCTTATGCCTGTATTCCTGTATCTCTGACTCTATGAGGTAGGCATCTGCTTCCAGCGCCGTCTCTGCCTGGCCCCGCAGCGCTCCCTCGATTCCTCTGCTATAGTTAAGGACCGTATAGCTTACGACGAGGATGAATGGCACGAGCATGACTATCAGGAAATAGATGATAAGCCGTCCTGATAATGTTCCCGTAGGCTTCCTGTTCATATGGTCATCCAGCCATTGGGATAGGGCATTTCTTATCCAGCACGATCCCTATGATGAGCGCGGCTGCCGTCGGTATGAGCCAGGTGAAGCCTGAGCCCATGACCAGGGAGGATGCGAGGGCAGCGGCTACGGAGAGCATATGCGTCCATCTGCGTGTCTCCATGCCTGGAACCAGGGCAAGGGCTATGAGGACTATTGCCGCGGGGTATAGGACGGTCAGCACGGGAGATGAGATGCTGATTATCATATCGAGGCCTGCGTTGGAGATGATGCAGGATGCCGTGGCGAATATTGCTATCCATATGCCTCTCCCGATCCTTGGGACGAGCCTTGAGAAGTACTCTCCGCAGGAGGAGAGGAGGCTGACGGATGTGTTGAAGCAGGCGATGACGAAGATGAGGGCCAGCATGATGCGGCCGTATCGGCCGGATATCGCAGCTGCGGTGTCAGATAGCACCGCGGCTCCATTCGTCGCGCCTTCCGAAAGTCCCTCAGCCACTATTCCGATGAATGCTATCGCCGTATATACGATCAGCAGCAGCAGGCCCCCTCCGGCCGCAGCCAGCACGCTTTCCTTCCTTGCCACCCTTCCTTCCGCTCCCAGTGCCTTGAGATTCACCGATAGTATTATCCCGAACACCAGGCCTGCAAGCGCATCCATCGTCTGGTATCCTTCCTGGAAGCCTGTAGTGAATGGGACATCTGCGTAGGGGCCGGCTGCCTCTGTCAGCCTGCCATCGAAGAGCGTCACGGATCCGATGAGGAGGATGATTATCAGAAGGATCAGGAGCGGGGACAGCAGCCTGCCCAGCCTTTTCGTAAGCTTTTCCGGGCGCAGCGCCATGAGTCCGCTTATCGCGAAGAAGATGATCGAGTAGATCACTCCGATGGTCCTTCCGGTTCCTAATGCCTTTGCGACCATCTCATAGCTCGTGCTTGCTGTCCTTGGAATCGCAAGGCAGGGACCGATCGCAAGGTATATCGCAATGGTAAATGCCGTGCCGAATGCAGGGTGGACCCTTGATGCAAGGCTCTTGAGGGAGCCGGCCCTGCCTATGGCGATGAGCGAGAGTACCGGCAGCCCTATCGCAGTCATGATGAAGCCGATGAATGCCGGTAATATCGATCGTCCTGCCTGATACGCAAGGTAGGGAGGGAATATCAGGTTGCCGGCACCGAAGAACATGGCGAATATCGTAAAGGCGAGGAGAATCCTCTTCTTCATCGTGAGCATATAGTGATTCTAGCACGCCGGGACGATAAGTGCCGCATTAAAGGAAAAACAGGCAAAAGCCCGGATGAGGCATTGATGTGCCTTGATAACATGTTATGGCACTGAGATATATAAGAGGCTGGCCAGCAAGTGGCCATATGATCTCCCGATCCGTAAGAACTTGTTGATTTCCTTCTTCCTCAGTTGTAGTCTTAGATTAAGTTCATTAAATGAACAAAAAGGAGGCTAAGATGAAGAAGGTTCTTCTGGTGGTCATGGTGCTTGCGCTTTCCGTGTCGCTCTTTGCTTCTGGCTCCGGTGAGTCAGATGGAACATACCAGCTCCGTGCATCGACCAATCTTGCATCTAATGGTACGGTCGGAATGGCTCTTACAAGGTTCGTAGAGCTTGTCAATGAGAAGAGCGGTGGCCGCATCGTGGCAACTGCCAACTATGGCTCTGAACTTGGCAGCCAGTCGGAGCAGGTCGAGATGTGCCGCATGGGCTCTCTTGAGCTCGTCGTTGCCGCCCCTGGCACCGGTCCTGGAACGTGGGTCCCGCAGCTGATGATGTTCGAGTTCCCGTTCATCTTCAAGGATAACGAGCATTACCGCCGTGTCCTCAAGGGAATGGAGGATGAGGTGTCCGCTCTTGTCGAGCCTTATGGCTTCATCGCCATGGCAGGACAGTCACAGGGATCCAGGGACATACTCACGATCAAGCCCGTGACGAAGCTTGAGGATATGCACAACCTCAAGATGAGAGGCCCTAATGCCGTCTATATCAGCATGTTCGAGCATCTTGGCGCGTCTGGCACGACGATGGACTGGAATGAGTGCTATACCGCGCTGCAGACCGGAGTAATCGATGGCCTTGAGGCATCGCCGAGCATGATCAACTCCATGAAGATGCAGGATGTGGCTCCTAACCTGGCGATTACCAATCACGTAATCGCATGTGTCTACTACTTCTTCAACGCTGATTGGTTCAACAGCCTTCCTGAGGATCTGCAGCAGATCGTGCGCGAGTGTGCAGAGGAAGCCACCGCATACCAGGCAGAGATCGATGATGCCGATCAGGAAGCCTCGCTTGAGGCGATGAGGGAAGAGGGTGTCAATATCGTCGAGATCCAGGATAGGGATAAGTGGATCGAGGCCTGCGCTCCGATGCTTGATGAGTATCGTGCGATGGGCGACGAGTGGAATACATTCATCGACCAGATACTTGCCATCGAGTAAGTCATTTCATAAGAGCCGTCGTTGCGGCGGCTCTTATCCTTTTGGGAGAATCATAGATGAAGAAGCTTTATCGTGCATTGAATTCGATCCGTAACTGGGTGATCATCTTCGTTACGAGCTTCACTGTCCTGCTCTGCTTCCTGCAGATCATACTCAGATACTTCTCATTCCTCCGGCAGTTCGCCTGGGGAGATGAGATCATAAGGCTCACGAGCATATGGGCCGTGTTCCTCGGAATAAGCATCGGCGTGCGTGAGAACTCGCACTTTACCGTTACGCTTCTGGAGGAACATATAAGGAATCCTAAGATACGGAAGTATTTCCAGATGGCTATCGACGTGATCGTGGTATTCGTGCTCGCCGTGGTATGCTATCAGGGAATCATATACACAGCCAGCAGTACCGCGAGCTACCTGCAGAACGTCAGGATACCTATAGCGCTATTCTATGCGGCTATCCCCGTAGGTGCTGCCTATTGCATCATAGAATACATCTACAAGTTCATATACGGACCATCTTATAAGGAGAAGATGCTCGCGAAGGAGGCTCGCAATGGCTGAGGTCGGATTGATTTTCGTAGTCCTCCTGGGACTTATTCTCGTTGGGATACCTATCTTCGCGGCGATAATACTCTGTGCGATAATCTTCATGGTCGGAATGGATCTTCCCCTGAATCTGATTCCACTCAAGATGTTCGGAAGCGTAAACTCGTTCTCGCTGATGGCCATACCGTTTTTCATAATAGCCGGCAACATCATGGCGAAGGTCGAGATAACCGATAAGATCGTCAATCTCTCCGATGCCCTCGTAGGCTGGCTGAAGGGAGGGCTCGGGCATGTGAACATCGTTGCCTCGATGTTCTTCGGCGGCATCCAGGGATCCGGAATCGCTGACGCGTCGGCAATCGGAGGCATGCTCATCCCCGCGATGGAGAAGCAGGGATACGATAAGGACTATGCTGTGGCGGTAACAGCTGGATCATCGATGCTCTCTCCGATCATCCCGCCAAGCATCGCCATGATTCTCTACTCATATTACACAGAGGTTCCCGTAAGCAAGATGTTCATCGGGGGAGTGCTTCCAGGCGTGACTCTTGCTGTGCTGCAGATGATCTGGAACAGGATAGAGTACTCAAGGCGCGGTTATAACATCCCGACGACGAAGTTCTCCATAAAGCATCTCTGCGTGACTCTCTACCATTCGATCGGCGCGCTCCTGATGCCTCTGATCATCATCGTGGGCATAATCTCTGGTATCGTCACCGCGACCGAGGCTGGAGTCCTGGCGATAGTCTATGGCCTGATCTATGGATTCATCGTCACGAAGAAGCTTCATGTTAAGGATCTGCCTGATATCATAATAAGCTCTGCGGTCACGACGGCTGTCGTCATGATAACGATTGCCGCTGCAGGTGCGCTTTCCAACGTGCTTGTGCGCATGAGATTCCAGGCTAACGTCGCGAATTTCGTGGTTGAGACGATCGGAAGCCCGTTCGGCGGTACGCTCTTCCTCTGCTTCATCATCTTCATCCTGGGCATGTTCCTAGATCCGACCGTACTGATCGCGATGCTTGCGCCGACGATCCTCAGCATAGGAAACATCTTCGGCTTCGATCCGATCTTCTATGGTGTCGTGATGACGATCATGATGCAGGTCGGAGCCATAACCCCGCCTGTGGGTTCGTTCCTCTTCGTTGCCTGCGGAGTGGGGGATCTGCCGATACAGAAGGCCGTGAAGCCGCTGATACCGTTCATCATCACCGTGCTGCTGACGCTGGTGATCTGCTTCGCCTTCCCATCGCTCGTGACGTTCCTCCCATCACTCATGGGCTGATGTATGAAAGGAAAGGAGGTTAGCGTGGTACGGATAGGAATAGCCGGAGCTGGAGCGATAGCCGCTATCCATGTGGATGCGTTCAAGATGTTCCCGGAGGATGTGCAGGTCGTTGCCGTTGCCGATATCTTCATTGACAAGGCCAAGGCCCTTATTGATAAGAGGGGCCGCAGGGCCGAGGCGTTCGGTGATATCCACGAGATGATAGACAAGGGTGGCATAGACGCTGTCTCGATATGCCTTCCTCCCTCAGATCATGCATCGGTGAGCCTCTATGCGATGGATCGCGGCAAGCATGTCCTCTGCGAGAAGCCTATGGCATCCTCTCTAGAGGAGTGCGACGCTGTCATCAGGAGTGCTGAGAAGAATGGCGTCATCTTCTTCCCTGTATGCCAGAATCGCTTCAAGACCCCGATCGAGAGGGTGGCGAGGCTGAAGGAAGGCGGAAGGCTGGGGAAGCTGCTGTTCGGTGAGTTCCGTTCCCTCTGGTGGCGGGGTGAGAACTACTACGATATATGGTGGCGCGGTACCTGGGAGAAGGAGGCTGGTGGCTGCTTCACGAGCCATGCGGTGCATTACATCGATCTGATGGTAAGGCTTCTGGGAATGCCTGATTCCGTGCGTGCCGTGACGACGAATGTCGGGCATCATAACTCGGAATGCGAGGATGCCGGCTGTGCCATATTCATGTATGGCAGCGTTCCTGTCGTATTCATCTCATCGCTTGTCACGAGCGGAGAGCCTCAGTCGATACATCTGGACTTTGAGAAGGCCTCGATAGACATCCCCTGGAGCGTAAGCGCGTCGACGGCATTGCCCAATGGCTTTCCCCAGGAGGATGAAGAGGGAGAAAGGGCCATCGATGAGGCTTATCACGGGATACCGGAACTGGAACTGGAGGGCCATCCTGCGCAGCTCAAGGCGTTCATCGATACGATAGAGGGAAGATCCCAGGCAGCTGTCGATGCTGCCGACGGCAGGCATACGATAGAGCTTATCATGGGAATCTATCTCTCTTCTGCGACAGGGGAGAAGGTCACGTTCCCTATCGGCCCTGATTCACCTGTATATACGACGGAAGGGCTGGTCAGGACGATGCCGCGCTTCTTCAGGAAGACGAAGAGCCTCGATAACTTCTCCACTTCGGAGATCACTCTGGGACGGAATATCGGAAAGTGATGTAGAATCAGGCTATGCGTTATTCCGATATGGAGTTCGAGAACTACGACAGCGTGCTTCGCTGCATCATAAGGGATCTTGATAATCCGACACGATCCGATATAGCGAAGCACCTGGGCCTCAGCAAGTCTGCCGTATCAAACATCGTCAGCAGGCTGATTGACTATGGCCTGGTACTTGATGGCGAGAGCATCCAGAGCGGACAGAAGGGGCGGCCCGGCACATCCCTATCCGTGAATCCGTCTGAGTGGCTGGTCCTGGGGGCCGCCATAGTATCATCGGCATGGCAATTCGTCATATGCGATCTCTCCGGCACGCTGAAGGATACATATGTCCATGAGATTCCTGAGCTTTCCCCTGGATGTGCCTTGGCTTGCCTCTCAGAAGGGATAGCCCATGTGCTTGGATCCCATCCCGATCATCTGCTTCCCGGAGTCGGCATTGCCGTGCCAGGCATCATAGACATCGCTTCCGGGGATATCGTGGTGGCATATGACTTCGGATGGAACGAGCGCGTGCGCATCGGCGATTACATCGAGAAGGCTACAGGAATGAAGGCGTATGTCTGCAATCGTCATGCTGCCGAGGGAATCGCTGAGTACCGTTATGCCAATGAGGATGGGGAGCAGTCGATGGTCTATATCGGCATCAGCTCCGGAATCAGGGCCACGATATTCTCCTCTGGCCTTCTGGTATCAGGCTCGCATGGCAGGGCAGGGCGTATCAGCCATCTGCAGATCGATCCGAACGGGCGCCTATGCACATGCGGACAGAGAGGCTGCCTCTACACGCTTGCCAATGACGAGGCGCTTGTTAGGTATTATCAGGAAGAGGCAGGAAGCACTGTCTCCCCCGGAATGATCTCCGAAAGGGCCGCAGGGATAATAAAGGCTGCGGATGAAGGGGATGATGCATCCAGGCGCGCGGTGGAACGGCTTGGGGATGTCATGACTACGGCTGTCAGGATGCTGAGCGTGATGCTTGATACCCGCAAGGTGATCCTTGGCGGTCCTATCGGAGACTCAGAAGCGCTGGTCAGCCACATGAATGATAACCTCTCATCGATCCATGGCGTTGACATCTTCCCGTCAGTCTCCCGGTGCAGGATCAAGCAGCACGGGTCCGCGCTGGGGGCGGTTAGCCTTGTCGTGGATGATGCATTCGCCCTCGTCAGGGATGATTTCTTCTCCCGCTTCTGATCAGGCCTTCTGCTCCGTTTCAAGCTTTTCCCTTGCGACTGCGAGCATGAGCTTGATCCTGTTTTCCTGATTGACCTTCGTTGCTGACGGATCGTAATCGATGGGGACGATATTCGAATCTGGATAGGCTTCCTTCAGCGGTCTTATCATGCCCTTGCCGCAGATGTGGTTAGGCAGGCATCCGAACGGCTGAGTGCAGACGATGTTGTCATATCCTTTCTCTATAAGCTCTACCATCTCTGCCGTCAGGAGCCACCCTTCTCCCATCTTGCAGCCCCTGTCGATGAAGCGCTCGCCGAAGCCCTCAAGCTCCTTGAACGTCGCGGCCGCATGGAACTCCGGATGCCTCTTCACGGCCTCCTCTGACCACTTCTCGACTATAGAGAGCACTGGCATCCCGATATGCTTCATGATGAAGGCGTATCTGCCCCTGCCTCCGTAGTACTCCTCATCCTTTATGCCGTTGGAGAAGCAGTAAAGCACGAATCCCATCATCGGAGGGAGCATCACCTCGCAGCCCTCATCCTCAAGAAGGCCTTGGAGGTTGCTGTTTCCAAGCCTGGAGTACTTCATGTAGATCTCTCCGACGACGCCTACCTTGACGCGCGGTACGCGCTTGACTGGAATCGCGGCAAAGTCATCTGCGATCTGATTGAGCTTCCGCTTCATATTGCCCCAGAAGTATCCTCTGTTCTTCTCGTAGCAGTCTCCGAGTATCTTCGTCCACTTCTCTATGATGCGATCCGTATCGCCCTTGTTGGCCTCATAGGGCCTGGTCTGATTGGACAGGAGCATTATGAGATCGCCATAGACTAGTGCGGTGAAGGCCTGCACGAGCATCGGGAACGTGATCTTGAATCCTGGATTCGAGTTCATTCCCTGCAGGTTCGCGGATATCACGGGAATGTTTCCCAGTCCCGCCCTCTCAAGCGCCTTCAGCAGAAGGAAGTAGTAGTTCGAGGCCCTGCATCCGCCGCCTGTCTGTGATATGATCAGCGCGCATCTGTCCTTATCTACGAGGCCTCTGTGTATGGCGTCTATCATCTGTCCGATTACGAGGAGTGCCGGATAGCACATGTCGTTATGAACATACTTGAGCCCTTCCTGTATCACCGTAGGGGAGGAGTTCTCTAGCAGCAGCGGCCTGAAGCCGTGGTTGATGAATATCCTCTTCATGATATTGAAATGGATAGGAGACATGTTCGGTATGACTATCGTCCAGCCGTCGTTCTTCATCTCCTCGGTAAAAGGCTTATTCTCCATTCTCTTCCTTCTCCTTCTCCTCTTCCATCTCGATTGCCGCAAAGAGACTTCTCATCCTTATCCGTACCGCTCCGAGATTCGTGATCTCGTCGATCTTGATCTGCGTGTATATCCTGTCCTCGCCGCGGAGTATGTCCTTTACCTCATCGGTGGTTACCGCATCCAGCCCGCAGCCGAATGATACTAGCTGCACGAGATTCATATCCTTCTGGCTGGCGATATAGCGGGCCGCGTCATACATCCTCGCATGGTACGTCCACTGGTTCAGCACCCCGAAGCTTCCTTTGTCCGTAAGGGGAGCGATGGAGTCCTCGGTTATGACCGAGGCTCCTAGCGATACGATCATGCGGTCTATGCCGTGGTTGATCTCTGGGTCCGTATGATAGGGCCGTCCTGCAAGCACAATGATCGGCCTCTTCTCCTCCCGGGATATCCTGATGACCTCCAGTCCCTTCTCCGTGATCTTCCTGCGGTATCCGCCAAGCTCAGCGAAGGCCTTGTCAACGGCCTTTCTCGCGTCGTGCCTGCTTACGCCGAAAAGCTCTGAGATACGCCTTGCAAGGTGTCCAGGATGCTCAAGCGAGAGATAGCCGAGCGTGAGAGGTATGCCATCCAGGTCCTGATTGCCCTTTATCACCTCACCGTAATATGCCACGACCGGGCAGTTGAAGTGGTTGTTTCCCTTATCCTCGTTGATGTTATAGCTGGAGCAGGGGATGAATATCCTGCCGACCTTCTGGTCCACAAGGTACTGGATGTGCCCGTGCATGAGCTTTGCTGGAAAGCAGACCGTGTCTGACGGGATCGAGGCCTGTCCGCGTATGTAGATGTCCCTGTTTGAGAATGGTGATACTACGGTATCGTATCCGAGGCTCTGGAACAGCGTCACATAGAACGGAAGAAGCTCATACATGCCTAGCGCGAGAGGAAGGCCGAGCGTGCCCCTGCTTCCGCCCCTGCGTTCCCTGTAGCCTTCAAGGAGCTCCTGCTTATAGGCATAGACGTCATAGACATCATCCCGCTTCGGGGCCTTTCCTGTCACTGGACGCTCGCATCTGTTCCCTGATATCAGCCGGCGCTTCGAGCCGAAGGAGTTGACTGTAAGCAGGCAGTGGTTCGTGCAGCCGTTGCACCTGACGTTCTTGACCGTATGCTCCAGCGCATCAAGCTCCTCCTTCCTGATGGTGGAGCTCAGCACGAGTCCCTTCCTGGAGGCCATCATCTGGGCATAAAGCGCAGCTCCGTACGCTCCCATCAGTCCGGCTATCGTCGGCCTGACGACCTCGAGACCGAGCTCCTTCTCGAAGGCCCTGAGGACCGCATCGTTTAGGAATGTTCCCCCCTGTGTGACGATCCTGT
>CALXLH010000034.1 GCA_944389145.1 uncultured Spirochaetaceae bacterium
AAGCTGTTGATCGTAAGCATCATGAACACGAAGAACGTGCTAGGGGTGAGCATCGGGAGCGTTATCTGCCTGAACTTCTGCCATGTCGTGGCACCGTCGAGGGTTGCTGCCTCGTAGAGCTGCGCAGGGATATCCTGAAGGCCTGCAAGGTATATGAGCATGTAGTAGCCCATGAACTTCCATATAGCCACCACGATCACTCCCCATATGGCCCAGTCGGTAGAGGCGAACCATCCTGGAGGATTATCTATGCCGATTGCCCTGAGGGCCATGTTTATCGGTCCGTAATTCGATTCGAAGAGCTGCTTCCAGACAGCGCCTATGGCGATCATCGATGCTACGTACGGGAAGAATATCGCCGAGCGGAATACATCCCTTCCCTTGATCTTCCTGTTGAGCACGCAGGCAAGGGCCAGGGCTGCCAGGAGCGTCAGAAGGACGGTGAATACGACATATAGAAGGGTAAGCCAGAATGCTGACTTGAATACGCGATCGCGCAGGATTGCCTGGAAGTTCGATAATCCGGCGAATGACATCGCGTTGAATCCATCCCAGTCCATCACGGACAGGATGATCGTGAATATCACTGGAAAGAGAATGAATATGGCGAATCCGATGAAGTTGGGCGCTATGAATGAATAGCCGATCAGCGACTGCTTCAGCCTCAGTGACCCTTTCTTCCCTTCGGATGCTGTTGCGACCTGTGCCATTTTTCCTCCTTTGCTTGTTTTCCTTTAAGAGTAAAGAAGGGCTACCGGGAAAGCAGCCCTTCTTTTATCATGAGTGATTATCTCACTCTGCCATGATCTCAGCGTAGTTCCTGTTCATGTTGGCGATGCCTTCATCGACAGTCTCCTCGCCGAGGAGGATCAGCTGATGCTCGGCAAGGAGCATCTGGTCGATCTGCGTTACCTTGTCCATGGCCGGGCGGTCAGGGGAGATGTGCGTTGCATAGAGGCCTTCCATGACGCCTTCCGGCATTCCAGGAGCAGCTGCATATGCCTCGAGGTATCCCTCGCCGACAAGGGCAGGAACCTGTCCGTTCTCAGCCATGATCTGTGCGCCTTCCGGTCCGCTGATGAACTCGACGAACTTCCATGCGGCATCCTTGTCGCTGCTTGCGTTGTTGATGCAGATAGGCGTTGTCGCACCGACGGTGTATCCGTTAGGGACATCATCTGCATGTGGGATCACCGCAACGCCCCAGTTGATGCTTGTCTCACCGGAAATCGTGCGGGAAGCCATCGTCTGGATCAGCCATGAGCCCATCGGAAGCATGGCAACGAGACCCTGTGAGAATACGTCGGTGTAGGAGAGGCCAGAAGCCTGGATCTGCGCGAAGGACATGGCGGTTCCGGCTTCCTGCATCCTCAGGACCATCTCATAGTATGGCTTGAAGAACTCATAGTTGCCGCTCATGATGGAGTGCTTTCCATCCTGTACGCCCCAGTTCTGGACACATGCGTTCCAGCTGTGGAAGTAAGCGCCGTACTTCTTCGTCGCGCCTTCACCCTGCGTGAGCTGTCCTGCAAGCTCCTCGAACTCAGCCCAGGTCATGTCGTTGTCAGGATATGCGACACCTGCTGCATCGAAGAGGTCCTTGTTGTAGAAGAGCACATACTGGTCGGTGCGGAGAGGCATTGCATAGAGGCTGCCATCGAACGTGAAGTTCGCATCCGTTCCGTTGTAGGCGCTCATATCGATGTCGGAAGCCTCGACATACGGGGTGAGGTTGGCAAGCTGTCCCCTGTCATAGAAGGTCTTTGTCTTATCAGCTTCCTTGATGAGGAAGAGGTCGACGTCGGATCCACCGTTGAGCTGGGTGTTGAGCTTCGTGATGTAATCTGCAGCCGGGGAATCCTGGACCTCGATCTTGATGTCAGGGTTCGCTGCCTCGAATGCCGCGATGGCCTTCGACAGATATGCGTTCTGGGTATAATCCCATACGGCGAACGTAAGGGTTGTTGTTCCGTCATCGGCTGCAGCTTCCTTCGAGCCGCCGGCGAAGACAGATGATATTGCCATAAGGGCAACAAGAGAAAATACGATAAGCTTCTTCATCTTGACTCCTTTATATACTTGTCTGATTCAATCACGGTTCCTGCGATATCTGAATGTAAAAATAAAGCCAGAATCGGCAAAATATTGCACTGATGCATTTTTATTTGGCTGAATATTGTCGTGCATTTCTGCAGATACTTGGATCAATAAGGGGTTCTATGCATAAGTATCGTTATATCATGCAACGAGATATGTCCAGACATGCCTCCTTCCTGCCTCTGTTGGCAATATTTTGCATTCCGGACGATCTGGCTGTAGAATCAATATATGCAGGGACGCATCGGACGGACATTGAAGGCAAGGATACTCATCTCCGTGATGCTATGCTTCCTTGTCGTCAGCATCCCGTCCTTCTTCGTGCTCTTCTCCCATATGAACAACCTCGTGTATATGGAGTCCAGCGCTGCCGACAGCGCGAGGGTCGCTGATATGACGGACGGAGTGAGGGAGGATCTTGAATCGCTTATCACAGCGGTTGCCTGGATAGCGGATGAGGAGAGCGTCAGGGAGGCGCTTTCGTTCGGCGATATCTCCGAGCCGGGAGCTGCCATGGCTGTCATCAGGGCGCAGAGGGCTGTGTCGACGTATATGGCCGCCTCTCCTGCGTCCGAGACGCTCAACAAGATCGTCATATTCAATCCCGGCACCGGACTTGCGTTCGAGATCACCAGCAACAGGTACGGGGCGCTCGGTGATGCCAGGGCCATAATGGAGACTGCGGAGTTCCCTGGCCTTTCCTTTCCTACGGGATCCGTGGTGAGGCTTTTTCTCTCGACGACGATAAACAGCCCTGAGGAGCTGGCTGTCACGGCCTACGGCAGGATAAGGGGAAGCGACGGCTTTGTGTATGCTGAGCTTTCTTCCGATCTCTTCTCTCCATTGATAGCCGCCGGAAATGTCTTCATCGTCTCGCCGGGAGGCGCTTATCCCGATGCTATCCCAGGGCGGTTCTATGATGCGGATGACTGGACGGAGATCCGTTATCCGCTACCTGTCCCCGATTGCTATGTGGTCCAGTTCCTTGACAGGTCGCCGCTGCGCCTTGCCTCGTCATACGGCCTCGCGGTCTTCCTCGTGATACTTCTGGCTTCGACTGTGCTGCTGGTGCTTCTCTCGTTCATCCTTTCCCGCTATCTGACAAAGACGACGCGCAGGCTTGAGAGGCATATCAGGCATCTGACAGCGACGAATGACTTCGGCACTGTCGATAAGTCGATCGAGAAGGGCGACGATGAGATCGCGGCCATCGGTCGTACCGTGAATAAGATGAGTGTTTCGATCTCGGAGCTTCTCAAGCGTAATGAGGCGCTTTTCGAGGATAAGAAGAGGATGGAGATCAGCATGCTGCAGATGCAGGTGAATCCTCATTTCCTCTATAACACGCTTGAATCCATACATTACCTTGCCGATGTGCAGAAGGATGATGGCATATCAAGGATGGCTAGGGGGTTGACGACGCTCCTCAGGAATATGGCGAAGGGCTGCAGCGATAGGATATCGCTTGCGGACGAGCTTTTGCTTCTCCATGATTATGATGATATCCAGCAGGTCAGGTACATGGGCATGTACGAGATCGATTGCCGCGTACCGGAGTCCTTGATGGGATATGCGATACAGAAGTTCACGCTTCAGCCCCTTGTGGAGAACGCGATCTTCCATGGCATCGAGCCGTCAGGACGCTGCGGCACGATCGTGATCGACGCGTCCCTTGAGGGCGACGTGCTGTCCGTCTCCGTTACGGATGACGGGGTCGGGATGTCTGAGGAGACGATCAGTCATATCTTCGACGAGAGGACTCATTCCAAGACCGACATGACCGGTGTCGGCCTGAGGAACATCGATGAGAGGATAAGGCTGATCTACGGCAGGGGATATGGCCTGTCATTCGAATCAGAGGAAGGCCGTTACACGAAGGTGACTGTCAGGATAAGGGCGGAGGCTGCAGATGACGTATAAGGTACTTGTCGCCGATGATGAGCCGATCATCCTCTCTGGGATAAGGCATCTGATCGACTGGGGATCTGTCGATGCCCGGATCATCGGCTGTGCCTCCAATGGCGCCGATGCCTATTCGATCATAGAGAGAGAACATCCGGATATCGTGATAACGGATATCCGCATGCCGGTGATGGATGGGCTGGCCCTTGCCGGACGCTGCAGCGAGGAGTTCCCTGATATCGTGTTCATCATCCTCACGAGCCTTGCGGAGTTCAGCCTTGCCAAGGAGGCGATAGGCTATGGGATATCGGACTATCTGCTGAAGACGGAGCTTGATGGAGAACGTCTCCGCCAGGCCCTGCTCAAGGCAGAGGAAGAATGCAGCCGGCGTCGCGAGGGCTATGGGAAGGAGAGCCTGGAGAAGGCTGAGGATAGGATCCATTCCGTAATCTCAAGCCTGCTCCTCATGAGGGATATAACCCCGGAGACGAAGGTCCTCCTGGATGAGCGGGGACTTCTGTCAGGCTATGCCTTGATAGCCTTTGCCTTCAGCTTTCCGCCGCCGAGCCTGGAGAAGCAATGGACGGCTGAGGACTACATGAAGCTTCATGACTGGGAGAAGGATGTGGTGGAGAAGATCCTGTCCTCCTCGTTCTCATCATTCTGGCCGGTAATGCCAGTTTCCGGAAAGCCTGGTACCTTGGTCTATTTCATACCAGGATTATCGGCCGATACCTGGAATGCTGTCGCTGCGCGGCTTGAGGATAAGGTTGCTTCCGCATCCTCCATGGTCACGGGACTGCGCCCATCGCTCCTGCGGACATCCGTAATGGATGGCCGTGACAGCCTTCGGAACGCTCGCTTGGCAATAGAGCGTTCGCTTATGGGCTATTATCTTGAGAAGGATGAGCGATCGCTTTCCCCCTCATCCCTGGATATAGATGCCGTGTTTCCACGGCTGGAACAGGCCGTCGTCGATATGGATGGCGTGAGCTGCCGGGCCTGCTTCAGCGTGATCCGCGAGGCTCTATCCTCCTCTGACCACGGCCTTCCTCAGTTCATGTTCATGGTTTCCGTGCTGCGTTCTGCTCTCTCAAGCGGGCTTGCGGCCATAGGATTGCAGGGCGAGGGCTCTGTGAAGGAAGTGTTTGAGTCAGCTGACTTCATCACGCGGCGGAGAGAGGCAGTAGCCTTCCTTGATGATGCCCGTAGCAGCCTGGTTGCCCTTCTTGGCAGCAAGGGCAGAGGGGGTGGCGGGGTCGCTGACAAGGCCCGTGAGTATATACTTGCCCATATCACCGAGAGGATATCATTGGGAGATGTGGCGGAGTACGCCTGCGTCTCCCCCGGCTATATGTCTAAGAGCTTCAAGCGCATCATGGGCATGAGCCTTGTGGACTACATCAGCACGATGAAGATCGAACGGGCCAAGGAGATGATGGGTAAGGGGCAGGAGAGCCGTATCGCGGATATAGCCCTGTCGCTAGGCTTCCATAACATCTATTACTTCTCCAAGGTCTTCAGGAAGGTTGAGGGAATCCCTCCGACTGAATATATGAAGAAGCTTCATACGATGTCCTGAAATGAAAGGAAGCAGGCCTTCTGACCTGCTTCCACGCTTATCGGGCTATTTCTGCTTACTCCATGTAGCCACCCTTCATGGGGCTTACCGCATGGCGGCTGAAGAGGCTGAGGACGCCGGAAGGGTAGCGCGGAGCCTTTGGCTTCCAGGCCTTCCTCCTCTCCTCAAGCACCTTGCTGACCTCCTCGGGGCTCTTCCTCTCTCCATTGATGCCGATGATGTTGAGCCTTCTGCCTGGAATGGAGATCTCTATCAGGTCTCCCTCCTCCAGAAGTGCTATCGGTCCACCCTCCGCGGCCTCCGGGCTGACGTGTCCGATGGCTGGTCCCTTGCTCGCGCCGGAGAAGCGTCCGTCGGTTATCAGGGCTATCGTCTTCCCGAGCTCGCCGTCGCTGGAGATCGCCTCGGTCGTGTAGAACATCTCAGGCATACCAGAGCCCTTCGGGCCCTCGTAGCGGATGATCACCGCGTCTCCCGGCTTGATATCATGTGCCAGGACGGCGGCCAGCGCATCCTCCTCGCAGTCGAACGGGCGGGCGCGGAGCACAGCCTCGAACATCTCCTTCGGTACGGCCGAATGCTTGACTACCGCACCCTCTGGCGCGAGGTTGCCCTTGAGGATGGCGACGGTACCGTTCGTTCCGATCGGCTCATCGAACGTGCGGATGACATCGGTCCTCTTGAGTCCCCACTTCTCGAGGTACTTCTCGCACTTCTCGTAGTAGCCGCTCTTCCTGAGATCCTCAAGATTCTCCCCGAGCGTCTTTCCTGTGACGGTCATGGCATCGAGATGGAGCTGCGACTTGATCTCCTCCATCACCGCCGGTACTCCTCCTGCATAGTAGAAGAACTGGGCCGGCCATCTGCCTGCGGGGCGGATATCCAAGAGGTAATGGGCTCCTCTGTGCATCCTGTCGAAGGTGTCGCTGTCGATCTCGAACCCGAACTCATGGGCTATGGCGGGGATGTGCAGCAGGCTGTTCGTCGACCCGGATATCGCGGCATGGACCATGATAGCGTTCTCGAAGCTCTCCATCGTCACTATGTCCTTCGCCTTAAGCCCTTTCCTGGCAAGGCGTACCGACTGCCTTCCTGCCTCGTATGCCGCCTCTGTAAGCTCCTTGCTCGTCGCGGGCAGCAGCGCGGTTCCCGGAAGCATCAGCCCCAGCGCCTCAGCCATGATCTGCATCGTGCTTGCCGTGCCCATGAACGAGCAGGCCCCGCAGCTGGGACAGGCATGCTTCTTGTAATAGTCAAGCTTCTCCTCTGTTATCTCGCCTCTGGCACACATGGCAGAGTATGCCCCGATCTGCTCGAGCGTCAGAAGATCCGGGCCGGCATCCATCACGCCTCCCGTGATGAAGATCGAAGGCAGGCCAAGCCTACCAAGTCCCATCAGGCATCCGGGAACCGACTTGTCGCAGGATGCGATGTATACCGCCGCGTCGAAGCCCGTGCTGTTTCCATGTATCTCTATCATGTTCGCGATCATGTCGCGGCTCACGAGGGAGTAGTTCATCCCATCGTGTCCCTGCGCGATGCCGTCGCATATGTCAGTGGCGTAGTACCTGGCTCCCTTGCCGCCCTCGTCGCTGATGCCTCTGACTGCGGCCTCCACGAGCTTGTCCAGATGCGCAGAGCCAGGGTGGCTGTCTCCGAACGTGCTTTCCACCATGATCTGCGGCTTATCCAGATCCTCTACCGTCCATCCCATTCCGATCTTCAGCGGATCGTTCTCCGGTGCCAGCTTTCGTACCCTCTGGCTGTTGAGTTCCATGCTAACCTCCTGAATGGCAGGCCTATTCCTTCCTGCCATGGATTGTCTCCTGCTCTCGCAGGGTCGGTATATGCTATCGAGATCTATTTCCTCAGAGCGCCTTGACCGTGCTGCCTTCAATGAGCTCCACAGGGCTGTCTATCCTCATCGGAAGCCTGCGCCCGCCGCTGATCTGCCATAGCAGCGACTGTGTCGCTCCTTCGGCTATCGTGCTGACATGGGCCTCTATCGAGGTCAGCTCGATGGTGCCGAGCGATGCGTTGAGATTATCGAAGCCTACGACAGATATATCCTCGGGAACGCTGAGTCCTGCATTCCTTATTGCCTTTATCGCGCCATAGGCCAGACGGTCGTTGAATGCGAACATGGCTGTGGCTGTCCTCTTCTCGCTCCGAAGGTATTCCGCCACGCACTTCTCCCCGCCGTCACGCTCCCAGGATTCGGATATCCCGATCCTGTAGCTGTCCTCGCTTATGCCGAACTCATGCATCGCGCGGCGGAAGCCATCGAGCCTCTCCTGGTTCGTCGTGTATGTGCGTACGCCTGTTATCAGGAAGAAGCGCCTGTGTCCTTTCTCGCAGAGATATCTTCCTGCGAGGTATCCTCCCTCCTCGTTGTCGGTGAGGACAGAAGGGATCAGAGGACTGTAGCTATTGAGCATTATGCAGGGGAAATCGAGGGCTATCGCCTCCTGGACGAACTTCTGTTCCACGTTGCTTACGAATGCGCATCCCACGAGATTCAGGCTTCGTATCGTATCGCTCAGGTCCGCCCCGCTGTCCAGCGTGGAGTAGATGAGGGAATAGCTATGCCTCTGGAGTATCTGCTCGAGCTCATAGAAGAGGAGCGAGTAGAACTGCTCCGTGATGGCGTTCCCGCTTGGAAGCAGGAAGCCTATGTTCTTATTCGTGCCGGCAGCTGCCTTTCCCGGCTCCGAGGCCAGGTTGCGGCCTATGACGATCGTTCCCTTTCCCGCGCTCTTTTCCACGAGCCCGTCATCGACGAGCATCTGGAGGGCGCGGCGGATCGTGCTTCTGTCCACATCGAACTCATTGGCAAGGGTATTCTCGGAAGGAAGCAGGCTTCCTCCCTTGATCGAGCCGTTTAGTATCTTCTCCTTGTATATGCCGTATACCTTCTGATATCTGAACATGGTTACGCTTCGTCCTTCGATGTGGAAATAGATGTTTCAATATTTATGTAACATGTTGCCAAAAAGCAGACAAGCTCCTTGCCTGCTTTCTGGCATATTTCCTCAGTCCTCCATCGCCATGTTGAAGGCGTCGATCATCAGCTGCTCGTCAAGCGGCTTCGGGTTGCACTTGATGTGTCCTGTCGTCCTCTTGATGATGTCGACAAGCTCCGCCATGTCAGGCACTTCCTTCATGTAGCCCTTCAGGCACTTCGGCGCGCCGATCTCCTCCTGGAGCTGGCGTACCCTCTCGATGGCCTTCTTGCCGTTCTCCTCGTCGCTGAGACCGTCGACATATACGCCGAGAGCCTTGGCGATATCCGCATACTTCTTGGTAGCGTAGGGGAGATTGAGCGTCATCGCGCCTGGGAGGAAGATAGAGCATGCATCTCCGTGCGGGATGCCATAGTATCCTCCGAGCGGCTGAGCCATGATGTGGGCGATTCCGATTCCTGCCGTGATAGCGACTCCACCGCAGTAGGAGGCAAGCATCATGGCGCCCCTTGCCTCAAGGTCATCCGGATGCTCGCAGGTCCTCTTGAGGTACTTGTTGATAAGCTCCATCGCCTTCAGTCCGTACATCTCGGTAAGCGGGCTGGCGTTGAGCGATACATATGATTCGATCGCATGGCTGAGAGCGTCCATTCCAGTCGCGCTCGTGACAGGGCGGGGGAGCTCTACGGTGAAGGTCGGGTCAAGGATGACGACATCCGCGATCATCGTCGTATGATAGAGGCTCTTCTTAAGATGGTTGTTGTTATTGCAGACCACTGCTGTCTTGGTGGCCTCTGCGCCGGTTCCGCTGGTCGTAGGGATCGCGATGAATAGAGGAGGCTCGACCGTTACTTCCTTTCCCCTCATCTGGTAGTCCTCGATGCATCCGCCGTTGACAGCGAGCATTCCGATGCTCTTTGCCGCGTCTATCACGCTGCCGCCGCCAAGGGCGACCGTGCAATCGCAGCCTTCCGCGAGGAACTTATCCCTTCCTCCGTCTATGATCTTCAGATCCGGCTCTCCGGTCACGACATGGGAGGCATACTCGATGCCATTGGATGTAAGCAGGTCAGCCACGCGCTTGAAGCCGCCGATCGTGGTTGGATAGGAAACGAGCATGACCTTCTTCTTGCCATACCACTTGAGAAGGCCGGGAAGCATCTCTACCTTGTTCTCTCCGAAGATAACCTGACGATTCATTACTATCTCGAAATTCATGACACCCTCCAAAAATAAATACAACAGGTTTGTTTTCAATTTCAAACTACCACCGGTATCTGGGGTTGTCAACAAAAAAATTCAACAGGTTTTAAAACATGTTGTTGACATGTGGGATTCTTATGGTAGAATCCAGAGTGTAAGAGATGCGGAATGCGCATGAAAAAGGAGAATATAAGCAATGAGCGATTGTTTCTATTGCGAGAACGGCGAGAAGCTGAGAAGCCTCATGATCCTTATAAAGGAGACTCAGTATTCTAAGATATATCTGAACAGGGATCAGAAGCATCCTGGACGCTGCGTCGTGCAGCTCAAGGATCACAAGACTGAGTATTTCCAGCTCACTAAAGAAGAAAGAGAAGGATACTTCTACGATGTGGCTGTTACCGCCAAGGCAATCTGGGAGGTATATGGCCCTGATAAGATCAACTATGCCACCTTCGGCGACCTCGTCCCGCATGTCCATGTGCATGTCGTTCCCAAGTATGAGGGCGGCCTCGACTGGGGCTCTCCCTTCGATGACAGCCATCCGAAGGGGCTTCTGGATGATGCCGGGTATGAAGAGGCGGTCAAGAAGCTCTCTGCCAAGCTCGATGAGCTTTATGGCAGATCATTCAGCTAAGGATATATACCCGTTTTAAGGGATATGCGATAAACCACAGGTTGTGTTTTTTCAAAAGGAGTTATGAAAATGAAGAAAGCTCTCGTATTCGTTCTCGTTGCAATGCTTGCAATGACCTCTGTCTTCGCTGGCGGCTCCAAGGAGTCCGATGGCCCAAGGACGCTCAGGCTCGCTACAGATGCGGCGCTTGACTATCCTACGACGAAGGCTCTCAGCTACTTCGCTGACAAGGTGAAGGAGTATTCAGAGGGAAGGATCACGGTCGAGATCTATGCGAATACCCTCGGAGATGAGATCAGCTACCTTGAGCAGCTTCAGATGGGCACCGTTGATATCGGAAAGTTCTCCATCGGAACCCTCAGCGGCTTCTATGATGACCTTCAGGTCTTCAACCTCCCGTTCCTCTTCCGCGATGGCAATGAGATGTGGAAGGTCCTTGAGAGCGAGGTGGGCGACAGGGTCCTTACAGGTCTTGAGGAGTATGGCCTCAGGGGTATCGGCTTCACCGATAACGGCTCAAGGTGCTTCTACACGACATTCCCTGTGGAGACGATCGAGGACTTCTCTGGAAGGACGATCCGCGTGCAGCAGAACCATGTCATGCTTTCCCTCGTAAGCCTGCTTGGCGCTAATCCTGTAAACGTTTCCGCCAATGAGATGTACTCAGCTCTCCAGACCGGTGTCTGCGAAGGCGGCGAGAACAACCTCAACACCATCCTTGCTGACTCTCTCTATGAGGTCGCTAAGTATGTCACGCTCGACAACCACACCACCGGTATGGATACCATCGTATTCAACCTTGACGTCTGGAATTCCTTCTCTGAGGAAGATCAGCAGATGATGCTCCGCGCCATGGACGAGGCTACTGCATACGACAGGGAGATCTGGGACGCTTCCATCGAGGACGCGAAGAACAAGCTCACCGAGGGTGGTGCTATCATCTCGACTCCGGCTCCGGAGGTCCAGGATTCCTTCTTCGAGGCCATGGCTCCGCTCTACGAAGAGTACAGCGCTGAGTATGGTGACTGGATCGCGTCTATCAACGAGGTTCTCGGAAGGTAAGTCCTTGATCGCTTGACGGCTGTTCTCGGGGACCTGCCCCGGGAACAGTATTCTTTATTGGGGTTTTTCTATGGTTAAGGAAAAAGTAGAGAAGGTGATGGATCTGGTGTTCGTAGCCGTTGAGTCCATCTGCAAGATCATTCTCCTCTTCATGGCAGTCGTGGTCACGCTGCAGGTCGTATTCAGGGCCTTCGGGGGGAATATAAGCTGGTGTGAGGAGATAATGCTCTTCCTCCTTGATACTCTGATGTTCCTCCTGCTGCCTGTAGGAATAAAGGAGGATCTGCATATAAGGGTTGAGGCTTTCGCGAAATACTTTCCTAAGAAGGCGAGGATTTCGTTCGTATATATCTCAGATGTAGTGATGCTCCTGGTATCTCTCTGCATGATCTGGTATGGACGCCTGCTGATGAACAGGACCTATGCCAAGCTCACGATCACGGGACTTCCGAGAAAGTATCTGTATCTGGTTACGGTCATAAGCGGGGTGCTCTGCTCGGCAGTGCTGATCGCGCAGATCTGCGGACTCTATCATACGGAGAACAGGCAGAACTTCATCGAAGGCGTTGGTGACAGCGCCAAGGACATAAAGGACGAGGAGTAATAAGATGAGCATCACAGTAGCAATCACGATTCTTTTCGTTTCATTCTTCATCATGATGATCATCCGCGTACCGGTGACGTTCAGCCTCCTCGGCGCGAGCGTAGTCACATGCCTGTATGTCAATCCGGCTCTGATCTCCTCGGTATTCCTCCGCCTCGGCGATGGCGTGCAGTCGTTCTCGTTCCTGGCGATTCCGTTCTTCATCCTCGCCGGAGACCTGATGAGTGCCGGCGGCATATCCGACCGCCTCGTCGCGGTTGCTGACGTGCTGGTCGGAAGGTTCCGCGGAGGACTTGCATATGCCAACGTCATCGACTCCACCTTCTTCGGCGGTATCTCCGGATCTCCGACGGCTGACGTCAGCTCCCTCGGATCGATCACGATCCCGATGATGGAGAAGAACGGCTACAGGAAGGACTTCACCATCGCCATCACGGTAGCCACCGCTACCCAGGCGTTGCTGATCCCGCCAAGCCACAACATGGTCATCTACGGGCAGGCTGCCGGCGGTGTCTCGACAGGCCGTCTCTTCCTTGCCGGTATCCTTCCTGGGCTTCTGCTCTGTATCGCGATGATGATCCTCGTACGCCGCATGACGATAAAGGAGAACTTCCCTCGCGGTCCTAAGTACACGCTCAAGGAAGCGGTGCGCACATGCCTCAACGGCGTCCTTGCTCTCATCACGATCGTCATCATCATCGTAGGATGCTCATCCGGTATCTTCACCGTTACCGAAAGCGCTGCCATCGCCTGTGTCTATGCTGCATTCCTGACCTTCGTCGTATACCGCTCGGTCAAGATCACGGAGGTATGGCGGATCCTCAAGGGCACGCTCAAGACACTGGCCATGATCCTCGCGATCATCGCAAGCGCCAATGCGTTCTGCTATCTGATGAGCTACCTGCAGGTTCCGGCCATGATCACGAACTTCATGCTCACAGTCACCGACAACAAGTTCGTGCTGCTGATGATGATCAACGTGCTTCTCCTGGTGCTCGGATGCTTCATGGATGTCGCGCCTCTGATCCTCATCACCACGCCGATCCTCCTTCCTGCCGTCGAGCAGTTCGGAGTCGATCCCGTGCACTTCGGCATCATCGTCATGATGAACCTTGCCGTGGGAAGCCTCACGCCTCCTGTAGGAACGACGCTCTTCGCAGGATGCGCGGTCGGCCATATGTCGATCGAGAAGGTGTCCAAGGCACTTATCCCGTTCTACATCTGCATGGTCATCGTGCTTCTGATGGTTACATACATCCCTGCAGTATCGATGTTCCTGCCTAATCTCCTGATGGGAGCCGCTGTGTGAGGTAATTAAATCTGGAATCTTGGAACTGATCCATGTGCCAATCTTGCCGGGCCTAGTGCCCGGCTTTCTGTTAGGAATAAAGGCTCAGATGGTTGTATATGTATCTTGGTTATATATTATGGGATTTTTATGTTATTATCATGTCATAAGGAGATAAGGATGCCTAAGATAATTCCTATAAGAGATCTAAAAGATACCTCTGATGTACTGAATCTCTGTGAAGAGGTTGCTGAACCGATTTTCGTAACAAAGAATGGATATGGTGCCATGGTAATAATGAGCATGGAGACTTATGAGCGGACGCAATGGATAAATGATGTCCGTGCAAAGGTTGAGGTTGCGGAGGAGGCTATAAGGAAAGGACAATACGAAAAAGCCGATGTAGTCATTGCCAGGTTAAAGGAAAAGCATGGACTTTGATATCATCATCACCACTCCCGCGGAGAAGGACCTGTCAGATCTGCTTGATTATATTGGAAGTGTCTTATGCAATAAGCCCGCTGCTGAATCCTTCCTAGAGGATTTTTCTGAGAATCTGGATCATCTATCCCAGATGCCTTTCCTTTACAGTGAGTGCAATGATGCCGTTTTGAATGCGAAAGGATACCGTAAGATAGCCGTAGGTAATTATATCGTCTTATATAAAGTAGATGCGGAGATGCACCGAGTATATATATCAAGGGTCGTATACGGGCGGAGAAATCTTCCTGATATGGTTGATGAGAAGACTCCTCAGTATCTGTAATATTTGTTCTCCTTGTCATCCGAAGATCAGCAGTGACAGTACCACCGTTATTATCCCTGACATGACAAGGGCGATTGAGGAGAGGGCGCCCTGTATCTCTCCAAGCTCTATCGCCTTGCTTGTGCCTACCGCGTGGCTTGCGGCTCCCATTGCCATGCCCTGGGCTATCTCGCTCCTGATGCGGAAGAGCCTTATCATCACCGGGCCTATGATGCTTCCGAGTATTCCCGTTACGATCACCGACAGCACCGTGATTGCCTGTATGCCGCCGAGGCTCTCGGAGACGGCTATCGCCATCGGCGTGGTGATGCTCTTTGGAAGAAGCGATGCCATGATCGTGTCATCCAGACCGAGGGCGCGGCAGAGGACGAATACTATCAAGATGGAGGAAGCAGAGCCTGCAAGGCTTCCTGCAAGGACTGCCGCGATGTGCTTTCTTAATATGTCCCTCTGCCTGTAAATCGTGATGGCCAGCACGGCGGTGGCAGGGGAGAGGAACATGTTGATGATATCACCGCCCTTGTCATACCACTCCAGCGGGATATCGAATAGAAGGAGCGAGGGGATTATGAGAAGATATGAGATGAGGAGCGGATTCAGAAGTGCCAGCCTTGTCTTCCTGTTTATATAGCATCCGATGCTATAGGCGATGATGGAGAGCGTTATTCCGAAGAATGGAGAGGTACAGATCATTTCCTTCATCGTCTTCTCTCCTCAAGCCTTAGCGCTAGGCTTACTGTCAATGCCGTCACTATGAATACCACGATCGTCGAAGCCGCCACTACGATGAGGAATCGCCACCAGATGGATGCGATAAGCTCGAAATGCTCAACGACCTTCACCCCTGCCGGAATGAAGAAGAACGCCATGTTCGATAGAAGGAAGTCGCTCTTCTCCTTTATGTGATCGATCTTCAGGACCCCTGAGAACAGGGCCAGCAGCAGAAGGAGCATCGCTGATATGGCAGGGGGAAACGGGAAGGGAAGGATCGCGCTTATTATCTCTCCGAGGAGACAGAGCGCGAATATGATCGCTATCTGGTAGAGTATCTTCATAGAGGTATCCTGTCTGAGGAGGTATAGCAGAAAGTAGCCCTCTCCGCTAGATGTTAGAGTTATCTCTGCTTCTTGATTGGTTATGATATTGTTGCCCTGAATGTATTTGGTTATGATTTATCATTGTGTTGGATCCACGTGTCGTTCATATGCTTAAGAAGATATCCGTTGTCGCCGTATCGCTATTGCTGGCATTGCTGATGTTCTCTTGTGAGCTATACTCCGATACCGTTATCTCTGACATCACGGAAGATGATGATCAGCCAGAGGATGGGGGAAATATCCAGATAGATAAGACTGTTCTCTATGACTTAATGACGGAGCGGTTCGGTACTGATCTCGGTGATGGATATACTGAGGGGGACAAGATACAGCTTGTGCTTGATCAGTACAGATATAGTCCTTTGGGGACAGTCAGCGGTGGAGCTCATCTGAGGATAACCAGAACCGGTACAGGCGTCCTTGGCATATCCATAGATGATGCAAGCCTTTATTTTGATAAAGATTCGATTACCATCAAAAGTGATTCCATAGATCCTTCGGACTGCAATGACGGAAACCATGGCATAGATGAGTTCAGGCAGATGTTCCTAGGCCTGCTTGATTCGGTGGCCAACCCTGCGGTCTACAGGGTAAATGGGCTGGATTACTTTCTCCTTGAGCGTGATATGACTGATGCAGTTTCCATGACGGTGCAGGATGTTGAGGGGAATGACGTGCATCTTGTGAACAGCCGGTATTCGCTTATGAAAGAGGTCTCTGAGGATCAAGAATCCCTCAAGCTGCGCTTTGAGCTGTCGGGAGATGTAGATGTCATGCTTGAAGCGCTGATAGATCCTCCATCCGATCCTGAGATCATGTATTTCAAGATAGGGGATTATATAGAGGGAAGCGTTATGAGCAGCGGCCCGGATTCGATACCGCCTGCGCTTTATTACTATAATAAGATCAATACACGCTATGGAAATGCGTCCCTTTATCCGCTGGAATATGAGGATTCGGATAATATCAAGGCCCTGATCAAGCCGATGATCATAAGCTCCGACTCTGTTGAAGGGAACTTCGATGTAAGGATAGTCGGATCGAGCCGCCAGGGGTACAGCGTATATGTCAACAGCGCTGCGTTGGAGATTGAGGGTAATATGGTGAGGGTTACGGATAATACCGTTGATCCTTCATCACAGGTAGACCTGTATAAGATTCAGAGCCTGATCAAGGCATTCCTTGAGAATTGCAGGGAGACAGGCGGGTATTCAGGCTGCTATTTCCTCCTTACGCGTGAGGTATCAGGTGGAACCGTAGAGCTTTATGATGATTCTTGGGAGCTGAATCCCTTTACGATAGCTTATCTGCAGTTCTTTTCTGAGAGGACTGAATATGCCAGCATTCCTACTCATTATATCAGTTTCGGCCTTTCCGGGGGCTCGGAGGTGGCCGTGGAGGCAACCTATAGATCTGGATCTGTCGTTGATATCAGATACTACAGGAATGGATCGCATAGCGAAGGTCAGATGAGCAGCGGGAATCCGATAACCGGTCCATCAACCGTACTCGATGAGACATACTACCTTGATGCCATCCTTAAGCGGTATAGCATAGATTCCAAGGTCATGAATGACTATGAAAAAGGGGATATGGTATCCATTGGATTCGATAGTTATATCTCTGGTCCAAATGTTGTGTCTGGGTCTATCGAAGGCAGCCTTGTCGATTCTACCGATATGTCTATCGTCGTTGCGGATTTCACACTCAATGGAGCCCATATAACCGTAGCCGATGATGTGTATGATCCCGGTTCTGGAGATGGTATCCCTGATATAACCGAGGGCCTTGTGGAGGAGGCTAGGGTGAATACTGACAATGAGGGGATCACGTTCTTCCGTCATATGCGTAGCTATAGCGGCGGTAATATCACGCTATACAGCCCTGAGCATATCAGCAGAAGCTATGCGGTCTCTGATCTGACTGTTACTAAGGAGAAGGCTAATGGCCTGATATCCACATCCTTGGATTGCCATCTGACATATGGATCCGATTATGTGCGGTTCTCCGCCTTGCTTTCAGGTGAATCATTCCAGGTGACTGATTTTGATTGCAGTGAGTGGCATATATGAAAAAGAACATATTTCTGATCTCTCTATTCATGTTCATCGTAAGCCCTCTTATCGCGGTAGACTTCATGGCTACCGGATATGGCAGCTCCATCAATGAGGCGAGAGAGGATGCGCAGAATTCCCTTGTCAGCCAGATATCCACGGAGGTGTCTGTGATGATAAGCACCTCCGTATATGATGATTCCAAGGAAACCTATTCGGATGAATTCAATCAGGTCAGTCTCCATAACTCTGGGCTCACCCTTATGGGAACGGTATATGAGAAGCCGCAGATCAGGGATGATGGGCTATATGAGATAACGATTGTCCTTCCCTCATCCTCAGCCCCTCTTTACTATGACAGGCTTTCTTCCCTGCTTTCTGAGATTAATGCCCTATATACGGGATTAGGGCGTCTTGAGGATATCGATTCCGTATCATATGCTGGATTCGATCAGCTGACGGACCTGCTTACGGAATATGAGGCGAGCCGTGTGGTTGCTACCAGCCTTGACAGATCTCGCGCCGGAGAGCTTGAGGACCTTCCTGTATCGAAGTCTCAGGTAGAGGCCCTGCGCAATGCCAAGGTGTTAGCCGAGGAAAGCCGTCTGCAGGAGCGTATCGATAGCTTTGATCTCTCTGAAGCCTATGGTCTCCTGACCGAAGAGAACGAGGAGGAGAGAGCAAGGCTTGCAGAGCAGCTTGCGGCGCTCCGGTACGAGAACGAGGAGCGTATGCAGAAAATCCATGAAGAGACGCTCCTGAAGCTGAGGGGTATCGGATATAGCGAATTCCCTGATCATGACGGGGCCGAGGATGGTTCCTATGCTGATATCTCCCGATCCTTGGATGCGATTGACAGGCAGATTCAAGGGATTGGCATACTGAAGCAGGCAATCGTATCATCTATGTCCGAGATTTGCTTAGAGTATCAAGAGGCCTGTGATGAATACCGCAGGACCGAGATGGCCAGACCTTATTCCGAGATTGATCTGGATGATGCGGGGAGCCCGACCAAGGAAGCTGTTGATATCAGGAGCGCTGGTGTCTCACAGGAGATCGAAATGAATATCCAGCCAATATATGTAAAGGAGGCAAGGTCACGCTTCACCGAATATATGGTCAGAATCGTTATGAACCTGGATACGATTTCAGATATGGCTGATGGCATAATAGGGCAGAGGTTTCGCATAACCTCGATGCAGCCGGAGCTGTCTGTTGCCGTAACCGGCTTCAAGGACGATTCATTCATCGGCTATGCGTTGCTCTCGCATGGCGAGGATGAGATCCAGATAGACTTCTCGATTCCTTACACAGCCTGGATGGGCGAGGATATCCCTGATTACAGGACTAACAGGGCGGAGTATGAGGACTATCGCTTCATAGCCAGCCAGTGGCTTAATATCCTGAAGGATAATCCGGCCATGATCCTGCTTGAGCTTGATATGCGGATCAATTATGATCCGGTTGAACATATCATGTTCCTTTATGCCGATTCCTATTCCATCACGCGTCTTGATACAGGAGATGTCGTGGTTCCCGACGGGAGAGCCGGAGTTTCAAGGCAGGTTGCGGTTCTTCCGTTCTCGCGAGAGGATCTCTCCCTCTCATATGGCAATGCCACAGACTTCGTAAATTCGATCGGACCGCATGAGATCGTCGATAGCATCATCAGCGAACATAGCCTTGACGACAGCCTATTGGTAAACGGACTTGTACAGCTGAGGCCATCGGCAGCTCAGAGGCGCCTTAGTCCTGAGAAGAGAAGCCTCATGGATGCCTCCATGGCTGAGGATGAAGAATCCAGATCTATTGAAGGGAGACCTATCTTCAAGGATGCGGAGATGCTCATGGCCATCTATGCCAGGGGAGGTTTCTGCCCTTATGTGTCGGATGGCTCATCCGGGGGATTCGGAGGCCTGGGGCTTGAGTTCCTGTTCCCATTCGTTGTTTCAGATACTCCTGATTTCTCAGGAATCAATGTGTGGTATTCTACGAAGCTCGATCTGAGTTATATAGGACTGAAGAGAAGTACGGTATCAGGGAATCATCTCTTAACCACATCCACTGGATTGATAGATCTGCGTTCGATATTAGGGGCAACTCTCTACATTCCTATGGCTAACTATTTCGGCATGCTTGTCGGAGCGGGCTTTGGAGTGGGATACAGAGGAGGTTATGTTTTTGATCTTTGCTTCGAATGTAAGGTTGGAGCCTTGCTGCCTGCCGGAGCGAGCCGGATAGAGACATCCTTAGTATATGCCTTTGATGCCGGGATATCATCAGATAGCCGTTATGCCTCTTCCGTGGGTATCATCATCAGCTATATGTTCGGCCTTTGATGACAGAGCATCCTTCCGTATGGTCCGCCCTATCCATGCGACGGTAGGTCCTATCGTGAGGGCAAGGATCACGGTACCTATGGTCAGATGTCCTCCGGCAGCGATGCCGATGGCGATCGCAAGGAAGTCCCAGGCCATGCGTACCGCGAAGAATGGAATGTGAACGTTAGCGCTGATGATGGTCGGAATGGCATCGTATGGCGCCAGACCAGTATCTGAATTCATGTATAGGGCTGCCGATATGAGGAAGAAGGCCAGGGCTACGGCAAACGTGGCCGTACGGTAGGGCTGCAAGGTGAAGATCCATTCCGGAAGATAGCGTTCCTCCAGCATCGTGCAGAGATCGGAGATATAGCCTATCACGGCCATGTTCACGATCGTGCCGATTCCTATGAAGCGGCGTCCCCAGATGATCTCTGCTATGAGCTGTATCGCGTTCATCGATACCATTACCGTTCCGAGCGATATGCCTATCCGTGATGCTATCGAGGCATTCATGAACGAGGAGGTGTCCGTACCGTATCCCACCTTCAGCAGCAGCGAGAGGAATATTCCCATGCCGACGACCCCTGCCAGCATCAGCGTAATGTTACGTCTTGGCGGTAATCTCCTCATATCCATCCTCGGCGATGATAGCATTTCATCCAATCTCGTTCTACACAGTCTTCTCATTTGAAATCTAACGGAATGAATCCATGTAATCTCACGGATTTGTTTGATTATATTCACTGTCTCCTTGCCATTCATTCGAGGAGCAGAGCCATGGAGAACGCCGCATATCGTCCCCGTAGCATCGATAGTGTGATTTCTGAGTATCTTTCCACGTTCGGAGGAATCTGGGTCAGGGGACCGAAGTGGCGTGGGAAGACATGGACCAGTGCCCATCATGCCAATAGTGCTTCGCAATAATGAGATCGATGCGGTTCTGGAAATGCCTGATGGGAACTGGGGAGCCTTCGAGATAAGGCTCGGAGCGAATCAGGTCGACAAGGCTGCTGATAACCTTATCAGGCTGAGAAATGTCTTCGAGAAGGGAGAAGGAACGCCTCCTTCCGTACTCTGCGTGATCTGCGGATTATCGTCAGCGGCATATAAGCGACCTGATGGGGTATATGTCGTACATATGACCGCCCTTAAGGACTAATGCCCGGAAAGCCGGAAATATCGGCTGAAGTGGCGAAGCTTTGCCTGCCGCGGCATTTCGCTTCATTTATCTGATTCTTTCCACCCAGCCGTTGTCCATCCTGCATTTCTCTGATAATGTTGTCGCGTTCACTGAAGGGAGTCCGGTATGCTCAGAAGACAGATTGCCAAGGCTTTGGTCTCATTGCCTATCCTGCTGATCCTCATCTCATGCCAGAGCATGGAGGTGTCTCCTGATTACTCTGATCCCTCCTCATGGGCCTAATACGCGGAGGGCGATGATGAGGATGTCGATCTGTTCCTTGTCTGTCCTACCGTTGATATGGGTGAGGAAGGAAACCTCAACATGTCTCTCGATGACGAGGAGACGAAGGCTGCATTCGTCGGCGCGCTGAACATGGAACGCGGCATCTATGAGGATACTGCCGTGATGTATGCGCCATTCTATCGCCAGATGACCTTCCCTGTGTATGAGGCGCGCATCGCAGAGGATGGAGAACACCTCCGTATCGCCTATTCCGATATAGAAGAAGCCTTCACATATTACATGGAGAACATCAATGATGGCCGTCCCTTCATGCTCGCAGGATTCTCTCAGGGGGCACAGCTTGTGCTGATGCTGCTTGAAAGGCATCTTTCCGATCCTGGGCTTCAGGAGAGGCTCGTGGCGGCATACTGCATCGGCTGGAAGGTCACTGAGGACGATCTGGACAGGTATCCTCACCTGAAGATGGCTGCGCGGGAGGATGATACAGGCGTGATCATCTCGTTCAATACTGAGGCCGAGGGCATCCAGGATTCCATCATAGTCCCTGCAGGCGTAAGGACGCTGTCGATCAATCCTCTCAGCTGGCGGACCGATAGCGCTATAGCTGACAGATCGCTCAACAAGGGAGGATGCCTTACCGATTATGCAGGCAACGTGGTTGAGGAGATCCCCTTCATGACGGGGGCTTATATCGATCCGGAGAGAGGGACACTCCGTGCCGTGGATATCGATCCGGCGGCGTATGAGAACGGGCTCTTTCCGTCCGGAGTCTACCACCTGTATGACTATCAGTTCTTCTTCCGCAACCTTGCGGAGAACGTGGCTGCCAGGGCCGATGCGTGGCTTGAGGGAGGAAATTGACCTCGATGCAGGCTGTAACGCTTTATCCCATAGGCAACTCGTGCTATAAATACCTCACGATGAATAACGTTGAATATATCAGGACTATCGGATGCGAGTAGCTGAAGATTGTCACTTAGGGGAATGCGATGATAGAGATTAGGCACCTTAGGAAAGTATTTGACGATGATACGATCCCGCTGAAGGATATCAGCATAACCATAAACAATGGTGATGTGATATCGGTAATCGGACCTTCCGGCACAGGCAAGTCGACCCTTCTCAGATGCATCAACATGCTGACCGAGCCGACGGAAGGAAGCATAATAGTAGATGGACAGGATATAACGGAGAAGGGCTGCAACCTCAATGAGATCCGCAGGAAGATGGGAATGGTATTCCAGTCGTTCAACCTCTTCGGGCATCTCACGATAATCGAGAACATCATGAATCCGCAGATAACGCTTCTGGGAAGGAGCCGCCAGGAGGCCTATGACAAGGCGATGTATCTCCTGCAGCAGGTCGGCCTTGCCTCGAAGGTGTTTGCCTATCCTGATGAGCTTTCCGGCGGCCAGCAGCAGCGTATAGCGATAGCCCGCACGCTGGCCATGGATCCTGATATCATCCTGTTCGATGAGCCGACCAGCGCCCTCGATCCATCGATGATCGGAGAGGTCCAGTCGGTAATAAAGATGCTTGCCAAGAGCGGTACGACGATGATGATCGTCACCCATGAGATGGATTTCGCGAGGAAGATCTCAAACCGCATAATCTTCATGTACGACGGCTACATCCTCGAAGAGGGGACTCCAAAGCAGATATTCGAGCATCCTCAGAATGAGATCACCAAGCGCTTCATTCAGCGGCTCTCGTCGCTTACATACCGCATCGACTCCACGGAGTTCGATGTCGAGGCGATGAATGACGAGCTTAACGCATATGGCGAGAAGCTCCTGATCGAGGCGGAAAGGCTTTCGAAGCTCATGCTTGCGTTCGAGGAGATCTGCATCAACAACATCGCCGCTGAGACCGATGTGCCTGATATCCTGGTTAAGGTCGAGTATTCCGAGAAGCTCGACATACTCTCCATGCTTATATGCTACAAGGGAGAGAGGTTCGATGTGCATTCCTCGGGAAGCAAGCTCTTCCTTGATCTTCTCGCGGAGCCTACGACCGAGGTGAGGCAGGAAGATCTCAAGGATGATCCTAATAGCTACGAGCATGTGATATCCATGCGCTTCAGATGGATGGAGGAAGAGTGATGAGAAGGCTGCTTGTTCTCCTGGCCTTGCTCTGCCTTGTCATTGGCAGTGCAGCCGCGGCATCGGAATACGCCACGATAGAGGATCTTGATGGTCATGATATCGGGGTGCAGACGGCTGTCCTCTATGAGGATCTCATCCGCTCCCGTGTCCCGAACACCACGTTCCAGTACTACACGATGCCTAACGACATGATCCTCGCGCTGCAGTCCGGGAAGATCGACGCATATCTGATTGAGGAAGTCAGCTATGGCGTGCAGAAGAAGAACCATCCCGATCTTGCCGTGCTTGAGGAGCCTGCCGGGTATATCAACGCGACATGCATAATCGGCAATAACGAGAAGCAGGACAGGATCCTCTCGGAACTCAACGCGTTCATCGCCGAGAGCCGTGAGAACGGGCTTCTGGATGAGCTTTATGACTACTGGATCGCGGATTTCGATCCTGTGAATGATACCTGCGACACTACGGGATTCACCGGTGAGAATGGCGTCATATCCATTGCCGTCGAGGGAGGCTATGAGCCGTTCTCATTCATCAGCAATGGCAATATCTCGGGCTTCGATGTCGACTTCGCCTGCCGCTTCGCCCGCGCCTATGGCTATACCCCTGAGTTCTATGAGGTGCCTTTCGAGGCGATCGCTCCGGGGGTGGAGAGCGGTAAGTACGATATCGGGATGAACATCGTCGTAAGCGCCGAGCGCAATGAGACGGGAACGCTCTCCGATGTCTACTACTCGACGCCCATCCGCCTCGTGATAGAAGGCGAGGATGAGAGCGGGATAGGCTTCTTCGAGCAGCTTGCCGAGAGCTTCAACAAGACCTTCATGAGGGAGGGCAGGTGGAAGCTCTTTGTGCAGGGCGCCGGGGTGACGGTGCTTATCACGGTGGCGTCCATCATCGCCGGAACTGCGCTCGGCTTCCTGATCTTCATGCTCTGCCGCCGCGGTGCGCGCCTTGCCAACGGCGCGACCAATGTCTTCCTGTGGCTTATCCACGGGATGCCGACGGTGCTTCTGCTGATGATCCTCTACTACATCATCTTCGGTTCCTCGTCGCTGAGCGGCATGTGGGTATCCGTAGTGGGATTCTCGCTGATGTTCGCCTGCTCGATGATCGATATGCTCCGCGTGGGGTGCAATGCGATAGGCCGCGGCCAGTTCGAGGCGTCCACCGCGCTTGGCTATTCCGATAGCCAGAGCTTCTTCCGCATCATCCTGCCTCAGGCGGCGCAGCACTTCCTGCCGATCTATCGCAATGATGTGGTCACGCTGATCAAGGAGACTTCCGTCGTCGGCTATATTGCGGTGCTGGATCTGACGAAGATAAGCGATCTTGTCCGCAGCCGTACCTACGAGGCGTTCTTCCCGCTGATCGTCACGGCGATCATGTACTTCGTGATCTCCGCTGTGCTTACGCGCATCGTGCGCCTCGTGGAGAACTCGATCGATCCGAGAAGGCGTAAGAAGGAGAAGATACTCAAGGGCATCAAGGAATGGGAATGATGCTTCTCTGATCGCTGTCCAGGGGCCATCTGCGTATGCCGCGGGTGGTCCTTTCCTGTCAGGGCGGCATGCAGGAGCCGTGGCGCTATCATGGGATATCCGTGAGCCTTGATGGGGCTCGGATGCTGGCTTTGCCAGGGAAGAGAGCGGCCCCTCTTGCCGACTTATCAGATTATGTATATTTTACGAATTGGCAGAGATGCCATCTTAATATGAATCATTAAGGAGAGGATACAGATATGGCAAAGCAGCTTCAGTTCAACGAAGAAGCCAGGAAGTCCCTGGTCAATGGCGTTGAGAAGATCTCCAAGGCCGTCATGACCACGCTTGGTCCAAAGGGACGCCTTGTTCTTCTTGATAAGAAGTATGGTGCTCCTACCGTGACCAAGGATGGTGTATCCGTGGCACGCGAGATCGAGCTTGAGGATCCGTTTGAGAACATGGGCGCGCAGCTTCTCAAGGAGGTCGCGGCAAAGACGAATGATGTCGCTGGAGACGGAACCACTACGGCTACCGTTCTTGCATGGTCAATCACCAAGGAAGGCATGAAGAGCGTCGCCGCAGGCGTCAACCCGATGGGAATCAAGAGGGGTATCGACAAGGCTGTCGCTGATGCAGTGGCCTGCATCAAGAAGGAAGCCAAGATGATCCAGGACAAGGAGGAGATCGCACAGGTCGCTTCCATCTCCGCCAATAACGACAGGATGATCGGAGATGAGATCGCGAATGCCATGGACAAGGTCGGCAAGGATGGAGTCATCACCGTCGAGGAGTCCAAGACGATCGAGACCACCGTTGATTTCGTCGAGGGCATGCAGTTCGACCGCGGCTATCTCTCCGCTTACTTCTGCAATAACAGGGATACGATGACGGCTGTCCTTGACAATCCGTACATCCTTATCTACGACAAGAAGATATCTTCAATGAAGGATCTGCTTCCGCTTCTTGAGCGCGTGGCGCAGTCAGGCAAGCCGCTCCTTATCATCGCTGAGGATGTCGATGGAGAGGCTCTGGCGACCCTCGTGCTTAATGCTGTCCGTGGAACGCTCAACGTGGTTGCCGTCAAGGCACCGGGCTTCGGTGACAGGCGCAAGGCGATGCTTGAGGATATCGCTATCCTTACCGGCGGCCAGGTCATCACCGAGGAGCTTGGAATGAAGCTTGAGAATGCTGATATCTCCATGCTCGGAAGGGCGAAGAGCGTCAAGGTCGAGAAGGAGAATACCACGATCATCAACGGCGCTGGTGCTTCCGATGCCATCCGTGACCGTATCGCTCAGATCAAGATGCAGATCGAGGACTGCACATCTGACTATGACAGGGAGAAGCTCCAGGAGAGGCTTGCGAAGCTCGCCGGCGGCGTAGCTGTCGTCAATGTCGGTGCTGCTACCGAGGTTGAGCTCAAGGAGAAGAAGCACAGGGTGGAGGATGCCCTTTCCGCAACCCGCGCTGCTATCGAGGAGGGAGTCATCCCTGGCGGCGGTGTCGCTCTCGTACAGGCTGTCAACGAGCTCTCGAAGAATGATCTCTCCGCTCTTTCCGAAGAGGAGAAGGTCGGCTACAGGATCGTTATCCGTGCCCTTGAGGAGCCTATCAGGCAGATTGCCGAGAATGCTGGCGTTGATGGTTCCATCATCGCTGACAAGTGCAAGAACGAGAAGGCCGGCGTCGGCTATGATGCCAACGCGATGAAGTGGGTGAACATGGTCGAGAGCGGAATCATCGATCCTGTGAAGGTTACCAGGTCCGCGCTGCAGAACGCTGCATCGATCGCTTCCCTGATCCTTACCACCGAGTGTGCCGTCACCGATATCCCCGCACCAGAGCCACCAGCTCCCGCAGGCGGCCAGATGGGCGGCATGATGTGATCGGCTGATCGAAGGAAACGGCATGGCCCGTTATAGGACCGTGCCGTTTTTTCGTCTTTCGTGTATGCTTCAGCCATGAACGATAAGGATCTGGAGAGGAAGATAAAGGAGGAGATGGACAGGGAGATAGCCGAGCGCGGCTATGCAGCCCCTGCAGATCTCCTGGTTGCACTCGGATATCTGGACAAGGGCGGTTACCGCGAATGGAGGGAAGGGAAGGTCCCTTACCTTGAGAAGGTTCTGAGGCTTGGGCCGCAGAAGACGCTGCGCCTGCTCTCTGTCATGAGCGCCCATGCCAGGAAGGAAGGGTATAAGCCTGCCCGTACCGCATATGTCAGGAATGGCGATCCATCGGTTCCCCTCCGTTTCTCCCGCACAGGCAATGAGGTAATAGAAGGGCAGTACTCGACCCATTATGTCGATAAGTACTGGGAAGGCTAGCCCTACTAGCAAGAAAATGCTATAAGACCAATAGCAACATAAGAAGGAATCGAAAAATGAATAGTACACTGCTTTCACTCATGGCGGCCGATGCGTCCGGCGCTAACAGCACCGCTTCGATGATGACCACGATCATCACGTTCGCGCTTATCATCCTCATCTTCTACTTCCTGATCATCAGGCCGCAGAAGAAGAAGGACAAGGAGACCAAGGCGATGCTTGAGGCGATGAAGAAGGGTGATAAGGTCGTCACGATCGGAGGCATCCATGGTACCGTCGTCTCCGTTAAGGATCAGACGGTCGTCATCAAGGTCGACGACTCCGCACGCATCGAGTTTTCCAAGAACGCGATCTCCGCAGTCGTGAACAAGAGCGTTGAGAAGCCTGCTCCTAAGAAGGATAAGGAGAAGGGTGAGGCCGTGCTCGAGAACGGTGGAGAGGCTGGCTCTATCCAGGCTCATGCAGAGAGTGCGCCTGAGTCCAAGGAAGAGAGCAAGGATAACGGCGAGAACTGAGCCTCTCCTGAGGCCTGCACCAAGAGAGGGCAGTTCAGCTGCCCTCATTTTGATTGAGATATGACTGTCCTTATTCCACGCTGCCATGGCTTCTGCGGGGGTGTCCGAGCCGCGCTCAGGAAGGCCGATGAGGCCATAGAGGAGGCAAGGAGCCGCTCTCTGCCATGTTATCTATACGGAAGCATCGTCCATAACAGGCTTGTCACGAAGTCGCTTGAGGAGAAGGGCGTGCGCACGATTCTCACCCCTGACGGAGCGGAGCCTGGCGTGCTTATAATCCGTACCCATGGCATACCTGATGCGATGCGTGCCCTCTTCGAGGAGAGGGGCTTCCTTATCATCGATGCAACCTGTCCTGTCGTGCTGAGGAACATGTCGATGCTCAGGGAGGCGGAGGGCAGGGCCCTGATCATCGGTGTCAGGGGGCATAGCGAGATAGAAGCGCTCTCTGGCGCGCGGCCCGATGCGCCCGTCATCGGATCGGCAGCTGAGCTGGATGGCATTGCCGCAGGGGAGTATAAGACGGTGGTCCAGACGACATTCTCCGTTCCCCTGCTCGCATCGATAGAGCATGAGGCTGCTAGCCGCGGCATCGTCCTGGATGTGCTTAATTCCATCTGCGATGCGTCTGAGAAGAGGAGAGAGGCCCTCTCATCCATCCTTGATGGCGTCGAGGCTGCCGTGGTCGTGGGAGATGGCGAGAGCGCCAATTCCAGGGAGCTGTGCGCGCTTGCCCGGAAGGCGGGGAAGAAGGCGTGCCTGACGCTTGATGGCCAGGGTATCCCTGATGAGATCCTCATGTGCGGATCGGTGGCTCTCACATCTGGCGCATCGACGCCTGATGAGGCATTCGATGCCGTAAGGGATGCCCTTATGGCAGGAAAGAGGTTTTGATATGTCAGATGAAGTTCAGAGATCCATGATTCCCATACCAACGGTCAAGAGGTATCCGTCATACCTGAGGATACTCGGCCAGGCCAGGGAGAGCGGAGCGCGATATATCAGCGCGACGACGCTTGCCGAGGAGCTTGGGCTCAAGTCCATACAGGTGAGGAAGGATATCTCTGCAACCGGGATAGAGGGAAGGCCTAAGGTCGGCTTCGATATAGAGGAGCTTATACGTACCATACGCCATGTCCTTGGCTGGGACAACGCGACCGACGCGCTTATCGTGGGGGCAGGTAACCTTGGCTCTGCGCTTGCAGCCTATGATGGCTTCGCAGCCTACGGCCTCAGGATAGTAGCCATCTTCGATAAGGATGAGAGCAAGGTAGGCAGGCGCATAGGCAGCCTTTCGGTGCAGCCCATGGAGGCGATCAACGGATACATAAAGAGCCATGCTGTCACGATCGCGGTTATAGCCGTCCCTGCCTCCCAGGCACAGGCTACTGCCGATATGCTCGTGAAGTGCGGGATACGCGCCATATGGAATTTCGCGCCGAAGGATCTCAAGCTCCCGGATGATGTCGTTGCCCAGCGTACCGATCTTGCGACCTCTTTTGCGGTGCTTTCCGTCAAGCTGAGGAAGAAATATGGAGATGAATCGCAGATTTGATGCTGTCTCGTCTCTGTTATTGTGATCGCGTTCACATGAAATACGCATAAGCTCCGCATAATATGGCATTTTCTGCTATTCTCAGAGCTATTTTCATCTGCTAAATCATTTTATTGACTAAGTCCTTTTCATCGTATAGTCTTTTTTCTGACTAGGAGTAGAAATGGCGGAAAAGGAGAAGCTGACAGTGGAGCTCTGCATGGGGTCCAGCTGTTTCGCGCGAGGCAACAGCACCGCGCTTGGATATCTGGAGACGTTCATAGAGGAGAACGGACTCTCTGACAGGATAGAGCTTGGGGGACATCTGTGCATCGGCCAGTGCAACAATGGTCCCCATATAACGATAGGAGGGAAGGAGTATTCCGGGATAACCGATCCTGATTGCATCATCGATATAATCAGGAAGACGCTGGAGGGTGAGGATGCTTAATCCTATCTATACCGAGACTACCAGCTGCCGTGACTGCTATAAGTGCGTGCGTTCCTGTCCTGTGAAGGCCATACAGATCAAGGATGGTAACGCCATGATCGTGAAGGACAGGTGCGTCTACTGCGGCAAGTGCGTGGATGTCTGTCCCAATAGCGCGAAGAAGGTCAGGGACGATGTGGAGCGTGTGAGGCTTGCCATCGCATCGGGCCGTCCTGTCTTCTGTTCTCTCGCGCCGTCCTATTCATCCGAGTTCTCCGGGCGTGAAGCCGAGCTGCTTACCGCGCTCAAGCGCCTTGGATTCAAGGAGATATCAGAGACAGCGATAGGAGCTGCTCTCGTCACCGAGGCTCTGGATATATATGCCAGGGAGCATGACGGCTCCTGCCCGTTCATCGGAACTGCATGCCCCACTGTCGTGGAGCTTGTCAAGAAGTACTATCCAGAGAAGGTCGGCAAGCTTGCTCCGGTGCCTTCTCCGCTACAGACGCATAGCGCATATCTGAGGAGCCTGTATAACGAGGATATCATCATCGTATTCGTCGGCCCATGCATCGCGAAGAAGACGGAGGCTGACAATACGCCGGGATATCCTGATCTCGCGATAACCTTCAATGAGCTTCGCGCATGGCTTCAGGAAGAGGGGATTGACCTCGATAAGATCGAGGCCGAGCATGTGGATTTCGTTCCATGCCGTGCAGGCATCTCCTCTATATATCCTGTCGAGGGCGGCCAGATCTTGTCCTCATCGATCTGGGGTGCCAAGGCCCTGCAGACCGATGCGATACCGCTTTCCGGAATGGAGGAGGTGCTTTCAGCTCTCGATGGCAAGGAGGATGGCGCTGCGTTCCTTGAGCTCCTTGGATGCGATGGTGGCTGCGTCAATGGCCCTGCCACCCGCGGCGACATCTCCATAGCGCAGAAGAAGAGGACCGCTTCCGAGTGGACGACGGCACGCCTCGATGATCCGGGGCTTTTCACCGGCGATGAGGCCTTTGCCCGCACGCTGCTTGAGAAGGGATACTCCATCCTCAACTCCAAGGCTCCTTCTAAGGAGGCGTCGTTCCATAGCGAGCATAGCGAGAGTGAGATCAAGCGTGCCCTCGTTGAGCTTGGCAAGCTTACCAAGGCCGATGAGCTCAACTGCGGAGGATGCGGCTATAACACCTGCCGTGAGATGGCCGTGGCGTATCTTGATGGCATGGCGGAAGTCGAGATGTGCGTGACGAAGATGCGCAAGGAGGCCGAAAGCAAGGTTGATGTCCTGCTGCGTACCGTGCCGATGGGTGTCGTGATCGTCGATTCCGACCTTCAGATAGCTGACTGCAATACCGAGTTCCTAGATATCTTCGGTGATATGGAGGAGGGATTCATAGATCAGGGCGTGCTTTCGATGGTGAAGGGACTGCCTCTTGAGAGCTTCGTCCCCTTCGCAGATAAGTTCCGCGATCAGTTCTATCTCTCGCATCCGGGGCAGTACAGGATACATTTCAAGGACAAGTATCTCCGCGTCACCTTCTTCCTCGTGGAGGAGAAGAGGCTCCTTGGAGCTATGTTCGAGGATATAACGAGTCCGACGATAAAGCGCGAGACCGTGGTCAAGAAGGCGGAGGATGTAATCCAGAAGTCTCTGGAGACGGTACAGCAGATAGCCTCCCTCCTTGGCGAGAATGCCGCAGAGACGGAGATAATGCTTAATTCGCTGATAGATGCCTTCAGCGTCCATGGGGCAGCGAATGAGGAAGGAAATTCATTTACAGAGGATGAGGGCGGAGACCTGACATGAACAATATCTTCATAGATGTGGATTATGCCCAGATATTCAAGCACGGCCAGAAGATCGGCGGTGATGTCTTCCTGCTCTCGCGCAATCCCGAGAACAACCAGATCGTCTCCACGCTCTCTGACGGGCTTGGCAGCGGGGTGAAGGCCAATGTCCTTGCCTCGCTCACGGCCCACATGGCCCACCGCCTTTCCTTCTCCCCGATAGATCTCAGCCATAGCGCCAAGATCATCATGGATACGCTCCCTGTCTGCAAGGAGAGGAAGATCAGCTATTCCACGTTCACCATCGCTGATATAAGATACGGCGAGAACATGGAGCATATCGCGGTGAACCTTGTCGAATATGACAATCCCGCATCCCTGCGCTTCTCCGGCTCCGACCCGCTTCAGTGGCAGAGGAGCCGTACCGAGCTGCAGAGGGAAGGTGCCTTCAAGAAGGAGATAATCGCGCATTCCGCGTTCAACATGCAGATAGGCGAGCGCCTTATCATGTTCTCCGATGGCGTGACGCAGTCCGGGCTTGGCAAGAGCCTTCCTCTCGGATGGAGGCTGGACGGGGTGAGGAAGTTCATCAGCGAGGAGATCGCGAAGCAGCCTGATATCTCATCGCGTGAGCTTTCCCGGGCTATCGTGCAGAAGGCATATTCGCTGGACGGCCTCTCTGCCAAGGATGATATCACCTGCGTGGTGATCTACATCCGCCGTCCGCGCCGCCTCCTGATAGTGACAGGGCCTCCGTTCACGAAGGAAGCCGATGCTGTGCTGGGTGAGAAGATAAAGGCGTTCGATGGCAAGAAGATCGTCTCTGGAGGCACTACGGCCCAGATCGTGGCGCGCCTCTTCGGCAAGAAGATGACGCTCGATCTCTCCTCGTGGTCCAAGGATGTGCCACCCGCCTCGAAGATGGAGGGCATCGACCTTGTCACAGAGGGTATGCTGACCTTGTCCAAGGTAGCCTCGATCCTTGAGAAGAAGACCAATCCGGCCGATCTTCCCAACGATCCGGCAAAGAAGTTCGTTGAGATGCTGCTGGACAGCGATCAGGTGCATTTCATCGTCGGCACGAAGATAAACGAGGCCCATCAGGACCCCAATATCCCGGTCGAGATAGGCATAAGGAGAACCATTATCGGGCGTCTGAGGAAGGCGCTTGAGGAAATATATCTGAAGGAAACTTCACAGGAATATCTATAGGAGGAAAATGAAATGAAGAAGTCCAAGGTAAAGGTAAGGATCTGTCTCGGAACAGCCTGCTTCGTACAGGGAGGAGCTGACCTGCTTCTCTACAATGACTTCGTGGATCCGGCAATTCTTGCGGAGTGCGAGATCGAGGGATGCTCCTGCCTCGACGAGTGCAAGGTCGGCAATGGCAGCGCTCCATACGTATCTATCAACGACAAGATCTACAGCGGAGTGAATCAGGACATGTTCTGCAAGCTCCTTGCGGAGGCTGTGAAGAATGCTTGAGCTGAACAATCAGTACACTCTCATGAAGAGGAAGATCGACACTGAGGTGCTTAAGTGCTTCTTTGACGATACCCTCGTGGAGAGGGCTGACAAGCTCCCGTTCGAGATCATCCCGAAGACGAGAACTCCGTTCAGATGCTGCATCTACAAGGAAAGGGCCATGGTGCGTTACCGCATAATGGCGCTTGCCGGCATAGACATCGAGAGGGATGATGACGAGGAGAAGCCTCTCCGTGAGTATATGCAGGAGGTGCTGGAGGAGGATAAGCCGCCTCTACCCTTGCTGACTACCATAATCACAGGATGCTCCGGCTGCCCGAAGTCGCAGTACAGGATCTCCGATGGCTGCCGCGGATGCTTCGCGCGTCCATGCATGTCCAACTGCCCGAAGGATGCCATCGTATTCATCAACGGCCAGGCTCACATCCAGGAGGACAGATGCATACGCTGCGGCAAGTGCATGGAGGTCTGCCCGTTCCACGCTGTCGTGCATATCCCCGTTCCATGCGAGGAGGCATGCCCTGTGGATGCCGTGAAGAAGAACGAGGACGGCTTTGTCGAGATCGAGCATGATAAGTGCATCGGCTGCGGCAAGTGCGTGCGTTCCTGCCCGTTCGGGGCTATCGTTGAGCGCTCCGGGCTCTTCCCTGTGCTGAAGATGCTCAAGCGCGGCGAGAAGGTGGTGGCGATGATCGCCCCTGCCATAGACGGCCAGTTCCCGGGAACGCTGGGCCAGGTCAAGGCGGCTATAAAGGCGGCTGGATTCCATGATGTGATAGAGGTTGCCGAGGGCGCGGAGATTACCTCTCGAAATGAGGCTGAGGAGCTTCATGAGAAGATCACGGAAGGAAAGGGCTTCATGACCACTTCCTGCTGTGCCGCATACATGGAGCTTATCTACAAGCATATCCCATACCTCAAGGACCGGCATTCCACGTCGCTCTCGCCGATGGGCTATACGGTGAACATCATCAGGGAGAAGTATCCTGATGCCAAGATGGTCTTCATCGGTCCATGCCTTGCCAAGAAGGTTGAGGTCGCAAAGCGCTTCCGCGACTCTATTAGCGGTGTGATGACGTTCGCCGAGCTTGCGTCGATCTTCGTCGCCAAGGGCATAGATGTCCGTGAGATGGAGGCTGATGACCTTGGTGATACCGAGAGCTTCCAGGACTGCCGTGAGTTCGCAGTCTCCAGCGGTGTCGCAGCCTGCGTGATGAGGCGCTTCGCTCAGGATGGCGTGACTGCCCGTGTCCTTCCCATCAATGGACTGGACAAGAAGACGGTGCGCCTGATGAAGACCTGGGAGAAGAGGGCGCCTGAGGCGGATCTCGTCGAGGTGATGGCCTGCGAGGGAGGATGCCTCGCCGGTCCAGGAACGATCGTCAAGCCTGCGCTCGCGATGAAGCTCAGGGCAGCCAAGCCCGCTCCTAAGGCCGCGGCGAAATAACAGAGAGAAGGCGGTGGGCGACCATCGCCTTCTTCATTTCATAGTCATATTCTCATGATTGACGGAACTTGTACTTCCGATTATCATAATAAACGGAAGTAGAGGTTCCGATTATCATGTATATAAAAAGAGTGTCGGATATATCAGCCAGGCTTGAACGCAAGAGCCAGTTCCTTTTCGGTCCGCGGGAGACCGGGAAGACCTCATACATCGAGAATGAGCTGTCGGATGATATCATCCTCAGATGGGACCTCCTCGATACCAGGCTGAGGCGTCGGGCCTCAGTTGATCCTGGACTGCTATATGAGGAGGTCATGGCCACGGGGAAGAGGGGCGGACTCGTGGTCATCGATGAGATACAGAAGGTCCCGGAGCTTCTTGATGAGGTCCATCGCCTGATAGAAGAAGGCGGCTTCCGCTTCCTTCTCACCGGCTCAAGCGCTCGCAAGCTCGTGCGCTCCGGCGTCAATCTCCTTGGAGGACGGGCCGGCAGATGCTACCTCTTCCCATTCGTGTATCCTGAGGTCAGGGATGTTGATTTCTCTCTAGGCCACATCTTCTCCTCCGGCCTTCTCCCTGCCGCATACCTTGATCCTGACCCGGATCAGACACTGGATGATTATATAAACACGTACCTGTATGATGAGATACAGAGCGAGGGAGCGGTAAGGAACCTGCCGGCCTTTTCCCGCTTCCTGGAGGTTGCCGCTATCTCCAACGGCGCTATCCTGAACTTCACGAATATAGCGAATGACGTGGGGCTTTCGAAGACATCCATAAGGGAATGGTACCAGATACTGACAGACACCCTCCTCGGATTCGAATTGCAGCCTTTCGTCAGGACAAGGAAGCGGAAGGCCATAGAGACGGCTAAGTACTATCTCTTCGATGTCGGGGTGCTTCGGTCATTGCTGGGAATCCAGCCTCCTGCTGAGACGCAGACGGAATATGGCACGTTCTTCGAGACATTCATCATCAACGAGGTGAAGGCATATCTGAGCTATAACGGGAAGGATAGGAAACTGCCTATCTCATACTGGCGCAGTACCAGCGGGTTCGAGGTGGGCCTCATCATCGGAAGCGAGGTCGCGATAGAGCTCAAGACCTCGAAGAGCCTTATTCCTAGGGATTTCCGGGGACTGAGGGCCTTCAGCGAGGAAGGCATCGCGGCAAAGAGCATCATAGTATGCAGGGAGGAGCGGAAGAGGCTGGTCGATGGGGCCTTCCTTGTCTATCCCTGGCAGGACTTCCTCAAGGAGCTGTGGAACGGGGAGATCGTATAGCGCTTCACACAATCTTCATATTCGTATATAGCCCTTGCCTGTATAAACATAGGTAATAGGACATTAGAGAAGATCAAGAAGCTTGCGGAGTACATGGAGAGCGTGCAGGGAATAACCCTTGCCCGTGCTATATCCGTAAGCCCTGCGAAGATAGAGAAGATCCTCGCAGGAGAGGAGGAGCCGAACGCGCGCCTGATCGCGAAGATCGCCGCGTATTTCTTCATTCCCGTGGATATCATCACGGATGATGCGAAGGAGCTGCCCGATTTCGACACGCTGCAGCTTGACGAGGACCTGCTATCGATCCAGCGTAATGATATTGCGAACGACATAGAGAGGGAGAGGCAGAGGCACTTCTTCTCACGCAACTGGCGCATGATCGGCTACCGCAAGCGCGTGAAGCTCGTGCTTTCCGTGCTGCTTATCGCCGTGCCTCTCATCGCGTACATCCTCTACTGCGGCTCAGAGGTCGCATACGAGCGCTTCGATGACCAGAGGAAGTACCGCATCGGCAGCGATGGCCTCGATTATGATATCTACGATCCCATCCAGAAGAAGTACCACGATGATCTGGAAGGCACCTCGAAGGCCAATAATCCCGATGCGTACTACACCGAGGTCAAGGTCGGAGTCGTGCTGGAGAAGATAAAGAACATCGATGCCTCCACCTCCCATTACGAGGCGAGGATGCAGCTCTACTTCAAGTTCGACAAGGATGAGTTCAGGGAGATGTTCCGCCATTACGCGCGCAACGTGCTTGCCGATCAGATCATCAATGACTACTACTCCTCTACCGGAGAGGCGAGGCCCACGGGCGCCTTCCTCCATGACCAGTGGATTGATGAGCATCAGGCGTTCTTCGAGGAGTGGGTGGAGCTTCATGACAGCGAGTACTATCCTGGCGAGACTCCTTCCAACGTCCTTACCGACAAGGAGACGATGTTCACCATCGGCAACGGCGAGTTCGTCCCTGATTCCCTCGGTACCCTCAAGGAGCTTGAGGAGGTACAGTACTACGATGAGGAGGGCAATCTCCGCACGATGTGCTATCAGAAGATCCGCTTCAACGCCTCCTTCGAGAAGGCCTTTGACAGCGTGCGTTATCCCCTTGATTCGGTGCAGTTCAAGATGTACATCCTGCCGACGATGGATGCCGATTACATCCGCTACACGCCGGATAAGGACGTCAACTCCGATGGCGTGAGGATCAGCGGCTTCACCCCGTACTTCGGCATCACCTCCGGCTACAGGGTCATCCACGATACCGACACTGTCGATAACTTCACTCTCCGCCTCAACTACTACTACGATGAGAATAACGATCCGGCGGTCCACTTCGAGGATTCGGTGCGCACGCAGCTTGAGATCATCGTCCGCGCCAACAGGGCCGGCGTCTCGCTCTTCCTGAAGGCGTTCATCAACCTCTTCAGCGTCGTCATCTGGATCATCATCGCCTTCTACAGCCAGAGCTATACGGGTGAGGACAGCGTAGGGATGCTCGGCACAGGACTGTTTGGTGTCATATCCTCGATGCTCGTCGGACTCTCGATGGTATCGGACGCAGGCATATTCTCCCTGATAACGATGATCAATATATTCACGCTAGCTGTGATAATGATAATGACCTATCAGGCGATAGCCGCGAAGAGGGCGCAGGCGAGGAAGGACAAGGTGCTTATCGCATACAACGGCATTAAGCTCCGCATCCTCTTCATCATCCTCACCATCTGCACCATCGCCATGTTCCTCGTGATTCCTGCGATGGCTTATATGTGGGGTGCTTGATAGCCCACTCTCTCAAATGACCGTCCCCTGCCTCACAAGCAGGGGATTCTCATTCAACGGGCTCTATCCTGTATACCGTCCACTCGCTCATCGCCCTTGCCCCGAGTCCCTTCTCATAGAAGCCGATGGCATCCCTGTTCTCATCGAGGCACCACCACTCGATGCGGCCGCAGCCGCGCTCTGCCGCGATCGCGCGAAGGTGGTCGATCAAGGCGCGTCCATAGCCCTTTCCCCTGTACTCAGGAGCGATGTAGAGATCCTCTATGTAGAGCCCCGGACGTCCTAGGAATGTGGAGAAGTTATGGAAGAAGAGGGCGAAGCCTATCTCTCTGCCATCAAGCACGGGGAACACGACCTCGGCCATCCGCCTCTCAAAGAGATTCTTCCTCAGTATCTCCTCGGTGGCCGTGACCTCCGACAGGAGCCCCTCATAGGATGCAAGCTCCCTTATCATCGTGAGGATAAGCGGTACATCAGCCTCTACTGCGTTACGGAACCTGAGCATGTCATGACCTATGGAAGAGGGAGGTGTAGACCATATGGCCATCGATCCTCTCCGAGAGCATCAGATCGAATCCCGATACTGTGCATCCGATCGCTTCGATAGCACCTGCTGCCATGGAGCCGATTACCCGTCGCCCCAGCGTTATATGGGGTTTGTACCGTCTCCGCTCAAGCCTCAGTCCACGGTCCTCAAGCTCCCTGTGGAGATTCCTCTGCAATCCCATCAGCGCGCCGCTCTCCTCGGCTCCTACCCACCATGTGTCCCCGTCAGGACGGGTGAAGCATCCGATGCGGTTCATCGATATATCAAAAGGGGAGAAATCAATGGAGCGCATGGCCTCTATCGCCTTGTTGCGCTCTGCACTATCGCACTCGCCGAGGAACTCAAGGGTGAGGTGGAGGTTATCACGGGAGACGAACGAACCATGGACCGCCTTATCATGAAGAGCGTCACGTAGCTCCACGAGCCTATCCACGGTATCATCATCGAACAGCACTGCAATGAACAATCTCATAGGAAGATGGTAGCACGAAAGGGAGAGCAAGGTATAATCAGGGAAAGGGAGGACGGTATGCTCTCAAGGATTGCGGCTTTATCACTGATTATCGTGTCGATCATCTCATGCGGAGGAAACAGCACGGTCACCACCAATGAGGAGGTCATCGATATAACCACGACATCTATAACCAGGGACTATCCTATAGACAGTCTTACGGAGGTTACGCTTACCAATCTCACTCCTGGGCATCTCTATGCCATCTATCCATCAGGAAGCATCCTGCCATCAAAAGGCTCATCTGATCTGATTAACACTCAGGGTGGTACGTTCCTCCTTACGCCGGATGTTGCGGAATTCTCATTTTCCGGTGGTGATATAGGGATAAGCGATGGAACGTTCCGTGTCTATGAACTCCATCCGGAGGGCAGGGATATGATCATCGATGAATCCTCTGATACGCCACTCTTCATCTCTTCTGACGGCACGAAGGTATATGAGGAATACTATGAGATCGATTTATCAGAGGTTCAGGATATAGATGCCAGCAATGTCTCTCTCTTCTCGATAAGGAACGGAAATGGCGTCTCTACTGTCTCAAGAGGCATCATCGATGATAATGGACGTCTGTCATCAGGAGAGAACCTCATGGATCTCTCCGGACAGAAGATCGTAAGGATATTCAATCAGATCCATATCAAGGAAAGCGATGGCGATATGTCCCAAGAGCTTCGCCTTATGACACCAGAGACAATCAGTACAGGTTCCAAGCTGCAGTCTCCGGGAATGTACAGGATAGGCAGTACATCAGAGGATATCGTGATGGAGATAGGCTGCACGACGGGCGTGACGGCCTATCAGCTGATGTCGCGCTTCCCCAATGTCCGTGATGCCCATACCGGTCTGAAGGTAGATAGGTTCTTCCCGATCTATGCCAGCGATAGCGAGAGGAAGCTCATCGTCTATATCGGGCCTGTCAGCAATGATATCCTCTTCGAGTTCTATCTCTACGAAGGCTCCGATGGTGGTACGGCGACGATCCGTCCGATTACAGCTGAGGAGAAAGAGCTTATCCAGACCATAGGAGCTACAGGAGGGACGATATCTTCTCCTGCTGGTGAAGGAGTGCGCATCGTGCCATTCATAATTGATGGAAAAGCCTCTACAAGCGCTTCCATCTCTACGACAGCGAACGATGATACACAGATTATAATCCGTTCCTTCTCAGATGATATGAGAGGCTATTCGCAACTATCTCTTACGAACAGCAATCCATCTCGTCCATTTCCTACGGATCATCCGTTTACGCCCACGTTAGGCTATGCGATCATCCGGGGCCCGGAGGCAGAGAGCATAACCTTGACGATAAGATAATCATCAAGATTACTTTGATGAATATCTGGGAAATCATCAAGATTACTTTGACGAATACGCCAGCCTCCATTAAGATTTAGTTGATATGGATATTGCCGCGATCAAGGAAAAGATACTCTCTGATAGGGAATACATTTTCTCAAGGACATACACGGAAAGGGATTTCACCTTCAGTGAGCTGCCTGGTATGGCTGTGATAATCGTCGGTGCAAGGCGTTCCGGAAAGACCTCATGGCTTAGGGGCTATGCCCGTAAGCTTATCGATGGAGGGCTGCCTAAGGAGAAGGTCTGCTACATGAACTTCTTTGAGCGCCTTGATGGCATGACGATACCACTTGTAGAGAAGGCCTATTTCGAGCTTTATCCTGAGTTTCAGAATGACAGAGAGGTACGCTTCCTCTTTGATGAGGTCCAGAACATAGAAGGCTGGGGACCTGGCGTATCGGTCCTGATGGACAGGCATCCCTGCCATGTCATACTCACCGGCTCCTCAGCTAAGTATCTATCGACAGACATAGCCGATGAGATGAGGGGTAGGGGGCTTCCGTTCTCATTTTATCCCCTCTCGTTCCGTGAGTTCTGCCGGTTCAATGGAAAGGCTGTGGATGGAGGAGGGTATTATACGGCAACAGAGCAGAACACGCTCTCCAATCTCTTCTTATCCTATCTTCAGAGAGGATCATACCCTGTCCTTGCCTCCGTTGATGATGAGGCACTACGGCAGATGGTGCTGAATGATTACTTCGACCTTGCGTATTCAAGGGATATCATAGACAGGTTCGAGGTGATGAAAGGCTCCCTCCTCAGAAGGCTCTTATTCCGCATCGTGAAGAACAGCGGAAGCCCATATACGGTCGCCCGTCTCGTCCATATGCTCAAGAGCGAGGGCTTCCCCACATCCGCGGAGCTTATCTCATCGTACATAGAGATGATCAAGGACACCAGGTTCATCGAGGAGGTTGATATCTATGGAACCGAGACGGAGAAGAGGAGGAATCCCAAGAAGCTATATGCCATAGATCATCAGATGGCCGTCCTCTTCCGTGAGTTTGGCTATTCAGAGGGAGTAGTCCTCGAACACGCCATCTTTTCCTCAGTTCTTAGGACAGGGCTGAAGATCAATTACTATCGTGATGAGAATGGATATGAGACTGATTTCGTCGCCTCTGATATTTCCATGGCCCCAAAGGCCCTTGTCCAGGTCACATACAGCCTTGGAGAGAACCGAGACAGGGAGATCCGTGGCCTTAGAAGCGCAATGGCAGCATTCAATCTGAAAAGAGGGCTTATCATCACCATGGGTGAAGAAGGACACGAGGAATACGATGAAGGCTCAATCGATATCATCAGAGGCTGGCGATTCGCCCTGAATCCAGCTGCCTTTATTGAGCATGGAGAGAAAAAGTAAGGAGCCACATCCGTGGGGATATGGCTCCGAAAGCACTGATTGGGTATCAATCAGTTAGCGCTTGAGACAAGCGAGATTACCGGCTTTTCTCCTCTGTTGAAGACGAATTCCTGGGTTTCCTGCGTATACCTTACTTCGTCTTCTGTTGGAGCTGAATCATAAAGCTTTATACCAGTAACAGTAGTGGTTGTTCCTTCTGTCTTTGTCGTAAACTGAATTCCCTTGGTTGCTTCTTCTGCCGTTGTTGCAGTTGTTGCCTCAGTCGCTGCTTCATCTCCTATCGTGCCCTCTCCGGAGAGAGTTACCGTTGCATCACTTCTGACTCTGACTCCTGTTCCTGTTGTACCATCAGAAAGATTGATGGTTGTTTTTCCAATACTAAACGATGTGGCTGTGAAGATATTATCTTCTACAGTATCATTTCCCTTGAAGGTAATGCTTACCGTACCGCTGGCTCTCTGATTGCTATCTCCACGATAATATTCATAATCGTTCAGATCGAGATTGAGCGTGAACCGCTTTTCAGTATCCCCTGTGATACCAATACCCGTTGTTGTGAATGACAGGCCATTGGAATCATCATCGGCTTCTGAGAATACAGCATACATGGACTTGAGGAACCTCAGTGTACCGAAATGCTGATAGAAGTACTCAGCATCCGCCTTAGCTGCAGAAACCTTAGCGAAGTTTGAATTACTATCAATTGTGAGATCTGCCCAATTTACTTCCTGTGTTTCTGTTCCATTAGAGACTGTGATTGCAATATCAGCAGCTCTTTCAGGGATACAGAGATCTGGGGAAGGAATCATGGAAACGGTACTTGCGAAATCATCAAAGGATATGGTGTATACTCCATCATTCTTTGTAATGACCTTGAGGTTATCCACGCTTACGGTATAGATTCCCTCAAGTGAGGAGATGGACATTTGCCCTCCATCAAATTCACCCCTTCCAGGGATGATTGTGAGGGTAGCGGTACCGGACTGGATCATGTCAGCATAATCTGCTGCGTTACTTGTACCATCAGATGTTTCATCCTTAAATGCATCAAAGTAATCAAAGCTGACAGTCATCTCAATCGATACGTCATAGATATTGGCAAAGATTCCTTCAAGCTCCTTTTTGTTTTCTTCCGTCAGTGACTGCAGAGAAGAAAGGGCGGATTGGTCAGAAGTAATTACGGCAAGAAGAAGTTTTTTCAGAGTTTCATTTTCTTCTCCCCTGTATTTTACAGATACTCCTTTCTTGCTAAGTGTTACTCCTGGTACAGAATCAATGTTATCATCAAGCCCTTCCAAACCGGCCATCATCGCTTTCATCAGCTTTTCCCTAGAAAGGTCATTGACGATATTGGATACGGCATTACGTGCCATTGTTTCCGTGAATGTCTCATCCGGTGTCGTTGTTCCAGAACCACCTCCGGGGATTTCCACATCGGCCTTTATGTCATCAAAATCCACGGATACGTTGCCTACTGAGATGGAGGCCTCGGTTGGCTTTGAGATAGAGATGGAAGTTGCGTCATCGGCAATTCCTACGATCATTCCGCCAACAACATTGAAGCTCGCGCTTGCCGTGCCAGATGCAGAGAACTCGAAAGCAGCAAGCTCCTTATTCTCCTTGTCAACGAACACGAGCGGCTTATCTTCAACGGTCTCTACCGTATAGCGTGTCCTTGATTCCGTAGCCTTTGCCGTAGAAGGGAATGTGAACCTTAGGGCGCCGGACTTGATCTGGGAAAGCTCTGTTGCGTTCTCTTCGGTCTTGTCGCTTGTATCAAGGGCAGCACCCTTATACTCGTCGAACTCGATCGTGAATCCGTTTGCCTCTGGCGTGATGTCGAGGGCGTTATTGCTTTCCTCGAATGCTTCCACGATGAGAGATCCATAGTTTATGGCGCTCATGTAGGTGGTAGCGAGATCGGTCGCCGTTGCCTGGTCTACAGTCGGATCATCAACCTGTCCTGAATTGCTGTTGTCGCAGGCAGTGAAAGCGAAGGCCATGAGCAGGATGCTCAAGAGCGCAATCAATGTCTTTTTCATATTTTTCCTCCGGTGATCGAACACTGCATTTTATATGGCCGGCAATGGTCGATCATCATTACTTTACTGTTTATTTGAGAATTAGGAAAGCGTTATCGAACATTTTGCTATTCGTGAACATATTGCGGCGCTGAGTGTACGGTATTGGCACTTGTCAGCCTCAGCCCTTTTCATTATGCTCAGGGTAATAGCTTTGACGGAGAAGAGTAGCTTCTGATTCTGCCGCTGAGAGGGTGTCCACGCAAGTGGGTGAGAGACGCCTGGGGATAGGATGCGAAAACCACTCCTGAGCTGCATGGCGGAAAGTGTAGTATGTCATGCCGTTGCCCGCGTTATTGGGTTGAGAGCGTCCCCGTAAGGGGGAAGCAAGGTGGGACCGCGGAGCCTTTGCAGCTTCGTCCTTGCAAGAGCGAGGATGAGACTGGAAAGGCTTTTTCTTTTTGAAGGAGAGAGTATGGCTAAGGAAATGAACCTTGAGACTATCAGGCACTCGATGGCCCATGTGATGGCTGAGGCGGTGCTTGAGATCATGCCGGAGGCCAAGATCGCGATAGGACCGTCTATCGAGAACGGCTTTTACTATGACTTCGATCTTCCTCGTCCGCTGACGGACGCGGATCTTGAGACGATAGCGGAACACATGAAGGCTATCATCAAGTCCGGTGTTACGTTCGAGAGGAAGGAGATCTCTCGCGACGAGGCCAGGACGCTCTTCGCGGACCAGCCTTACAAGCTTGAGCTGCTGGATGCGATTCCGGAGGGTGAGACGGTATCGATCTATACCCAGGGAAAGTTCACGGATCTCTGCCGCGGACCCCATGTGGAGAGCACGAAGGATCTCTCCGCTGATGGCTTTAAGCTTCTTTCTATCGCTGGTGCGTACTGGCGCGGAAATGAGAAGAATCCGATGCTTACCCGTATCTACGGTACCGCGTGGAGGAATGGCAAGGAGCTGAGGGTATACCTCGATCATCTTGCTGATATCGAGAAGCGTGACCATAGGAAGCTTGGCAAGGAGCTTGACCTATTCTCGCTCCATGAGGAGGCTGGCCCTGGATTGGTCTACTGGCATCCCCGCGGGGCCCGCGTCCGCCAGGCGATAGAGGAGTTCTGGAGGGGCGAGCATTACAAGAACGGCTATGAGCTTGTCTATACGCCGCATGTCGGCAAGAGCTGGCTCTGGGAGACCTCAGGCCACCTCGATTTCTACAAGGACTCGATGTATCCGAAGATGGAGATGGACAAGGCTGACTACTATGCCAAGCCGATGAACTGCCCGTTCCATATCATGATCTATAAGAACAGCAAGCACAGCTATCGCGAGCTTCCGTTCCGCTGGGCTGAACTTGGAACCGTATACAGGTATGAGAAGGCCGGAGCGCTCCATGGCCTGATGAGGGTGCGTGGGTTCACTCAGGATGATGCCCATCTCTTCGTCACGCCCGAGCAGATGGATGATGAGATCGTGGAGGTCCTCCGCTTCTCGCTCTATATGCTCCATTCCTTCGGCTTCAATGATGTCCATGCATACATCTCCACCAAGCCGGAGAAGTCCGTCGGCCGTCAGGAAGACTGGGATGCTGCGACTGCTGCGCTGAAGAAGGCAGTCGAGAAGGAAGGCCTGAGCTATGATATCGATGAGGGCGGCGGCGCATTCTACGGTCCTAAGATCGATCTCAAGGTGAAGGACGCTATCGGACGTGAGTGGCAGCTTTCGACCGTGCAGTTTGACTTCAACCTCCCAGAGCGCTTCGACCTGACGTTCGTCGACCGGGATGGCTCGGAGAAGAGGCCGTACATGATCCACCGCGCGCTTCTCGGTTCCATAGAGAGGTTCTTCGGTGTCCTCATCGAACACTATGCCGGGGCCTTCCCGCCATGGCTCTCGCCTGACCAGATCGCGATCATCCCCGTGGGTGAGACCGCGTTCGATTACTGCAAGGCCCTTGAGAAGAGGCTTCGCGGCGAGGGCTTCAGGGTGGCTATCGACCTGTCGGATGACAGGCTGAATGCCAAGATCAGGAATGCCCAGAAGCTTAAGACTCCTTATATGCTGATCATCGGAGAGAAGGAGATGTCAGGGGATCTGGTGTCGGTGCGCTACCGCAGCGGCAAGCAGGTGAACGGTGTTCCTACCGCAGACTTCATCCAGGAAGTCCGTGGCGTGATAGACCGCAAGGAACAGATCTGATGAAGGGGGCGCCTGCCCCCTCTCTTATGGAGGAAAGCCATGAACCTGCCTAATAAGCTTACCGTGCTGCGCCTTGTGATGGTGCCTGTATTCTTCATTTCTTATCTGATCTCCCTTCTGGGATTCGAGTCTGCATCCGTCGTGTCCGCGGTGATGATGTTCATCTGCTACGCGATCGCAGAGCTCTCCGATCTCATGGATGGCAAGATCGCAAGGAAGTATAACCTCGTGACCGATCTGGGGAAGGTGCTTGATCCGTTTGCTGATACGCTTTCGCATCTGACATTCTTCGTCTGCTTCATGCATAGCGGCATAATGCCTGTCTGGGCCTTCATCATAATCATGTGGCGCGAGTTCTCGATACTCTTCCTGCGCATGCTGATGATGCGTACCGGAAAGGCGATGCCCGCGAATATCTGGGGAAAGAGCAAGACAGTGCTTTACGCTATCGCATCGGTGTTCTCGATCGTCTATATCGTGGCTGCCGCATTTATCGCTCCAGGTGCATGGAACGGGACCTATGAGATGGTGCTGTATGTGCTGTTCGCGCTTTCGGCCATAGCTTCCCTGATGAGCTTCGTCACATACCTTGCGACCGTATTCAGGTCGAAGGCCCTCTCCGGGATGACTAGATGAGCGAGGAGAGGGGACTGCCTTTCTCCTCCCTGACGGAGGAGGAGAGACGCGCTGTCGAGATCATCGTCTCCGATGTCGATGATACGATCACCAAGCGTGGTAAGCTCTACCCTGAGGTATTGAAGTCCCTGTGGCTCCTGAAGCGCAAGGGGCATATGATCGTCCTGGTCACGGGCGGAAGCTCTGGCTGGGCCGATGCATATATAAGGCAATGGCCTGTCGATGCGGTCATAGCTGAGAGCGGCGCCCTGATCCTTGCCCATGGCCAGGGCAATAAGATCATCTATGTGAAGAATCCTGCGATCGCCCCTGATATAAGGGAGAAGAAGGAGAAGCTCATCAAGTGTACCGCGGGGCTTACATTCTCCTCCGACCAGTATGCCCGCCAGTATGATATAGCATATGAGAAGGCGGAGCTGCGCGACGCGGAACGGAGGACGCTTTTCAATTACGTGAAGGCCATGGGGGGCACGTGGCGCGAAAGCTCCATACATATCAATGTGAGCTTCGGGTCATTCGACAAGCACACGGCCCTCTCATATTTCATGTCGGAGCTTTATTCGATCGATGAGGATAGGCTCAAGGAGAAGGGGATGTATCTTGGAGACAGCCTCAATGACTGTGGTATGTTCTCATTCATACCGCTATCTGTAGGGATGCACTCTGTCGAGGATGACAGGGAAAGCTTTCCTGTGCTGCCCAGGTACATCACCGAGGGATACGGCGGAGATGGCTTCATAGAGGTCTCAAAGTCGCTCCTTGCCGATTAATTCCTTGCATTGCATAGCGCTAAGAAATTTGCAAAAATTTTGTATATTTCTGTTGACAAATCATAGCGAACGGTAGTACTTTATTTGGGCACGCCGGATAACCGGTAGGTGCTGATCTTTAACAGGTATATCAGCGAAGGGAAGAGAAGAGGAATATAGAGGTAAGGAAACCTCTGTCAATCCGAGCGAACAGGTGAAGAGAAGCCGGTTCGTGAGCGAGCGATGGGAAAGAACGTAAAGTAGAGAATGTCCGTAGCTTCGGCTACGGGTTTCGATGACGGAGAGTTCGATCCTGGC
>CALXLH010000035.1 GCA_944389145.1 uncultured Spirochaetaceae bacterium
CGGTTCTCTTATGCTATATTGAGCGCATGAGCGGGTGCTTCTACAGGGATGGGCTTAGGTTTGAGTGCCAGAGATGCCTCTACTGCTGCTCTTCCGAGCCAGGATATGTATATCTTACGAAGGAGGACATCATCTCTGCATCGGCAGAGGTCGGGCTTTCGCCTCGGGCGTTCATCGGGATCTATTGCCGCATCATTGACTTCGGGACATTCTCGATGGTTTCTCTGAGAGAGAAGAGCAACTATGACTGCATCTTCCTCACCGGCAGCGGCTGCTCGATATACCGCGCGAGGCCGGAGCAGTGCAGGAGCTACCCATTCTGGCCGTCGGTGATGCGATCACGCGAGAGCTGGGACGAAGAAGGCCGTTCGTGTCCGGGCATCGGCAAGGGTGCTCTGATATCCAGAAGGGAGATCGAGGAGCGGATGAAGACCCACGAAAGCTACATCATAATGAAGGGTAATGAGGTCTGGGAGGAGTGACGATTCCGGGTTTTTCCCTTATATTCATTATGGAGTCCTGACTTGCCTGCATTTACGGATAGCACGATTAACGCGATAAAGGCCCGCCTGACCATGAGCGAGGTCGTACAATGGTATATCCCTGTGATACAGAAGGGAGGCCGTCCGTGGGCCAGGTGTCCTTTCCACGGAGGAGGGAACGAACGTACTCCATCCTTCGTCATCAACGACAAGGATGGGTTCTACCACTGCTTCGGATGCGGCGAATCCGGTGATATGTTCACCTTCATCGAGAAGATGGAGCATATGAGCTTTCCGGAGGCCGTGGAGATGCTGGCATCCAAGGCCGGCGTGGAGATAATGACGGAAAGCGGGAGGGCGAGGAAGGAGAAGGGTGAGACAGATATCCTCCTTGACCTCAACCAGCGCCTCCAGGGCTCGTTCCATCACATGCTTCTCCATTCCAAGGAAGGAGAGAGGGCCCGGGAATATCTCTCAAGGCGCAGGGTCAGCCCCGAGATGATCGAGCGCTTCTGCCTTGGCTATGCCCCACGCAGCACGGACTGGCTGCATTCATTCCTCATAGGCAAAGGCTATAGCGATGAAATGCTGCGCAAGTCCGGGCTATTTTCCGCGAATCACTATCCGTATCCTCTGTTCGCGGACCGCCTGATATTCCCTGTCCGCAACAGGCAGGGCAGGACGATAGCGTTCTCAGGCCGCGATCTCTCAGGCAGGGAGAACGCTCCCAAGTATGTGAACTCGCCGGAGACGCAGGTCTATTCCAAGCGGCATAACTGCTTCGGGCTCTACGAGGCCCTTGACGGCCTGAAGAAGGAAGGGAGCAAGGCGATCCTCGTGGAGGGGAACTTCGACGTGATCGCCATGCATCAGGCGGGACTGGCAACGGCCGTGGCACCGCTCGGAACCGCGTTCACGGAAGAGCAGGCCGATCTGCTCTCCCGCTATTGCAGCCGCATCGATCTGCTCTTCGATAGCGATGGGGCGGGTGCGAAGGCTACCGACAAGGCTATATCGATCATCCATCCGAAGGGACTCGATTGCTTCGTCCATGGCCTCAGGAGGGGAAAAGATGCCTCGGAGATCATAGAGAAGCTTGGGGAAAAAGCCCTTCTTGAGGACTTCAATACGGCCGAAAGCGCCTTTGACTATCTTGTAAACAAGACAGCAAAAAGCTATGATATCAGAACGCCAAGGGGAAAGTCCGGCTTCGTACGGGCAATCTCGTCGTTTCTGGAGAGTACGGCATCGAACGTTGAGAGAGAATCATACATACTCTCGCTCAGTACCTACCTTTCCGTGCCGGAGGAGACGATAAGGGAAGATATCAGCGGCTCTTCCGCAGGGAGGAGACAGAGGGAGGATGATGCGAGGGTTCCGGAACCGGAACCGGTAAAGAGGTTCAACAGCGCTGCTGTCAGCATTGATCTCTATGCGATGCTTTTCCTTGCAAACCACCGGGATCTATTCAGGCAGTACCGATCCAGGATCAGCTTCGGCGATCTGCGGGATAGGGAAGCGCAGGACATATACATGGCGCTTGAGAACGCCATGCGGAGCGAGATATCAAGCAACGAGCTTTTCCTTTCCCTCATCAGCGATGAGAGGGCAAGAAATGATACGGCCACTTCCTTCGGACTCGATGAGTACCGCAACGGCAAGGTAAGCGCCCTGGATGAAGCAACGGATAGGATAGCCCTACGTGGATTGGAAGAGCAGCGATTGGTGCTTACGAACCAGCTGAGGTCATTCTCAGACTCTCTGGACGGTGAGCAGATCACGGAGGCCCTTGAACGAAAGGCCGAACTCGACAGGAAGATTATCGATCTTAAGGCCGGATTGTATGGTAGGTCGGCCAATGAGGATGAGGATTGATGGCAGAACAGGATCTAAGGAACACTTCATTCTACAAGGAGCTGCTGCAGACAGCGCGGGATCAGGGAGTAATAACGCTTCTGGACATCGTATCGGAGATGAAGAAGCATAAGGACGCTCCTGCGGATCTCGACAATGTCATAGATGCACTGAAGGAAGACGGCATCCAGTACGCTGAATCTGAGGATACCGAACCCGATTTCATGGGAGAGCCCAGCGAGGAGGACCTTGAGGACTTCGAGGACGATGAGGACTTCGAGGATGACGATGATTCAGATGATGAGGAGCCTTCCGATGATGACCTTAAGGATATAGAGGACGAGGAGGAAGACGAGGACGAGGAGGACGGCCCGAGGAGGGAGAAGCGTTCCTCCGATGATGATGAGGATGATGAGGAGGAAGAGGAAGACGAGGAGGAAGAGGAGAACATCAACGAGTGGAAAGGCACCGATGATGACACCGAATCCTCTACCGAGCGCTTCATAGATATCTCATCATTCTCTGAAAGCTCCGAGCATAAGGGCCACTCTCAGCAGACCCGCTTCGACACGAGCCAGGACGATCCCATCAGGCTGTATCTCAAGGAAATCGGCAACGAGAACCTTCTTACCGGCGAGCAGGAGGTCGAGCTTGCCATGCAGATGGAGAAGGGAGCCGCGATCGTTTCTTCCGTCATCAGGGAAAGCGGCATCCTGATATCATTCTTCACCTCCGTCATCGACAAGATGAACGCGAAGATCGAGGAGGATACGGAGGAGACCCTCTCTACCGAGGAGCTCAAGGAGTTCCTTTCGGTGCAGAAGCGCTATAACAGCTCATACCGGGAGGCACTTGGAAAGGATACCCCCAAGGAGATACGCGAGTATAACGAGCTAAAGGAGCGCATGCTCCTTGCAGGCGACAGCCCGGAGATGGACAAGGAGATAAAGGCGAGGCATGATGCCCTCCTTGATAAGCTCGGGGGCTACCCTGATGAGTCATCCCCGCTCTATGAAGGGAAGAAGCGCTCAGATTTCCCATCACGCGAGGAGTGGATCTCCTACTGCCGTGAGAAGAGCCGTGAGGACAGGATCCGCAGGACTGAGGAGAAGCTGGACGAGATACGCAGGGAGGAGGCCCAGCTCAATGCCCGCATCGCGGAGGGCGTCACCCAGAAGGACAGGCAGTTCAGGCAGGAGCATCCTGACATGAAGGAAGCCGATCTTGAGAAGGAGATCCAGAAGATACACAGGAAGGTCAAGGAGGACAATGCCGCGACCGGAGCGGAGCTTGGCAAGCGCTATGCGGACTTCAAGAAGGAGCTTGAGTCGCTCGCTTCCGGCGAGTATCTCCCTGTGAGCGACTGGATCACCCCGATAGAGCTTCAGCAGGAGGAGATCGATGACCTTACGGATATCTTCATCACTGCCAAGGACAAGATCATCAGCTGCAATGAGCGCAAGAAGAACATCGAGGAGCATCTGAAGGTCTCGTCGATGAAGGAGCTGAGACAGCTTGGCCGCGATCTGGCGATGCAGAACAGGGCAGTGCAGATCGAGCAGGCTCTCGGCATGAACAGCGACCAGATCAAGGAGGAGATAAAGGAGCTTCAGCTTACGGAGAAGGAGCTTCGGTCCATAGAGACAGACTTCGAATGCTCCTCCGACCAGATCATCCAGGATGTGAAGGATATCCAGCTGGGACAGCGGATACTCAAGAGCGCGAAGGACAGGCTGATAAAGGCCAATCTCCGCCTTGTCGTATCGATTGCCAAGAAGTATACCAACAGGGGCCTGCAGTTCTTCGATCTCGTGCAGGAGGGCAATATCGGCCTGATAAAGGCAGTAGAGAAGTTCGAATACGAAAAGGGATTCAAGTTCTCGACATATGCCACCTGGTGGATACGTCAGGCAATCACCCGCTCGATCTCCGATCAGGCAAGGACGATCAGGGTGCCTGTCCATATGATAGAGCAGATCAACAAGGTCGTGAGGGAGTCCAGGGTACTGATGCAGTCGCTCGGGCGTGAGCCGACGGACAAGGAGGTCGCAGAGCATCTTGGCTGGCCTGAGGCTAAGGTAAAGAACGTGAAGTCCGTTGCCCGTGAGCCTATATCCCTCGAGACGCCGGTAGGTGAGGAAGAGGACAGCGTCCTTTCCGATTTTATCGAGGATAAGGATGCCGAGAATCCTGCGAACCAGACAGCGTTCGTGCTGCTGCAGGATAAGATCAGGGAGCTTCTTTCCACGCTTCCGCAGAGGGAGCAGGAG
>CALXLH010000036.1 GCA_944389145.1 uncultured Spirochaetaceae bacterium
CAGAACGTAGCGCAGTTGCCGCACTCATTGCAGTAGGCATCGAGATGGAGTATCTGATAGGGATCATCAAAGAGTCCCGTCGCTCTCATATCAAGGGCGACGTTCGCCCTGTTGGGACAGACCTCGACGCACTTCAGGCAGAGGTAATTGCACTCCGTGCAGCGCTGGGCCTCGGATACGGCGAAGAACTCATCGCCCTTCTCCCCTGGAATCAGGAGCTTGGACTTCTTCCTCCTGATATCCAGGAAGAAACGATCCTCGGCATCCCTAAGCTCAGCTTCCTCTGCCTCGCTCATCTCCTCGTCATCTTCCTCCTCATCATCGTGATGATGGCCGCAGGAACATTCTTCTCCCTCATGGTGATGATGTTCATGGCCGCAGGTGCATTCATCGCCCTCATGGTGATGATCGCAGGTGCATCCTTCCTCGTCCTCGTCATCATCCTCTTCCTCCATGGACTCATATACGTCGTCTATGGCCTTATCCACGGCAGCACGGGCCGATGCCATGCACCTTACGACAGTGGAAGGACCTGTAGCGGCATCGCCTATGATATAAAGCCCATCATCCTCTCCATCACAGCCAAGCGCCGCAAGGACTGCAGGATCTACCTTCTCCCCGATCGCGCTTATCAGATAATCTGCATCGATCGTCACACGCTCGCCGCTATCGACAGGACGGCGGCGTCCGGAGGCATCGGGCTCGCCAAGCGTCATCACGGCAAGCTCCATCCTGCCATCCTGGAAGACGGTAGGATTGTGCAGGAACATGAACGATACCCCGTCAGCAACGGCCTCGGAGTACTCCTCCTCATCTGCAGGCATCTCGCTGCGGCTGCGCCTGTAGACGACGGTGACAGACTCCACTCCAGGAATCCGGCGGGCCATGCGCGCCGCGTCCATCGCGGTATTGCCTCCGCCAAGCACGACGACATTCCTGCCTATGGACTTCACCTCTCCACGCTTTGCCCTCATGAGGAATGACACTGCGCTCTCACGCTCTCCGTTTCCGCCGATGCCTGGATCATTGGGCTTTGCCGCACCTATGGATACGAAGATATACTCAAAGCCCTCCTTCCTAAGGTCCTCAACGGTAGTCTCCGTAGAAAGATGGAACTCAACTCCGTTGGAGCGGATGAACTCTATATCCCTGTCTATGATATCCGAAGGAATCCTGAACTCAGGAATTGCGCTCCTTACAACGCCTCCAGCCTCAGCCTCCTTCTCATAGATGGATGTGTCGAAGCCGGCCCGGGCAAGGAAGTACGCAGCAGAAAGGCCTGCAGGACCGGCTCCTATGACGGCGGCCTTCACCGGAGCAGGCTCGGATGGAGCCTCCCAGATCTCGCGGCGGAACTCTTCCATTCCGTTCTCAACGGCAAGCCGCTTTATCTCCCTTATCTCCACGGGCTTCTCGTACTCATTCCGCGAGCAGTGAAGCTGGCACTGATGGTCGCAGATCCAGCCGGTTATGCCGGGAAGCGCATTCTTCAGGTAGATAAGGCCGAGGGCCTCCGCCCATCTGCCCTCTCCGGCAAGCGCGATGTAATCAGGTATATCCTGAGCGATCGGGCACGACTCCACGCATGGGGCGACGAAGCAATCCGTAAGAGGAAGGGATGACGATACCTTCGCCTTCCGCATGCCATGATGCTCCTTCGCAAGATACCCCGCTCCATCGCTTTCCTCAAGGACAGATCTCAGCTTATCCACATCGACGCGATCCGAGTCCCATCCATCGGATTCGCTCAGGATCGCGGCAATCTGCGTCATTCGTGAGTAGCCACCGGGACGGAGCATGTCGGTGGCGAGAGTCAGAGGATGGATTCCCGCGGAGAAGAGCCTCTCGGCGTTCAGCGCAGAGACGCCTCCGGAGAACGAGATCGGCAGCCGGCCATCGAATCGCTCTGAAAGCATGAGCGCGACAGAGAGGGAGAGCGGGAAGAGCGAACGGCCCGACATGTATTTCTCCGAACCCGGAAGCACGGAGCCGTCATTCACGGTTCCCAGCGTGTTCGTAAGCTTTACGCCGAAATGGAGGCCCTTCTCGGAAGCAAGCGCATCCAGGCGCGAAAGCATGGAGAACGCATCCTCGGCCTGCAGATCGTGCTCGAACGTCGCCCTCTTGAGAACGACATAATCGAAGCCATGGCTATCGAGGATCTTCCTTGCCCTGTCATAGCCGAGAAGCGTGGGATTGAGCTTCACGAATGTATCAATGTCCTTCTCACCGAGCATATACGCACATATCGCCTCGATCTCATCAGGCGGACAGCCATGCATTGTGGATATCGTCACGGAAGATGCGATGCGGCGCGGTATCCTCTCGATATCCTTCGCTACCTTCAGCGCGCCTGACTCCCACTCCGTGCCTTCGAAGAGGCCATCCTCAAGCATCGCGCGTGCAATCGCAAGGTACTCATCGAATGCGGCCTTCTCGGAATATATCATGTTATTGATATACTCCTGCATACGCTCTTCACGAATGCCCTTGAGATCGTAGCCGACGGACATGTTGAAGAGGAACGAGGCCTTTTCCGGCATCCTTCCCCCGATCATCCCCTCTATGATATGCAGCAGGAACCAGGCCTTCAGGTATTCATCATAGGCCTTCTCCAGCGTGAACTCGGTAGACCATTCGACGTTATAGCATTCATCGGAAGCGTCTATGCAAGGCTTGGCGATTTCCAGACGATCCATGATCTGCACGGTCTTCAGCTCTATGAAGCGCGCTCCGGAAAGATACGATGCCACTATATTCTGGGCCAGCTGCGTATGCGGTCCGGCTGCAGGTCCCACAGGAGTGGTACAGCTATCGGAGAATACGCGTACCCTCCTCTTCTGCCCATCATGATAGAACAGCTCCCTGTCAATGCCGAACACAGACCCCTGGTTCCTCAGCTCACCCGCTATCCTCTCAAGCATCTCCTGGAAAGGCACCGGCCTCATCTTATCTCCCATAGACTCTCCTTATCATTCTAGATTCTAAACCTCAGGCGTATGGTGTCAACACAAAATGCAACATTCTGCAACATAAAAAGACATTTTGAGCCCATTTTTATCCTATTATTCTGTAAGCATTTATTTTCTACATATTTTCCATATTATGTCAGAAATAAGCTATTTTTTTCTAAAAACCGTACCAAAAACGTACCAGTGATATCAATCTATGGGACATGGATAGCATCAAAAAAGGACGCTTCTATCATCCAAGACATACCATCCAGCCAACTGGCAAACCATAGAAATCCTCAGCAGAAATTCAGTCCTGAATGAACCACCGCGAGGCAGAGCCATCACGGTATCCTACTAAA
>CALXLH010000037.1 GCA_944389145.1 uncultured Spirochaetaceae bacterium
AGCTCAGCGGGAGAGCGCTTGCCTTACAAGCAAGATGTCACAAGTTCAATCCTTGTATCCTCCACTCATCCAACTCCTTGCAGTGCAAGGAGTTTTTCATTTAATCATCAGTCTCCGGAAGGCTTGCCGGACGACGGTCTTTCCAGCTTCTCGCATGACTTCTGGATGATGAATGACCTGAGCCCGACAGCAACGGCACCGACAGCTCCCGAATATTCATCATAATCCACGAATTCAATATGGACATCTGATTCTGTTATTCCATATGTGTTCTTGAAGATAAGCGACCTAAGATGTTCCCTCGCCTCTGAAGAATTGAAAAGCCTGGACTCTATGATCATAAGCTCGGGACTCGTGAAGTTTATCACGTTCGATATCGAAAGCGCCAGATAACCATAGGCGTTTTCAAGCACGCGTCTGATTATCCCATTGCCAGAATCCGCTTCAGCTATGATCCGGGGAAAGTCATCGTACGGATCGCCGCTTAAGCCTATATCATCGATATCACCATTCGCGATAAGCCTCTCGCATTCTGATATTATCGCCTTTTCTCCAGCGATGCTCTCAAGGCAGCCTCTCTTTCCGCATGTAGGACAAGCAGGCCCCTCGGGATCAACGATCGAATGCCCTACCTCGCCAGATCCTATGACGGTACATAATGAATCTGGATATGATTCCGCCATAAAGCAGCCGATTCCCTTGAAGATGAAATAATATGAGAACCAGTCATGCTCCGGTTCCCTTGAAAATAGATCATAGGCTATCACGCGTGCCTTGACGTTATTCTCGACTATCGTAGGCACTCCTATCATCGCAGATAAATCATCAGCAAGCCGCTTTCCATTCCAATCTTCATTCGAGGACCGCCTTATCGTCCCGGAATCCTCATCGATAAGCCCCGGCAGCGCTATGGAAAACCCCAGCACCCTTTCCCGATATGGAATGAGGAAGGAAGATGCATATGAAGCTACCTGCCCAGCCATTGCATCGTATGAATAGGAAGAAAGCCTGAAGGAAGCCCTGTCGATCACCCTTCCTGTGATATCAGAAACAACAAGGACAGCCCTATATGGATTGATCTCCATTCCCGCGATCAGGCCATAATCAGGATTTGGCTCAATCAAGGAAGGCGTCCTGCCGACAGATGCATGGCCAGAAGGCTTCTTCTCTATTATGAATCCTTCCCTAAGCATTGATTTTATATTTGTCGTAACGGTCGGAAGCGTTACTCCTAGCGTCTCTGCCAGATCAACGCGGCATATCGGATAATTCCGGAATATCATCTCACGGATCCTTATGATATTCCGGATCTTTATGTCATGAAGACCGTTCGAGCCACTCGGATTCAATAAAATCCCTCCCGTTTCTTTCCTATATCGTAACACAATGTATGGATCTTACAGAAGTAAACGGAAATACAGGACATTCACTAGTATACCGTGCCACGAATTCATTCCTTCTTACATTCCGCAATATGTTCCCTTAGTAGGACTTTTTGGATGAAGCTATCCAGTAAGGGATCCTTAGCAGCTTCCAGATTTTCCTTCATCCGTTGCCGAAAGTGCTGAATGATATCCCTGTACTCAACGGCATCAATAAGATTGACAAGGGCATTGGGATCCTGCTCGACATCATAGAATTCCTCAACTACCCTGTATTGGAAGAGATGAACCCTGTCCTTAATGTAATCATCCTCCTTTGCTGCTTCCTGCATGGCACTAAATGTCAAACCTTCTGTTGATTCATTCATAAAGACATTTCTGCCATCTGACCAGTCATTAAAGATATATGCAAATCGCTTATTCTGAACGCATCGCATCGGATAGCTCCTAGCCATCTTCGTTACAGCATTATTCGCCGTCTTAAAGAACATCGTGAAGATATCCTCATTCACTTCCTGCCCCGCAAGGATGGCATTCTTGAATGATTTACCATCAAAGCCACTAATCTGTCTTAACCCAAGTATGTCAAGTATCGTAGGAGCGAAATCAACACCAGATATCAATGCATGGCAAACCTGCCCTCCCTTTATCCTCTCAGGCCACCGCAGGATATATGGACTCCGAGTACTATTCTGATAGCAGTTTGTCTTTGCGAACGGGAAAGCCATCCCATTATCACTAAGGAAGAGAACAAGCGTATTTCTTTTGTAACCGTTTTCTTCCAAGGCATCCAGAATCCTTCCTATCGTGGCATCCCCACGATGCACGGAAGAATAATACTGAGCAAGTTCCTTGCGGATATCCGGAAGGTCAGGCAGATGTCCTGGCACATAGACCTCATCAGGCGAATACATCTTTGGAGCCGTCGTATGATGTCCAAAATACCTTATCTCATCATCTGCCCCCGCAAATGGCCGATGAGGATCATGAGAGTTGATCATTGCAAAGAATGGCCTACCTGAATCCTTTGCATTGCGAAAGAATTCAAAGGACTTCTCATAATACACCTCTGGATCACGTCCCCACCCGTTTTCCTCATTATAGACAGCCACATATTCATCCCAGAAGAACTTACGTCTCGGTGCTACATGATCCTCTTTTCCGATAATCCCATTATAATATCCATTATCATGGAGAACCTGCGTGAGGGTTGTCACACTCTCATCGATATCTTCAAAGCCACGAGCTCCATTATGATTAGGGAAAAGTCCTGTGAGTATAGCAGAGCGAGATGGCTGGCATACACCTATCGTTACATGGGAATGCTCGAATACCATGCCTTCTGCAGCAAGCTTATCAAGATTAGGCGTTATGCCATCCATCGGATTTCCATAACATCCTGGAGAATCATAGTTCATATCATCAAACGTAAGCAGAAGTATATTCAGATCAGGCATTTGCATTTACTCCTTTCATGTGCTTATAAGCCCTCTTGATGTATGGGAAAAGAAGGATTATCAAAGAAATCAGCAGGAAGGCCATTGCAATAGGCCTATGCAGGAAAATCGAAAGAGATCCTTCTCCCAGTGTTATCGAACGCCTCAGGTTATTCTCAGTAAGCTGGCCAAGAACCAATGCGATTGGAAGCGGCGCAATCGAGAAATCCGCACGTTTCAACAGATAACCGATTACTCCAAAAGCCAACATTATCATCACATCAAAGGCATAGTTCCTTATCGCATATGCTCCTAATAGGCAGAAGACCATTATTGATGGAACGAGAATGCAGAACGGAACTTTCGTGACATGTGCAAACGCATGCACGAAGAACTCACCCTGCAGAAGCATGAAGATATTGATAAGCAGAAGTCCTCCCATGATGCAGTAGACCCAGAATTTATCAGAGGTAAAGAGATCAGGTCCCGGGGTTATCCCTTGCATCGTTAATGCCCCGAAAAGCACGGCAACTGCCGTATCACCAGGAATACCAAGCGTCAGCATCGGAATCAGAGTCGCTCCTGTTACTGCATTGTTTCCTGATTCTGGTGCAACGACACCCTCAATGATTCCAGTACCAAACATATCTGGATTCTTTGAACGAGCTTTTGCAGTATTATAACTTAAGAAAGCAGCTAGAGCTCCTCCTGTTCCTGGAATTGCACCAATAATAATTCCAATGATCGAGCTCCGAAGGAGCGTCTTCCAATATCGAAGTATCTCAAAGATCTTTATCGATGCCTTCTTGAATTCCACGCTCTTAGTGACTGACTCCTGTCCCGTATAGCTTTTCAGAAGTATCTCGCTTATCGCAAAGACCCCCAGCATCAATGCAACTGTCTGTACACCACCGAGGAGCTCGCTCCTGCCAAACATGAATCTGGCGTTCCCCGATATCGAATCGACACCTATCGTTGACACGAGCAATCCGAGACCGGCAAGCATAAAACTCTTTGATATCGATTTACCGCTTATCACGACAACAACGACAAGTCCGAAGATGCAAAGAGAGAAATATTCTGGCGCACCGAACTTAAGAGCCATTGAAGCAAGCATAGGAGCGAAGAACATTAATGAGAAGCAGCTGAGGATACCGCCAACACAACTTGCAACAAGGGCGGTCTTCAATGCATCTCCTGCTCTTCCCTGCTGGGCTAATGGATATCCATCAAATACAGTAGCCGCAGCGTTAGGGGTGCCGGGTGTGTTGATCAGGATTGCTGTTATGGATCCACCATATACACCCCCACAGTATGCTCCAAGAAGAAGATACATCCCTGGTATTGAAGACATACCGAATGTAAATGGCAGAAGAACAGTTATCGCAAGCACTACGGACAACCCTGGAAGTGCACCGATTATTATTCCTGCAGCCAAGCCAATATTCATCATCAGGAGATTAAATGGGTTAATAATATTCAATAATACATCAATCATTATTCATCTCCTTATGGAAGCGGGACATACAAGACATATTCGAAAATGACGAACATGATGAATACAACAACCAATACGCTCACATAGTACTGCCATTTCCTTCCACCCATTACGAACAAGGCAATCGGCGTCACGATTATAGATGCAGCGATATACCCTATCGCTGAGAAAAGAATCGCATATACGACGCAAAGCACCAAGATAGCCAGAGCCTTCAACTCCTTCCCTACATCCATATGTTCTGTGTTCTCTACTCCAGATCTGCGAAGAACAGAATAAGAATGTAGATTCCTGACAATCTGGATAATCGCGGCAATACCCATTATTCCAGATGCGAAATAAGGAAATAATCTGCTCTCTGAAGAGCTTTCACCTGCCAGCAACCCGCTCTTGACATTTATCTCGGTAGGTATTGCGAACAAAATCATGAAGAGCGCGAATGCAAGGAATGCTATAGAGGCAATCAGATTACGTTTTACCTCTCCATATGTAATCATCACATTCCTCCTATAGCGAATCGATAACGGACTTGTAGGCTTCCTGCGCGTTACGAAGAATCTCCGTTATCTCTTCTTCAGGAAGGACCCTTGTAGGCTGCTTGTTCATAGTTGCCAAGAAATCAGTAAAGCTCTCAGATCCGATTGCCTCATCAAGCCTTGCCTTTATATAAGAGACTATCTCGTCAGGAGTATCTGCCTTGATCATGATCCATGTCATGCCCATAAAATTGCTCATACCCTCTATTCCAAGCTCCAATGCAGAGGGGACATCCGGAGCAAGGTCGCTTCGCTCATCGGAAAGAACCATGATGCACCTGTACTGGCCATTATTCACCCTATCCATGATGAGATCTACATCATTGACGATGAAATCGACATCACCGCTCATGACAGCAGTATCAGCCTCAGCAGATCCATTATAGGAAACATACGATGCATGTTCTCCATTCTCAATCTGATTAATTAGATTCAACGCAGCAAGATGTCCAACGGAACCTGTATTCGGCGAGGTAAAATGTATAGTCTCTCCAGCGTCAAGCGCTGCCTGGATGTCATCCCAAGAATAATACGGAGATGAAGCAGAAACTCCAATGGCATTAGGAATCGCATCGTTTAGAAGAGAAATGTACCTGAAATCATCAAAGTCATAAGTCAGATCAAGCAGAAGTGGCTGAATCAATGTTCCAGCGGCTCCAGAACATGTCAGCGTATATCCGTCTGCAGGACGTGATGCAACCTCTGCCAACCCAAGTGTCTGGCTGGCCCCAGCCATATTGGAAATAGCAAGCGGCTGACCAAGATCAAGGCTCTCATCCAGTCCTCTGACAAGAATATCCATCGTAGCGCCAGCTGCAGCAGGAACAACGAAATTAACAGTCTTTCTAGGATAGGATTCCACAGAATTCCTTTCACCAGATCCTCCTGCAAATACAGAAGATACCATAAGAATAACCAATAAAACGGAAATGACCTTTCTCATTTCTTTCCTCCTTTTTATCTCACAAGCGGGAATATACGACAGAAATCAGCAGTTACTGTCCTGCTTTCCCTATATTCTTACTATGACCTTCATATAATCCTGAGGACTACGGATCATGTCCTCAATGGTATCCTTGAATTCTTCCATGGTGATAACCTTCGTTATCATCTTCCTTGCAGGAAGGAATCCATCAGCAATCAGCTTGATTGCCTCAGGAAACTTATCCTTGGAATTACGCGAGGTTAATATATCAAGCTCTTTCTGCATGCAACGAATAGTATTGACCTGTACGATATCCTTAGGCCATCCAAGCAAGACACAGCGGGCTCCATGTCTGACATATTCATGAAACGTTAAAAGGCTAGCAGGAGAACCGGTGCAGTCAATGAAGGCATCTGCAAGATTGCCATCGTTGACGGATCTGATGAATTCAGGCAACTCATTGCCCTTGTTATTGAATGCGTAAGGAATCCCGAGAGAAATAGCATCATCAAGTCGAGCCTGAATTATATCAACGATAATCGGAGTGGCTCCTCTGCTCATAACGCCAAAGGCTGTAAGGATGCCTATCGGTCCTGCCCCCATCACCACACATACCTCACCCTTCGAGATCATTCCTCTGGCAACTCCATGTAAGCCGATGGAAAATGGCTCTGCAAGAGCCGCATCTATATCATCGATACAATCCGGAAGCTTATGAATCAGAGAAACCGGATGGCTTACGTAATCCATCATCATCCCAGAAGTATGCACCCCAGCAACATGCAGATGTTCGCAGTTATTATAGCGTCCGATAACGCACTCATGGCATTCTCCGCATGGAATATAGGGTTCAAGGGCAACTCTATCTCCATTCTTCAACCCTTTGTCATTAGGCGCTATATCCTCAATCACGCCAATTCCTTCATGGCCGATTCCAACAATCGGATATCGAACTGTCGGGTTCGATCCCTTGTATGCCGTTATATCTGAGCCGCAGATGCCACAACAGACCATTCTTACGAGTGCAGAATCAACACTCCTTACCGGCATATTCAGCTCTTGGCATATGACCTTCCCTGGCTCAGGCATTGTCAGCGCATGCATAGAACCTCCATTTGCGTAAACGTTTACGCAACTCTATACATATATCCTACTGCAGTTTTTTATGTTGTCAATTAAAATCTTATGATATACCCTTGAATAAGAATTTGTATTTTTGCGTAATCGTTAATTCTAAGGAGTTTGTATGGCAGCAACCATGAAGCAGATCGCTTCGATTGCAGGAGTTTCAATAGGTACGGTCGACAGAGCATTGAAAGACAAGGGCCGCGTGGCCCCAGATGTTGCCAGAAGAATAAAGGAAATCGCAAAGCAACTCGATTATCATCCTAACACGATAGCTAAATCGCTTGTAAATAAAAATAAAAACATAACAGTCGGTGTCATTACGCATATAAAGCCAAATAGATTCTATTCAGATGTAATGAAGGGAATCGAGAATGCCGCAAAGGAAATAGCGGATTATAACGTGAATGTGCGTATTGCATATGGTTCTGAATTCAATCATGAAATACAGCTTGAACAAATAAACAAGATGATTGAGGATGGCATTTCAGCTCTAGCAATAGTTCCCATAGATAATCCAGCAATAGAAAATAAGCTTAAAGAATTACAGGAAGGCGGATTACCGATTTTCTTTCTCGGGGCCTTCCTGGATAATGTCAAGCCAATGGCATATATCGGTACGGATTATGAGAAGGCAGGAAGGATCGGGGCAGGACTTCTTCATCTCCTAGCATCAGATAATAAGGCAAATGTGCTTGCATTCAGCCCAACGCTAAATATGTTCAACCATAAGACAAGAATCGAATCGCTAGATAAGACGTTGAAAGAAAGATATCCAAATATACAACTGAAGGGAACCATAGAGCTAATGCAAAACCCTTTCCAAAACTATGTCATGGTTCGTGACATACTGAAGAAAGACAATGATATTGATTTCTTATTCACTACATCACAGCAAAATGTAATTGAGGCAATCAGAGATACTATCAAGGAAACCGGTCGGACTATAAGAGTCATAGCTGTCGATTACAACGAGTTTGCAAGGAAAGGCATGCAAGACGGATTCATTGCAGCAACGATAAGTCAGCAGCCGGAATTACAAGGATATCGATGCATACATATGATATTTGACTATCTAGTAAGAGATATAAGACCAGAAACCGAAAAGTACTTCACAGAGCTACGAATCTTAATAAACGAAAGTCTTGATGGCTAAACATGAGATAGCCTGCAAAATAGTCCGTTTCTCTACAGCGCGGATCCTGTCAGCTCGAGCTTCCTTCGAAAACCTCAAATCATACTCCATACAGAAATCCATATCACATGGCAAAGAAGACCGTCATCGCTTATCGATGCATTCTGCCTTCGCAGCTTCTGTAATCAGAGGGAGGACATCAATCCTGATCTGCGGGACTGATCCTTGATTGCCGGCGCATCAGGCCTCCTCGATTCATACCCCATTCTGCCCTAGGGCTTTGAACATACGCCGCTTATATTCCTCTACCCCGTTCTGATCAAATGGGTTCACACCGAACAGAAGGCAGGAAAGCGCACAGGAAAACTCAAAGAAGTAGAAGACGCGTCCCCATGAATAGGCATCACATCCATCAGCATCCAGTCTTATGCAGGGAACGCCGGCAGAGGAATGGGCTCCGATCGTCGCATCGATCGCAATCCTGTTCATCTCTGCAAGATCCTTCCCTTCGATGTACTCAAATCCATCTGCATATGATGAGGCCGGAATGATCAATGAAGAATCATCTGGCATCGAGAGGAATGTCTCAAAAAGATTTCGGGCCCCTTCCTGGACAAGCTGGCCAATGCTATGAAGATCTTCCGTATAGATAGACGTAGCAGGATATATCCCAAGGCCATCCTTTCCTCCACTCTCTCCATACATCTGCCTCCACCATCGTCCAAAGAGCCTCAGGGAAGGCTCCTCTGATACAAGCTGCTCGATGCAGAAGCCTTTTTCATATAACAGCCGCCTTGCGATCGCATAGGACGCTGCGGCAGAATCAATACCATGCCGGACTTCCTCATCCATCTGGTCGGAAACACCCTCTACCAGCCGGTCCACGTCTATTCCAGCTACAGCCATAGGGAGAAGTCCTACCGCGGAATGGGCAGAATACCTGCCGCCAATATCCTCCGGGAACGCTAGGAACGTATATCCATTTTCCCTCGATATCCTTTCAAGGGAGGAACCTATCGTCCCTGTGGCTATGATCCTTCTTCCTGCATCAGCCTTTCCATATCTCTTCTCAAGATATGAGCGCAGGACACGGAAATGGCTGCCAGGCTCGAGCGTTGCGAAGTTCTTGGCAATGACGTTAACATATATCTCATTCCGTCCATCAAGCTCTTCCAGAAGCCTGGAAAGCGCTCTAGGAGAAAGTCCATTGCCGGCATATCTGACATTATGCCTGAAGCCATCACCAAGAGCATCTATGGCAGCCTGAGCGGCCTGGTTAGATCCACCGACCCCGACAAGGACGAATAGATCGCCATCGGATCTTATCCTGTCGGAAATCGAGTGGATCTCATCCATTACCGGAGCTGAGAATGAGGCTTTACCCATCCATCCCTTCAAGCCAGCAAAGCTTTCAGGGGAAATCAGAAGCTTCAAGGCAGACAGACAATCCGTATCTTCCTTCAATGCAGCTATCTCATCATTCAATGAAGCGTCTTGATATGCAAGGGAAAACCTCATCACACTCCTCCTATCAGTTACTGAAGATCGCCTTGACGAAGCTATCCTCATATGTATCAGCAATGGTAAGATTGCCGGTAACGTTCGCACTCTGAACAGCCTTGAGGTTCTCTAGCATCGTCGAGAAGCTATCCGTCATGTAGTAATCACGGAACTCTGCCTCAGTCGGGAACATGACATCAGGGAGCTGCGCAGTAAGCTCATTAGTAGGCTGCTGGGCATAGGTCGAGGCATATGCGCATGCCTGTTCCGGATTCTCTGCCCTGAATATCTGAGCCTTCACAAGGGCATTGATGAACCTCTGCGACACGTCCGGATTCTTATCTATGAAATCCTTATTCGCTACCCACACAGACGGGAATGCATACTCTGGATAGGTCTGATTCGTCGCCAGGACAACGGCCTCATCCCCAAGGGCAGTCTTAAGGCTTGTGGTCGAAGGCTTCCATCCTGCCCATGCATCTATGGATGCATCTCCATATGTCGACGGGATATTATCATTGCTGATATTGAGTATCCTGATATCAGATTCCGACATTCCATTAGCCTGGAGCGCGACCTTCAGGAGCGTGTGTCCTGCAGCTCCTTCCTGGACTGCGACAGTCTTGCCCTTGAGATCAGAGATCTGGGTGATGCCGCTGCTCTTCCTGGTAACGATCTCTTCCGTCAGGGCGATATTATCCAAGGCGACTATATCTACCTGTCCGCTGAAGGCAAGCCATGCGGCTCCGCTTCCGATGAATCCGAAGTCAGCCTGCCCTGCAACCATCGCAGCGATCTCAGGAGGACCGGATGTATACATCTGCAGCCTTACATCAAGATTCTCCTCCTCGAAGAAGCCCTCATTCATAGCAGTCGCGATTGCTGTCGAACCTCCGATCGTCGGATGGTATATGACATTCAGCCTGTCCGGGGCATTGCCGGCAGTCGCAGCTGCCTCCTCTCCTGCTCCGCTAGCGAAAAGCGCTGCAGACGCGAGAAGAACGCAAAGAATAACCATCATCCTTTTCATAAGGATCCTCCTTTTCCTCCTATGCGGAGTTTTATCTCATCAGATATCCATCCAGCCTTGCCTTCTGGATCGCCATTGCCTTCCGGACCTTCTCAGGATCGCCTTCGTACATGCAATCCTCAAGCTCGAAGCTGAGATCTGCAGGGCTGTCCTCACCAAGGATGGAGAAGAAGCGGCCCCAATTGATCTCACCGTCCCCGATTATCGTATGACGCCACCACTGGTTTTCCTCAAAGCCCTTCTCACGGGCCGTGTTATGCAGGATTCCAACATCTCCAAGCTTGTCGCGGAAGAGAGCCGTATCCTTCAGATGTACATGGAATATCCTGTCCTTCCACTTTTCCAAAGGCTCATAGACATCAATCATCTGCCATACGAAATGTGACGGATCATAGCAGATGCCAAGCACTTCCGGGCTGAATTCAGGGAAGATCCTTCCCCACATATACGGAGATATCGCGATATTCCTATACATCGGGCAGTTCTCGATCAGGATGCGGACCCCGAGATGCCTTGCCTTCTCCGTGAGTATCCCGAGGAAATCAAGAGCAGGCTCAAGGCTAAGGAGCGGATTGCATCCACCCTCCGGCGGAATCGACCTTGATCGGCTTATCCCTGTAGAGCAGATAAGCTTAGGGATAGAAAGCTCCGAGCAGGTCTCAAGCTTGGAGAACAGCTCTTTCCGGAAGGATCCGGCAACCGCAGCATCATCATCTATGAAATTGCGGCAGAAGATCATCGCCCCGATGGAGATGCGCCTTGCAGCCTCCTTCAGCGAACCTTCAACGCCAGGGCCGACTTCAAGGAAATCATACCCAAGCGACAATGCTATATCCGCAATCCTATCCAGATCACGCAATCCAGCCCACACGAACGAATTGGTATGGAATCCATTCCTCATACGCACTCTCCGCCATCGGCTCTCTGCAGGATATCCTCTACATAGACGGCCTCGTCAAATGAAGCATTCTGATTAGCCTTTCCCTCTATTCCATCGATAAATGAGCTTATCTCCTTCCTGAACCAATCATCGAAAGGAATATCCTCATCGGCCTGCAGGACCTCGATGCGTCCGGTGTATCCTCCGTCACGGTCCTTCTCCCAATAGGTAAGCTCGCCCTTTCCTCTCAAGGAGACCTCTATCATTCCCGCGTCACCGGTTATCAGAAGCCTTAGGTCATCCATTCCAATCCGGCTCACTGCATAGGATGCAACCGTATCGCCCTTCCGGCAGATCATCACGGCAGAGTCATCATTCTCCACGGCACCGGTCCCCCCATCGAAGCTTCTTTCCCTTATCGATGTCGAAGAAAAGCAGGAAACCTCATCAAAGCGGATTCCAGTAAGGAAATATGAGACATCTACGAGATGGGAGCCGAAATCTCCGATAGCGCCGCTTCCAGAGCGCCTGCGGATCATGCGCCATTCAAGAGGATTGCCAGGATTCGCAAGCCGCTTACCTCCGAAGTGGCCATCTATCGTATAGATCGAGGAGAATCTCTCATCAATGATCTTCCTGGCTTTCTGGACGATCGAACAATAACGGTACACCATGCCTACCATGGAATATGCATTGCCGCTCCTCGCCAGGTCTGCCAGCACCCTGCATTCTGAGACATCCATTGCCAATGGCTTCTCGACCAGGACGGACACTCCTCTTGCCAAAGCCTTCTCTGCATATTGGAAATGGAACGCGTTAGGCGTACATATGCTTATGGCATCCACGAGATCAAGCAAATCATCAAATGAATCGACGGCCTTCGCATCAAGGCCATGGGAGATGATCCATGCCTCTGCCGCCTCCCTGTTGATATCATATACGCCACATATCCTGCACCGTTTTTCCTCATCGATATAGCCTTGAGCATGATAATGAGCGATGGATACGGTTGCGCCTACGCCTACGATACCTATACGAAGCATTATCTCTTCACCTCCAGATATTCCTGATACACGTTCTCCCATATCGCGTTCTTATACTCATTGAATCTCGGCATGAGCTTCGTCGCCTGGTTGCGGGGATATGGAAGATCTACATCGATGATCTCCTTGACCCGGCCGGGCCTGGCGCTCATTATCACGACACGAGAAGCAAGGAGGACAGCCTCCTCGACATCATGCGTTATGAAGAAGCAGGTCTTCTTCTCCGTATCCCAGGTCTTAAGCAGATCTTCCTGAAGCTGCGCCCTTGTCTGGGCATCTAGCGCGCCGAATGGCTCATCCATCAGAAGGACCTCAGGATTCATGGCATAGCCTCTTGCGATCGCAACACGCTGCTTCATTCCGCCAGACAGCTCCTTAGGATAGGAATCGGAGAAATCCTGAAGGTCAACCATCCTGAGGTATTTCTCGCTTATCTCGGCCTTCTCCGCCTTGGTAAGCTTCCTATACCTTGCCTCACCTGTCGAAGGATCCGTCTCCTTGATGTACTTGTATGCAAGGCCGAATTCGACATTCTTCTTGACAGTGAGCCATGGAAAGAGCGCATATTGCTGGAATACCACGCCTCTGTCATTGCCGGGTCCTACTATCGGATTGCCATTGATAAGAACCTTGCCTTCCGAAGCATGCTCAAGGCCAGCTATTATGTTGAGCAAGGTAGTCTTGCCGCATCCCGACGGGCCTACGACACATACGAATTCATTTTCATATATCCCTAGGTTAACACCATTCAGCGCGATGACTTCCTTTCCGTCATGCGACAGGAACCTCTTCTTCACACCTTCAATGGATATCTTCTTCTTCCTTTCGTCCATCACTGCCACCTCGTTAGTTTCTTCTCTGCAAGAAGCAGAAGGCGATCGAGTATGAAGCCGATAACGCCAATACAGATTATTCCCAGCATCACCTTATCCATCCGGAAATAAATCTGGGCAGTCTGTATCATGCTTCCTAACCCATAGAAGGTTCCCGTCATCTCTGCGGCGATGAGCGTGGTCAGCGCAGTGGAGACTCCAAGCCTGGCAGCCGTAAGGATGAAAGGAAAGGCGCTAGGGACCACAACCCTGATGAAGATAGACAGATCTCCTGCGCCGAACGTATATGCAGCCTTGACTAACGTGAGATCAAGATTCTTCACACCCTGATAGATCGTCACGGTCATCACGAGGAATGATGTGATGAAGATTACGCTTATCTTCGATCGCTCCCCGGTCCCCATGAGAAGGATCACAAGGGGAATCAGCGCGATAGGCGGAATGGTACGGAAGAACTGGATCCATGGATCTAGGATGTTGCGGAAGGTCTTATACCATCCCATGAGGAAGGCAACAGGCAAGGCTATCACGAAAGCTATGAGCCATCCTCCGAGAACCCTCCTGAATGACCAGTAGATATGCTTAAGGAGCAGATAGGCCTCAAACTGCCCGTCAGAGCCATCGCTCATAAGCTCAGGCATGGCATCATTCACGATGTCCTGCGGGCCAGCAAGGATAACCCCTACTCCTGGAAGAATCGACAATAGGTACCATAGGAGTACCCCGCACAGTACTGAAAGGACCATCGTAAGCACCCTTACGCGAGCCGAACCATCAGAAAAGTCCTTCAGCTTCCGTTCCTTCTGCTTAGGAACACCCTTATTCATCTTCGAGAGCAAGGCATCCTCCTGTTAATTAATTAAATCTTTTAATTATTGTACACCGGAAAAGCCAGCCGTCAAGCAAAATGGAATATGCGGATTCCCGCGGGAATGCAGGCACGGCAATACGGGAAACATAGACGACTGGGGCTATCGCCATGCTAAGATACATGCATGAGAAGATTGCTTGCCCTAATATCAGCCATGCTCATCGCATCATCGCTCTTCGCCTCATACAGCATAGCGCTTCCGGAGAGAGGATACCCTCATTTTGCCGTGATCAGCAGAGATGGAGACACGATAGCGCTCGATGATTACATCTGGTATAAGCCATGGAACGGGCTGCTTCTGGAAAGGATCGATGATGGTATCTACTCTGTGGATGAAGGAGGCAGGTCAGTGCTCCTGGTCGAGGAAGGCGCGGATATCACAGATATAAGGGATGCATTGCGCTTCAACGATGGGATAGGGATGATAATATCAGCCCTGCCCGTGCTCGACACTAAGGCAATGGAAGCAGAAGGCGTCATGGACGCAATCATCACGCACAGGCTTCCTGCGCGCGAGAAGGCAAGGCTTGCGGCCCTTGGCTTCACTATCGAGGAGCGGCGGCCAGGCGAGGTCGTGGACATCGGCAGAAGGGTGCAGGAGGAAGAGAGGATCCTGGTAACCTGCCCTCACTGCCACCACGCATTCAGCATCTATCTCTGAGCTCCACGGCAGCCATCACGGCGGCTGCGGCTATGGGAACGAACGCGAACCAGATGCTTGGTATGCCGAAGCGCTGCCAGAGAAGGAACTGGACGGCAACGCCGAGATGGAACGAAAGCAGCGTGAGGCCGAACACATGCATCCTCGATACCCTTGCGCTCTCCTTTCCCTCCACTATGCTGACTATTCCGGCAAGGAACTGCCTGAGGTTATTCGTAGAGAAGACGGAGGAGCAGACGAAGCCATAGGCTCCCTTGAACGTACACCATTGGAACGCCATGGCAAAGAATATCGGATAGAGACCGAGGATGTGGTTCATATCCTCAGGGAAGAAGCCCAGCATAAGCGTTGCGGCCGCATCGATCGAAAGGCTGATGAGCTTCAGCTGGCGCGGCCTTCTCTCCCCTATCGCTATCGCGAGCACGATCGACGCGGAATAGAGGATCAGGACCCCAAGCCGATATAGGAAGTCCTCTATATCATTTCCAAGGAGATCGCTGATGAGGCTGATCATATTCATCGTCTGGGCCGAACCGAACGTCAGGCGGCAGATTATCGCATAGAGGCCGAAGAGTCCGCCGATGAAAGCCGCGGTATAATGCAGCACGGCCTCCCTATGCTCGGCACTCATTCAGTCACGGCTCCGTATTTCCTGTTGACGACATATATTCCTGCAGATACGAGGACGAGCGCCAGAAGCTTATTGAGCTGCAGCGCCTGATCGACCTCTCCAAGGAAGATCGCGGACAGGAGCACGCCGAAGAGCGGTGTCATGAAGTTGAATATCGATACGCGGCTTACCGGGTTGTTCTTCATCAGTATTCCCCACACCGAATACGCGACCGCTGAGATCAGGGCAAGGTACAGGAGGAGGATATACGCAGATAGCTGGGGAACGAGGTCTATGCGGCCTCCGAGGGCAAGGCCTGCCACGATCATCACGAAGCCGCCTGCTATGAACTGATAGCCGCTCAGCATCACGACGCTGAAGCGCGCAGAGTACTTCTTCACAAGTATTCCTGAGAGAGCGAGGCTCAGCGTTGATAGAAGCACGAGGCCCTCGCCGGCAAGAGAGAAGTGGAATACGGTACCGCCGGAGAATGATACATTCATCACGATCAGGCCTCCGAAGCCCATCACGCAGCCGATGATCTTAGGAAGCGTAAGGCGCTCATAGCGGAAGACGAGGGAAGCAAGAAGGATCGAGAAGAAGCCGCTCGCACCTGAAAGGATGGTACCGGTAACGCCGCTTGTATGGGCAAGGCCGACATAGAAGCAGAAATACTGGACCATCGTCTGAGCCAGGCTCAGCTTGAGGATCGAAGGCCAGGAGCCCTTCTCCGGCGTTATCAGATGGCCGGCCATCACGGACTGCACGATTATGACGAGTATGCCCGCAAGGAAGAAACGTATGCCGGCAAAGAGGATGATTGAGACAGTATCAGAGCTGGCAATGCCGAATATCTCATATCCGATCTTGATGGCAGGCGTCGCGCTGCCCCAGAGGAAGCAGCTCAGCATAGCTAGCAGGAATACGACAGGAAGCCTGCTCAGATAATCTTTCTTTTCCATGATCCACTCCTAAGGAAAACCCAGAAGAAGCTAATCCAAAGATGAAAAAGGTTCAATAGATAGCAGAGAAATCCGTAGGAGAAGGAATGGCTGCATGGGGAAGGGAAAGAGCGCTGATCAGGAGATCCTGCATCTCCTCTGAATATGTCCTCACGACAGAGGCCTCCCTATATGCCTCATAGCCACCGGTACCGCAGGCACGGTAGCTGTTGACGACGACACGCAGCATCGTCTCCGGATGAGCAAGGAGATCGATGCCGTTCCTCTCCATCCGCACGACGCGCTCTCCCCGAGGCCTGCGGTAATCGAAGGCGTATGACAGCCCGCGATAGAAATCGAAGTTGTATCTCTCCTTCTTGCCAGGAGAGAAGAAAGGCGACTGCACTGGACCGGATGTACTGCTGTCTATGAAGCAGGCAGAGCGCTCCATAGCCCTCCGGAGAAGGCCCGCGCTCATCGAAAGGAGCGTGAGGTTGTTCGAGAACGGATAAGAGGCAAGCAAGGACCCCAGAGTGACATCAGGACCTATCGATACAGGCTCATTGGCAAGGGAGGCGACAGAGACATCTGCACCGGTGAGCGAGAGCTGGATATCATTGATGAAATCCACGAGGGAAGAGCCATGGATGGCGCTCTCAACCTCTCCCTCATCCTCAAGGATGCCATCGACATGCCCGATCACCGCAGAGAGCGACGCATTCACCTCAGCCTCGATACCGCTTGAGAGGAGAGAGGCTATACGCCCCTTCAGAGGAGTTGATGCAGAACATCGGATAAGGCGCTCTGCGTGAGAGCCGTCGCGTCCAAGCTCAAGCTCCGCAGCCCACTCCCCCCGGCATCCAGCCTGAAGCGCGATGGTATCTCCGATACGGAACGGCTCGATCGTCTGGTGCTGATGCGCGGTAAGAAGGTAGTCAAAGCCGAGTGCGGCGATCTCCTCTCCCCTGTTCTCCATCCCTCCGCCGAAGCCCCCATGGTAGATGCAGATCGACCAGTCGGGACGAAGCGATTCCATCTCTTTCCGTTCCCGCTCAAGCGCCTTGACCGCATCGGTGAGCCTAAGGCCTTCGAGCTTCTCTCCATCCCAGATATTCACATAATCCGTAACAGCCCCGGTTATGAAGATGCGCAGCCCTTCCCTTTCGATCAGGAGATGATGCCTGATGCCCAGCCGTCCGCGCTCGTCCTCCACGTTAGCGGCCACGGGAACGGCATCAAGATCGGACAGGAGAGCCTCGAGCATGTCATAGCCGAAATCAAAATCATGGTTTCCCGGAGTGAACACGCAGAGTCCAGCGGCATTGAAGAGAGAGGCCATCGGCAACGGCCTCCTGCCGGAGAGCAGCGCCTGCCGCATCACAGGCGAGCCCTGAAGGACATCTCCGCCGTCTATGATGATGCCTTCATCGGAGAATGCAGAGGAAAGATGGGCATATCCCATATCCTTCGTACCCTCATGGATATAGTCATATGGAAAGATATATGAATGCGTATCGCTAGTGAAGTAGACCTTCATACTACTCTCTTCCTCCTGAAATGGCGCGGCAGCAGGTACATCGGCAGCCAGCAGGCCGCTGCGATGACAGGAAAGGCAAGCACGTACCATCCTCCCACGTACCGTTCGATGAATCCCAGCGGATTTCCGCTCTCGCCGCCATTGAGGAAGAAGAAATTCGTTCCAAGCCTCTCATTGGCTATCACGGCAACGGCTGCCAGCATCCCGAACGGCACGATCGAATACCTCAGGCGCGCAAAGGACGGCTGGAAGCCCCCGAAAAGCAGCATCGATGGGTATATCACGAGAAGGATATGGACGGAGAAGCTATGGATCGACTCATAGTTGCAGCAGGGAAGCACGGCAGTCCAGTTGGGAAAGGCCAGCGCCATGATCGCGGTCGGAAGCGTGACCGCATACAGGAACTCGGCAACCTTATCGCTCTCGGTGACTGCATGAAGGACCACGGCGAATATGGATATCGAGCAGATATGCAGCGGCAGGAATGCCCAGTCCCATTGCCCCGTAACGATCGGGACGATGTCCTTGTATAGCTCATCTATGAGCGTCAGTGCCGCAAGGATGCGACGGATGAGCCTCCGCCTCCCTTCCTCGGAATCCCTGTAGATCCGTCCGAGAATGACGATGGCCAGAAGAGCGCATGCAAGCCACAGGATATGCCCGGGAGAATAGGAGCCCATCCCATGGCCCGGCTCGATCGTGAACTTCGTCTTCGTGAACATGTCCATCGCGCTCAGCGTCCGGTCTTCCCTTCAGCGGCTTCTATGATCATCGAGGCAATCTCATCCGGCGATAGCTCATCGGTATCGATGAGGATGTCGGCAACGGCCTCGGGCTTCGTGTTGTCTATGCCATAGATATCCATATAGCGGCGGGTATTGGCCTTATCGCGATCCATGGTCTCTGCATAGCGCTCCTCATAGCTTCCGCCCTCCCTCTTGAATATCCTCCTGGCACGCGTCTCAGGGGTGGCTCTCAGATATACCTTGAGATCAGCCTTCTCCAGCATCCAGATCGCAAGGCGCGATCCAAGCACGCAGTCAGGCACGGCCATCGCCATCTCCGTCTGCCTCCGGTCAAGCTCCCTGTCGATGCTGTGATCCGTCTCTGCCATGCGGCTGAGGGTCCAGAAGTCGACGCCCTTCTCCGATGCGAGCTGCCGGAATGTGAAGTTTATCATAGGATAGCCAAGGCGCTCCGACACGAGCTTCGTGACCGTGGTATTGCCGCATCCGCTCTCTGATGAAATCGCGATCCTCATTCTATGTTCCTTATCTGTTCCCTTATGTCCTCGATATTATCCTTCATCGAGACGACAGCAAGGTTTATCTCCACCAGCTGGCTCTTGGAGGCGATCGTATTGCACTCCCTCTGCATCTCCTGGCAGAGGAAATCAAGCTTCTTGCCGACAGGCTCTGAAAGTCCCAAAAGCCTCCTGAACTCGGCGGTATGGACGCGGAGGCGCGAGAGCTCCTCGTTTATCGAATACCTGACAAGGAGGGCGCCAAGCTCCTGCATGAACAATGGGCTATCATTCCCCTTCTCTCCGGTAAGCGCCTCATACTTCTCCGCCAGGAGAGAGCCGAGATGCGCCTCAAGCTCGCCAGCGCGGGACTCGATAGAGGCAAAGGATGCCTCGAACTCATCCATGAGCCTCGAAAGGTCCGAGCGGGTTCCCTCTCCTTCCCTGTCCTTCTCCGCAGAGAGCATCAGCAAGGCTTCGTCAAGGGCGGCTGTGAATGCATCAAGATAGATATCAGAGGAAAGCTCGGAATCAGGAGATACGAGGCCATCCACCGAAAGGTAGTCCGAAAGCATCGGCTTTACGCCGGTCCTTCCCTCTATGGCGGCAAAGGCCCTCATGTACTCATCGAGAAGCCCCTCATCTACATTCACGCGAACCGATGAGCGCAGTATATGGAGCTTGCCAGACACCTCTATATGGCCGCGTGCGGCAACATCCTTCACGCGGGAATCCACGAGGGTCTCGAAGGGGACGAGCGGGAACGATAGGTTCTTGGATATATCCAGATAACGGTTGTTATAGCTCTTGATCACGATCTCGATGACAAAGTCATCAGTGCGGCGCACCGCATGGCCGTATCCTGTCATGCTTCTCATACGATGAGTATATGTAATGAAAGGCTCAACGCGCAAGGACCGTATTGACCGTTATCGTACGGCCGATGGAGGAAGATGCCCCGGAGATAAGCTCCATGGCCCTCTCCCGGCTTCCTGTGATGAACGCTGCTGAAAGGCGGCGCGGTACCGGAGAGTATATGACATTGTCGATAAGGCGCATGAAGGCGCGGTATGGGGCAAGGCTCCCGTCTCCGATGACGACGACGAACGACGCCGAGGAAATGGCACTGACCCACGGGCGTGGAGATGAAAGCACGTCCAGCGATGGGATGAATACAAGGGCTGCAGGTCCATCATCACGGATGATGCGGGCCGCCTCCCTTGCATCTGCAGTCGCAAAGGACTCTCCTATAGGAACGAAAAGAGAGGATGCTTCTACAGACATCCTCACCTTCTCATCATCTTTCTTCCTCGATCTAAAGATCATCTTACTTGGAAAGCTTAGCGTTGCATTCCTTGCAGATCTTGACCTTGTTCCCATCGATCTCCTTCTCGTAAAGGCACTTGATGGAAGTCCTGTTGCAGACCGGGCAAGTAGCCCTGCCATTGTTGAACTGATCGCGGATACCTGTTCCTCTATGTGCTTTGGACATTTTCCTCTCCTTATAAGAATTACCGTGCTACTGTAACCCAAAACAGGATCGGCGTCAATCTCCGGACGTGCTATCGTCCTTCGAACCTTCCTCGTGCACCGTCGCGTCTATCGCTTCGGTCCTAGCCTTCTCCGCCTCAGCCCTGTCGGCCTTCCTCTCCTTCTCCCGGACCTCCCTATCCTCCTTATCGCGATGGAGATTGAGGATGAAGGATATCACCAGAGCCACCAGGCCGCCGTTGAAAAGCATATGGCCGAATGTCGCGGCTGCATGGCCTGAGCCGTATCCTGAGGTGACATACCTCACATGATAGCTGACGAAGCCATGATCGAAGCTTCGGATATAGCCGTGAGGGGAATCAAGATAGATCCCGTATACCGAAAGACCGACTCCAATAACGATAAGCACTATGGCTATCACAAGCGTTATAGCTGCGCTTTTCCTCATTTCATTGCCTCCATGATCAGAGATAGCATCAGAGAAGGCAGAAGTCATCAGGGTTCACCGAATCTCTACAGAGACTCTACCGATCTGTCACCTTCATGGCATGTATCGAGGTGATATCTCCCAGATCAGGGTTCGCGTCCTTCTCTATCGCCCTTATAGAAAAGCCGATCATGGAAAGCGCCATCAGCACATCCTCGGGCACATAGCGCTTCATGTAGATCTTCTCATCCATGGCGTACCAGGCATCTACAAGCTTCTTCGGATACGGTGATATCTTATCCGTGGAAGGAAACGAAAGATAGAGGCTGCCGCCATCCAGGAGAGCATCATGCAAGGCGAAGAGATAAGGCGTGAGCTCCCTGGTATCGAGCCCGCTTATCGCCAGCACCGATACCGCGATATCGAAGCCTGAGCCTTCATAGGAGGCGAATGGCTCATTGACAGCGATCAGGGCCCCATCCTCCGAGCAGGCATCATCAAGCACTGCCCTGTCCTCGCTTACGGCGACGATGCGCGCCTCGCCATACATCGCGCGGAACACGCCCGAAAGCAAGGCAGAGGCAGATCCGGAAAGGAGTATGCTGCCAGCGCCTTCCCTCATGCACTGCAGCTCTCCCGCATATCTGAAGAGATCAGCGTTATCAAGCATCCAATAGCCAAGCAGCGTTCTCATAGCACGAATATAGCAGAGATGCTAGAGGATGGAATAGTACGGCACGATATCCTCATAATGCCCATCCCTCATGCGAAAGCCTCCGGGGATCATTCCAAGCGGCGTGAAGCCAAGGCGCTCATACAGATGCCTTGCGTGGACGTTCGTGCGCACGACAGCATTGAACTGCATGATCCTGAAGCCCTCCTTCCTCGCACTCTCCATCGCATCAAGCACAAGGCTCTCTCCGATATGAAGGCCGCGGAGGGTCTCGGACACGGCAAAGCTGCAGTTGCAGATATGGCCGCATCTGCCAACGTTGTTAGGATGGAGGATATAGAGCCCGGCGATCATCCCATCCATGACAGCGACCGCGCTCCGCGTCTGAGAGGAGAAGAAGGTACGTCCGGATGAAAGCGAGAGCGTCTCCTCCTGAGGAAAGGCAATGCCCTCTTCCACCACCTCGTTCCAGATCGATACCATAGCCCCCAGATCCTCCTCTGAGAAGCCTCTTATCATGACAGCCATGCTAGAACCTCGAAAGCGTATCCTCAGCCATCGATATGAGGATATCGACCAGCTTCATGATCGACTCGCCCTCCATGAACGCCATCCCCTCGGCATCGAGGCCGGCAGCCCAGTTTATCGAATAAGCGACAGCTGCGTTGCGTATCCCTGCCTCGCGGAGCAAGGCAGCCTCCGTACCGAGAGTCATCCCGACGACATCCCCTCCGATGCGCCTGAATGCCTCGATCTCAGCAGCGGTCTCGAATCGCGGTCCGTTCGTCGTCACATAGACCGCGTTCGACGGGATGGAATAGCCCCTCATCATGGAGACAGCCATGAACGCAGCCGAAAGCTCGCGATCGAACGCATCGACCATCGGCACATGCCTGACGGCACCTTCCGTACCATCGTAAAAGGTGTTCTCGCGGCCGAAGGCGAAGTCGATGAAGTCCTTGATGAGCCCGAAGCGGGTGGGTGCGATGAGCTTGGTGATGGATCCCACCGCATAGATCGATATCACATCGGTCACGCCCAGCGACCTCAGCTCCGCGATGTTCGCCCTGTAGTTTATCCTGTGAGGCGGCAGGCTGTGTCCCGGCCTGTGCCGTGGAAGATACACGATATCATCCTTGATGGAATATATGACCTCACCATATCTGTTTACCTTGGAGACGGTGTTCTCATAGAACCTGCCGTCCCTGTCTATTCCCGTTCCGCCTATTATCGCCTTCAAATCACACCGTCCTTGGTTATTATCCCTGTCACGAGCTCCGGGGGAATCATATCGAAGAGAGGATAGAGCATCCTTGCCCCGGATCCAGGCTCGCCCCAGCCCTCCCTGCTTTCCATAATGATAGCATCACGCCTCGCCTCCCTGTCTATCGAAAGGGAGAACGCATAATATGGAATGCCATAGAATGACGCGGCAATCGCATCAGAGAGCGTCCCGGTCTTGTTCACGACCGTCCTGTCGGAGAGGACAAGATCGGATGCTGTCATGAAGCGGTCTATCTTCCCTTCTGCCATGAAGTGGGCCCCCATGGCGTCGGTTATCAGGAAGCATCTGATGCCCATCGCCCTCAGGGACGGCTCTGTCAGCCTCGCCCCCTGAAGGTAAGGACGCGTCTCCGGCACATATACGGTGACATCCTTTCCATTCTCCACAGCCTTCCTGACAGAGAGCATGAAGGTATGCTCCGGAAAGCAGCGCGTGAGGATCCCGTCCCCATCCCCGATAAGGGCCTCCCCCACGTCCGATACACGGTCATAGAGATCATCATAATAGGCAAAGGCCTCATCGATCGCTTCATCCAGATCCTTGCCGCAATCAGCCTCATCAAGAACCGCAGAGAGCGTGCGCCTCATCGTAGAGTTCGTCGGGCGGGCTGCAGAGAGCAGTGCCGCCGCCTCCCTTATATCCTCACCCCTGCGGTAAGCGAGTCGAAGTGCATGGAGCGCCACCTCAAGGGGGCCTCCACCCTGAGTGACCATATCACGGATGGCGCGTGCCGCATCCTCCGTGCTGCGGCACTCTACCTCGACATGCTCTGACGGAAGACGCCGCCTGTCAGTAACATAGAGCCTGTTCCCCTCCTCTCTCGCGATCCAGCCATGGCGCAGGAACGGAGGAAGCAGGTCCTCAACGCTCCTTCCAGAAATCGGCATGATCGCTGCAGATCGCGGAGAGGAGCGCCTTGTCCTCCGTAGGACCAAGGACCTCTATCTCCTTCTGACCGTGGGCTATGACGTCACGGGAGGAGAGAGAGAACGTAGGATTCTCCTCATTATCCCCCGTGAAGAGGAGCAGATCCTTCTCTGTCGCGCCAAATACAAGGCGCCTCACGTTCGTCCAGTAGAGGGCTCCGGTACACATGCAGCAGGGCTCGAAATTGGAATAGAGCGTGCACTCGGAAAGTTCCTCCGGGCTGTAGCGCCTGGCGGCCTTGAGAAGCAGAAGCGTCTCGGCGTGGTAGGCACTCCCGCCCTCCTGGAATTCGTTTCCCTGCTCCAGAAGGATGTTCCCATCCTTATCCGCAAGGAGCGCCCCGAAAGGATGATTGCCCTTCTTCATAGATTCCCTTGCTATCTCAACGCAGCGCATGAGCAGCGCCTTGTCCTTAACAGTCATTCCGTCCATGGCCTGATGGTAGCACAGGCCTCCATGCAAACTCCATATGGTTTTATTGACCGTACAGTTCCATTGGCTTAGATTAAGGAGGAAACACGCCAAAAAGGGGATTAATATGAAAAAGACCAGGATTCTCGCAATCCTTCTGATGCTTACGGCTGCGCTTTCGATGGTCGGGGCAGAAGGACTGAAGGAACAGGGAGCTGATGAGACTCTCGTCAAGGTTGTCTCCATAGAGAAGGGAGATGACGGCAACTGGCGCATCAACGCGCTCAGGGAGGATGGGACGGAGGTGATCTACATCTACGGCGATGAGAGCACATCTACCTATCCGCTCGAGAACATCGAATCCGATGACTACCTGATGATCCGCGACAATGGGATATCCACGATGAGCATACCGCCTCAGATGCAGGCGATAAACGTAAGATACGTAACGCCGGCGGTCATCAACGGACTCATCGCAGCTGATTTCTACACGCCGGTGCAGCATCCGGGACTCACGCTGGATATAACCGAGATCGATGATGAGGATATCCTCTCTCGCTTCAGCTTCGCCTATGGCTATATCTCGATGCTAGGGCTCAACCGTAGCTCGCTCTATCCGCACGCCGGTTACTTCGCACGCGGTATCATCGATGCGGGGGCTGCTGACGAGGTCGAACCGATGCTCACGGTCGAAGAGATGAACACGGCCCTTACCGAGTATATCTCGGAGTATATCGAGAAGGGACTTGTCACGGATTACGGCGAGCTGTGCACGACGAAGGACCAGATCATGGAGCTTGGCACTCCGGAGACCCTTCCTGACAGATTCGCCTACGCATACGGTTACTTCAGCTTCCTCAATCTCATCTACAGCGGCCTTGAGGTGTATCCAGATGAGTTCGCCTACGGAGCGCTGACCGCAAGCTACGGCTCGGTGATGCCATACACCATCGAGGAGATGAACGGATTCATCGAGGAGTATGTCGCAGAGCTTCAGGCTGAGTATCAGGCATGGGTGGAAGAGATGAGCGCGGATAACCTAGCCGCGGCAGAGAGCTTCCTTGCCGACAATGCATCCAGGGAAGGAGTCATCACGCTCGACTCGGGATTGCAGCTTGAATACACCTACGATGATACAAGCGAAAGCGCAAGGCCGGCGGAAGACAGCATAGTAGTCGTGGACTACACGCTGACACTGATGGATGGAACAGTGATGGATCAGGGAGAAGGTGCCGAATTCTCGCTGCAGAACCTCATCCCAGGCTTCAGCGAGGCAGTGATGCAGATGAACGTCGGAGACAGCGTCAGGGCCTATGTCCATCCTTCCCTCGGATACGGAGAGAACGGTACCCAGACGATACAGCCGAACTCGCTTCTGATCTTCGACATAACGCTTGACAGCATAAGGTAATAACAAGAGCAATCAAGCACGAAGGGCCGTACCAAGGCAGTAGCCGAGGTCGGCCCTTATTCTGTAGTCGCCGATTACATATACCTTCAGATATTGCCTTGCTATCCAATATCCCATCACATACAATTCCAGCAAGGAGAAAATCCTCACCTCTCGCAGGAGGATCGTCCGTAGCGTCAACACGGAGATGCTTTCCTCTTACTGGAACATCGGAAGGCTTATCGTCGAGGATGAGCAGAAGAATCAGGAAAGAGCCCAATATGGAGAACAGACGCTGAAGCATATCTCAAGAAGGCTTAAAGCAGAACTTGGAAATGGCTTTTCCATTTCAAATCTTCAGTTCATGCGTCGATTATTCCTTGTATATCCAAATCAACAGACACTGTCTGACTAATTAAGCTGGTCCCATTACTGTGAGCTTCTTGCAATCTCCGATAACTGAAAATACAGATGTATCACTGTCAGAGAAATCAAAAGGCTACTATAAAAGGCTGTCTTCAGTGATGCCGCTCTGATGTATATAGCAACCGCCTCCTTGTATTTTCCACCATCGTTGGTAGTCCAAGCATCGACAGAAACGATCTAATTGACTGTCAGTTTTATCTCATGCATATTTCCTGCAACAGGCGTGATAGTGCCAGCAAGTGTTGTTTCGGTACTATTCACCTTCAGCTTCTTTATTTCAGTACCCGGCACCACATTGGCCTCATAGGTCGTGTCATTGACCTTATGCATGGTTATCCAGCCTTGGCTTGCACCATCAGCGCTTACTGTACCTTCCGTATTTATACAAGAGGTATATCCATAGACCTTGACGCTTGTCACGTCTACAGCCCGCGTTCCAGTAAGCTCTACCCTCACCTTCGCAAGCTGATGGTTGAAACTTAGATTAATAGTATCACTGAGTTTAGCATCAGGTATGACAGCTTTCAGCACATAGGAAAGTCCATCTGACTGATCACTGAGATTTACCGTTTTATCGATAGGATACCATGCAATGATGTCAGCGGTAGGTGCTGGCCAGTAGAGAGTCCTATCAGATAACAATATATTCTCAGGATTCAGAGTATAGAGGGCAGTACCGGCACCCAGCTCCACGCCTATCTGTTCGGAACCATCCCAGTCCCATACGCTGTTGCCAGATTCATTTTCTACCACCTTCGCACCACGGGGCCGCCCTCCATCCCCGGATATCGTCACTGATGATATGACAAGTGGATACTTCCCTTCAGGAAGCTCTGTTCCTTCTTCCATTATCCCGCTCTGCGTGCAGGAGGCGATGATGATAAGCGATATAATCAATGTCGTAATGCATATTCGTCTCATTCCTCTCCTCCTATATTGTCACGGTGCCGGAACCAGAAGCACCAGCAGTCCATCCTGCTATTGTCGCTGTTTCAATCTCTAACCCTTTCAGTGAAACCTTGACGATGAAGCTGTACTCATATCCTGGCTTAAGGATCAGGGATGTGTCCGTGTCAGAATTGGATAAGGTGCCAAAGAAGTTAATACCACCAACAAAGGCAACTCTAATCCTACCTCCAGCATCTACCTCCTGAGGAATGAGGATCAACGATGTTTCAAGGGTATCTGAAATAGGAACAGTCAGATTTTCAGATGTCGTAACGTCATTTGCGGGTTCAGCTGTACCATTTCTCGTATCGAACATACCCTCTTGCATAAGTCCGGAAAGGGTGAATCCGGTTGGCTTGAGACTATCAAAACTTATATTATCGCCTGCTTCGAATCTGATCGTCACCTTGCTCATGACGTGCTTGAATCCATGCTCTCCCGTGAATGATATCGCAGGACTCGCAGAGGATGCTTCCGCTCCTGTTGCATAGAGGAAGTCTATTTTCTTCTGATTATCTCCTTTCTGATTCTCCGCAGACGTATCTATCGGTATTGCTGGAGCATCCCCGGAGTATGGATAGTAGGCGCTGAAGGTAACAGGATTGCTGTCGGTGAATACGATGGCCGTATCCTCCGGACTGAAGCCCCCTTCTCCATAGATGTATTGGACATTCTCATAGTCTCCGCCGGTTATGCCTATCTTGTCATCAGCACTGAATCTAGACTGCCCTGCATCTCCCTTGACCACCGCTGCTACGGGAGCGGTATCAAGGGTGGTCCTGCCGTCATTGGAGCAGGATATGATCATCGTTGCCGCAAGGAATATAAATGCTATCCGTCTCATATCCCCCTCCTCACATTTCCATGTCCACGGAGTTTCCATCTCCGGGTGTCCAGATGCCTATATCAGGTTCGCCTACGGAAGCGGGGACATCGGGATCATCGGGAGTGATGTAGCTCCACCCTGCATAGAGCGTGATGCTATCCATTATCGGAATCTTGAAGTCAAAGATCGTGGTCCTTGCTTCGTCCGCATACCAGCGCGTGAAGCGGTAGCCTGGACGGTATGGATCCTCAGGCTCTTCAAGAAGTTCTCCATCGATCACAGAGACGATGGCCTCCCCTCGGAGCCTTCCTCCATTGGGATCGAATGTGACGGTATGAGTGAGGGGACCGCTATCGCTGCATGATGAGAGCAGGAGCAGTAGGCAGAATGCTACCCCCCCCCGTAGGATTCTTGAAAAATGCTGTCCCTTATGTGTATTCATAGATTAATGATAAATGGGGAATGGTAGGAATGGAATAAAAAACGGGACCACCCTCCTTGAGCAGTCCCATCGTCATGGATCTGGCAATCGCCTTACTCGGCGCTTACGGTGAAATCAGATGTCCAGGCATCACCGTCCCTATCGGTAACGGTTACGGTAAGCGTATGATCACCAGCCTCGGTAGCGACGACCCTGAGTCCAGTCATCTTCAGCGAGCTCCCGTCATTGAGGAAGGAGACCTTGCCTCTTCCCGTCAGCACGGTAAGGCCCTCGCTGCCAGTCACTTCTATCGAGAGCGACCTGAGATCCTCCGTGCCGCTATTGGTAAGGGTGAACTCGAGCTCCTCCTGCGTATTGAGCGGAAGTGCCGCGATATCATAAAGGGAACCCTTGAGATCATTCATCTCAACCTTCTTCCAGAGAGCTGTGAAGATAGCGCCGTTTCCCTCGAGCTTATATTCCTCATCGAATGGTGCCAGGTACTCCCCTGTCGTCTCATCGACCCAGCCTGCGAACACATAGCTATCATCAGGAGCCGTAAGCACTGGAATCGTCACGCTGTCGCCCGTATTGATATCATCAAAGGAACTTTCCACTCCCGTGACAGGATCTTCGAAGAGGACCCTTGTCGTCCATATCGCATAGAGCGTCTGGCTGGTAAGAGGAGCTGATATCGTCTCTCCAGCCTGATACGTCACCTCATCAGGGGTCACGCCCCAACCGACCAGCACGCCGGCCATCGAGGAATCGACACCGATCTCATCAGCCGTCGGAAGCGTTATCTCGCTGCCTGGCACGACAGAGATGGAACGGCTATAGCTATAGCTGAACGTATCAGAGGATGAACTCCATTCGTAGCTGAGCGTCGGGCAGTAATATGAGCTGTTGCTGTAGAGCCACTTTGCATGTTCCATCGCGCTCGCATCATCTTCCTTGAGTATCGCAGAAAGAAGCGCATCCGTATCCTCCTTGCTCATCGATAATGACGCGACCGCCCGGTAATCATTCCTCGCTGCCATTGCCTTCTGCATATTGCCGGCATCCATTGCCTTCTCATAGCTGCGGATCGCCTTTGACCTGTCATTGGCAATCCTCTGGCTCAATTCATCATATGTATCGATAGCCGCAGCCACATCACCTGCCGCTACATCCTCAGAGAACTTCTGATAAAGGTCAGCCGCTGCCGCCGCACTAAGCACCATGCATGCGACAAGAAGCATCGCAATCGTAGATATGATTCTCTTTCTCATCTTCTCTCAACCTCCACCATCAAATCTAATCATTTATCCATGCGATATGGTGAAGAAGGCATGAAGTTTTCTTGATGATATAAAGAAAAGGCATGCATTCTGATGGCAGTTGCATATATACCGGGAGTGACAACAATATCAAGAATGCTAATATCGATTCACTTATCATATCATAATCATGATCAACTACATATCTTATTTAGGATTATAATATGATTATTATATATAAACAATCTTTTTATATATGCTTATGAATCATTTCCATAAGCAATGATATCCAAACAGATCATGATCATATTGATTGCTATCAGAACCCATCAGACCGATATGGCTATGCATGGCAACGATATCATAAGCACGATAAACGATATCCATACCATAAAGGAATGCTTAGATAAGATATGGCTATCATAGCCTGGGCCTGCGGAAGCACAGGCCCGGGGATGTGTCTCATACGAGCGCATCATCGATCGTATAGGCTCCAAGGGAACCGGCCTTCACCTGTATGCAGACATAGCTAAGGGGGCTGTCTGCGGCTGCGAAGAACTGGCGCCTGCCCGCCGGGGCGATCCTCACCCAGTCGCCTTCATTGAGATCGACCTCCTCGCCATCAATCACAGCCTTTCCCCTTCCCGAGAGGATAAGGTATATCTCCTCATTCGCCTTATGCGCATGGACGAATGGGACGGAAGAGCCGGCATCCAGCGTATTGACGCTGATCTCTGCGCCTGTAAGCCCAAGCTTATCATGGAGCTCTGTCCTTGCACCTTCCACTTTCCCGATCTTCGTGTAATTACTCATTTCCTTCTCATTATGCACATAATGTATGGACGCACGCCGGGAATGAAAAGTACGCACAAAAAGGTAACTGCGCGCAATCTTCCAGATACGTGCTATGATAATCGTCATGAAGACAAGGTCCGAACTCCCAGAGTGTCCCGTTGCTACCACAGTCAGCCTTATAGGAAGCAAATGGAAGCTCCTCATCCTACGCAATCTCTCTGATCGCACATGGAGATTCAATGAGCTGTGCAGGTCGCTTGAGGGAATATCGCCGAAGGTACTTGCAGCAAGTCTCAGAGAACTTGAGGAAGACGGCATAGTATTCAGGAAGGATTATCTGACGAATCCTCCGAAGGTCGAATACGGACTTACGGAGCTGGGTCTCAGGCTTCAGGATCTGCTGGATGTGATGGCAGAGTTCGGAAGATACTATAAAAGTATCATATAAATATCGTAATTGTATGATTAATCTATCATAAACATATTTATTCATATTGATTAGATATCGATATGCTAAGTGGGCATATAACCTCCTGTCGATGATAGCAGCTGCCAGCGCTTGTACCTGCTTACGATATTAAATTATATATATTTCATACCTAAATAAGAATTATTTATTAAGTATTTATTTTGATGAAAAAGCCATGCCCATCGGCGATAATATCCCTGGAGGAACATATGAAGAAACTTATCCTGATTACGGTTACGCTGGGCATTGCTGCATCAATGCTCTTCGCATCCGATTACCCCACGCTTGAGGGGGAAGTCGCTTCCATCTCAAAATACGGCAATGCAGAGACAAGCATAACCGGAGAGGATGCCTATGCCGCAGGCTATGAGCCTGGGGACCTCGTACAGCTGAGCGTCGCGGGATTCTCCGGCATCGTGCCCATGGGAACGAACTACAGCGATGTGGACAGCGGGGAGACTATCGTGGTGATATCAGATGAGGGAGTGAGCATAGCAATCAACTATGGCTCATTCGAGACGGCATCGGGCGCCGTCACAGGAAGCCCTGTCGTCATAGATATGGCCGAGAAAGGCGGATATCTTGAGGAGCATGCCATAAGGCAGCTCGTGCGCACAGATTCAAGGGAAGACTATGGCTCTGATGAGATCTTCGCGAACTTCCGCATGGTCGATGAGGGAAGGATACAGCCAGGAATCCTGTATAGAAGCTGCAGCCCCGTAAGAGGAGACAGCCGCGCGCCATATGCGGACAGGCTTGCCGAGGCAGCAGGAATCAGGACGGTAATCAACCTTGCAGACAGCGAGGAGTCGATGGAGGCGGGACTGGCGATGGCTCCATACTATTCATCTCTCGCAGCTGACGGCTCTGTGATCACCCTTGATATGGCTGTGGACTTCTTCTCCCCGGACTTCACCTCAAAGCTGGCAGAGGGCCTCAGGTTCATGATATCCCACGATGCGCCCTACCTCATCCACTGCAATGAGGGCAAGGACAGGGCTGGCATGGTTGCAGCCCTGCTGGAAGCGCTCTGCGGTGCATCGATGGATGAGATCATCGCCGACTACATGGAGAGCTATGAGAATTACTACGGCGTAGAAAAGGGTACGGAACAGTATGACATGATCTCATCGATCATAACGGACTTCTTCATGACGATGAACGGACGTCCTTTCCCGTGGGATGCCGTCGGCACCGTTGCGGAGAACTACGCGAGGAATACGATAGGGCTCACCGATGATGAGATATCATCGCTGAGGACGATCCTCACGGAAGGCTGAAACGGATAAGGACGGGCACCGCGCCCGTCCTATTCTCTCATGAGAGCGACCTGTCAGCCCTCTCCACCATGGAGCGCTGCCATCCAAGAAGCCTGTCGTGCAATGCTCCGGCACCGCCCCTGACATCAGCCATTACCCTCACGACAGGCTCGGTACGCGAACGGGAGAGCCAGAGACTGGCGACAGGACGGCCATCAGCGGCATTGAATATCACGCGGTAGCCGCCAGAGGATGGGCATGGCCGGTGCTCCCTGCCCATGCCCGCCTCCTCATGGCAGCCCTCATACTGCCTCACCTCGTATGATACGGCTCCGTCGGGCATGTTCGCCTCAGCCTCATTCGTAAGCATCCTTTCATATTCATCCTTCAATGCATCGAAATCGGTACTTCTTATCCGCATCACCGCATCCGGAGAGAATGCCGGCGTCATATAGTATCGAGGGAACGAAGCGAGGAGCGAGGAGAGCGTTTCCCGGCGCTTCCTACCGCAAAGAGCCTTAGTAAGGAATCCAAACAAGCCTGGAACGGCCCATAGCTTGGCAATGGTCATGACAGAGTTCATCGGATCGCGGACCTTGGAGGGATGGATTATGCAGCCTCCATTGCTGCCTTCCCCGCACAGGGGAACATAGTAGCCATCCTTACGAAGCTCCTCCGCAAGCGTCACGACGTTCGCCTCTCCAATATCGGCACGGAAGACCTCCGCGCCGAGGCGGTGTGCCATCTCATCGATGAGGAGGGATGTAGGACCATTGGCAGCAACAGCGACCTTCCTATGGCCTTCCATCACCGCGTGCGCAAGCTCGATGGCCGCCACAAGGGCGAATACCGTCTGGGCGCTCAGGTCATGAGCGCTCCGGCCTCGACCGATATACACGAGGTTTCCCCTGTCCCCGTCGTTGTCAGGGGTATAACCGAGAAGGAATGACGGATCGACGGCATGCGCCCTCTGCAGAAGCCTCTTTGCCGTATCGAGGTTACGTCCTTCCGGGACTATCGCATGCTCGACCTGGCCAGGAACGGAGCTGCAGCACCACACCCCGGCTCCATGACGGCGCAGGAACGGGACATCTATCGAAGAGGCCCTGGCAGAGCCGTTGAAATCTATCACGACGCCGAATGGAATCAGGAAGGAGGAATCTGCATGGGCTGTCTTCTCTACGAAGCGCGAGTAATACGAAAGCGCACGGCGCTTCACCGCCTCATGGCGGGAAAGCACAGCGCTGAAGGCTTCTTCCGCAACCGATGCTGAGAGAAGGCGCATCCTATCGGCAAGCCCCTCATCAATATCCCTAAGGAATATGGCCTTCACCTTCTCCGCCTCGGCACCGGGAAGCACACCTCCGCCAAAGCCGAACTTGAAGCCATTGTGTCCTATGGGATTATGAGACGCCGAGATATAGTAGAAGCCATCGAAGCCTACCTTCGAATAAGCCATGATCTCAGGAGCCGCAGATATGCCAAGAAGCGAGAGATCTGCGCCGAGCGCTATGAAGATACGCGCGGATATCTCCATCAGCAGCCTTCCAGTCGGGCGTGCGTCAGAGCCAAGGAGTATCCTCGGCCTCTCCTTTCCCAGATAGCGGAAGAACGCGGAAGCGGCCGCGGCAGCCAGGATCCTGTCCTCTGGGGAGATATCCCCGCCCCTGCCCTCATCCCCTTCAGCAGAGAATACGGAACGCCATCCGGATACGGAGAGTATGTAATGCGAGAGAGCCGCATTCAGAGCCTCGATCGAAGCATCCGCATCCTTGAGGGGATCGCACGCGCTATCTGAGATGAACGCTCCTGTCGACTTATCATAGAATTTCATCATTCTCTCCTTATTTAAGTATCATATCTATATCATAACAATCAGAATTGCCAAAGAAATCATCCATATCTTCTATTAATTTAATCTGATTTCTAGTGCGTATCAGGTTATGTTCTGGATAATCCGTACGGTAATATACATCACCATTGATATAATCTGTCAGGAATCTCAGCGCCATTATGAAGGTGATAGTCCTGCCGGATTCGGCAAACAGCGAACGTTCCATCGGGGTGAGCATGGGGTTATCATCAAGGTATCCATGCGCCATGGCCCTGAGGTATCCCGGCATGAAATGCACCTTGGACAGATCCCGCTCATCCTCTTCCGCGGCCGATGCGCCGGAACGGATCATGTCACCGGTATCGAAGAGGATCGTGCCAGGCATCACGGTATCGAGATCGACGAATGTGATATAGCTGCCGTCGATCCTGCTGAAGAGGACGTTCTGAAGCTTCGCATCGTTATGGGTGACGCGGGAAGGAAGCGCGCCGGATGAGTACAGCCGCGATATCCTCACGGCCCTGTCCCTGCTTCCTTCCATGAATGCGATCTCAGGCGATACGGAAGCTGCCCTTCCTGCAGCATCCCGCGAAAGTGCCTCCTCGAACTGGGAGAAGCGGTAATCCATATCGTGGAAGCATGGTATCGTCTCATGCAGCCTCTCTCCGGGAATGTCCCCAAGGACCGTATGGAATGATCTCAGCGCCGCGCCCATGCGGTATGCCATATCCTCGCTCTCGATCCGGTCATAGCTAACCGAATCCTCCACGAAGCCATAGATGCGGTAAAAGCCTGTATCATCGCTGTAGTACGGCCTTCCATCCGATGCATAGAGCAGTTCCATCCGGGGAATGGAGCGGAGAATGAGCGCGACGTTCTCCATCATCTCCTCAGGATGCGGGAATATCGAGGTGTTGACTCTCTGCACGAGGAAGGCCCCCCTCTCCGTCTCCACCTTATATGATGCGTTGATATGCCCAGTCGTCAGTTCCTTCACGGAAGAGACGCCTGTCAGTCCGAACCTGCCTGCTATGTCTATAACGTCAAAAGCTGCCACACCGCGATTATATCATCAATGAAGGATATATGCTTGACTCATTTCGATTCCTGTCCAGGAAGCATTGCCGCCATGCCGGCCTCATGATCCAAGCCTTGAGCGAAGGTAATCAAGCTCCTCTTCAACGCTGATCGCACCCGCATGGCTCTCAACCACATAGAGAGGCCCGATGCGCCTTATGCTCTCCATCAGCGCCATCGTCTTCTCCCTATCATAGCTGCCGCCTGTCTCCAGGTCGGAAGCCGATGATATCTCACCAGAGGCAGCATCGCCCAAGAAGAGTACGCCATCCTCCGGAACATAGAGCAGCGTAGAGTCATCCGTATGCGGAGACTCGCTATGAAAGATCCAAGCGCTCGCATCACCCAGGCCGATCATCAGGCTGCCATTGCAGATGATGTCAGGAAGCCTTATCGATATTTCCTCAGGACAGGAATACTCCTTCCTCAGGAAATCATAATCATCGGCTATCGAGGATGCATATATCCTCTCCTTAGGCGCCTTCATATCCTCAAGCAGATGGTCATAGGTGCCCCTGCCTGCGATCGAGAGGCCGTTGATCGCCGCAATGCCATAGCTGTGATCCCAATGGTAATGAGATATCACGGTCAGGCTAGGAAGCGGGAGCCCCTCGCCTTCCAGCTCCGAATAGAAGAGCCGGACATGCCTGCACGATGCTCCAGCATCGAACGCCAGCGAAAGGCGCGTCCCTCTCACATACCCAAGGAGAGGCCTGTCCGATGAGGGATCAGGCTCCAGGAAAGAGATCCTTTCAGATATCCTCTTCATGCCCAGAGGCTAGCAGATGGATCTCACATAGGCAAGCATGCCGGATCTATGCCTCATTACGCTTCTATCGTGCTAGAATCTGGGAAGGAGGATTTGTATGACAGGGAAGCTTGGCTTCGGGCTGATGAGGCTGCCGAAGGACGGTGACGGAAGGATAATGCTCGATAAGACCTGTGAGATGGTCGATGCATTCATGGCTGCAGGTTTTACGTATTTCGATACAGCGTATGTATATGAAGGATCGGAGGAGATTGCGGGCAAGGCCATCGTCTCTCGTTATCCGCGGGACAGGTACACGATGGCGTCAAAGATGAATGCAGCAAGGATATCCGATACATTATCCCCATACGGCATGTTCCGCGAGCAGCTTGAGAGAACGGGGCTTGAGTACTTCGACTACTATCTCCTGCACTCGCTGCAGGATGGCAGCGCCGAGGAAGCGGAGGCCAAGGGCTGCTGGGAGGCCGTGAACAGGCTCAAGGCCGAAGGAAGGATACGCCACCTCGGATTCTCCTTCCACGGCGGTCCGGAGCTTCTTGAGGACATCCTGACCAGGCATCCTGAGACAGAGTTCGTGCAGCTCCAGATAAACTACCTGGACTGGGAGAGTCCGATAATAAGGGCCCGTGAGAACTACGAGGTCGCGCGCAGGCATGGGCTTCCTGTCGTCATAATGGAGCCTGTCAAGGGCGGCATGCTCGCGTCGATCGGCCACGGCATCCTCGAAGAGGGAACGGCACCTTCGCTGGCGCTCAGGTTCGCAGCGGGGCTTGATGGGGTGCTTGCAGTGCTTTCAGGGATGTCGACGCTTGAGCAGGTAGAGGATAACATCAGGACATTCAGCGATATGAGGAGCCTGACCGATGATGAGAGGGCAAGGCTTGAGAAAGTCGTGAAGGCGCTCAGGAGCGAAGGCATGATAGAATGCACATCCTGCCGCTACTGCACCAGGGGATGCCCGAAGGGAATAGCCATCCCGGATATCTTCAATGCCATCAATGACCTCAGGGCATTCGGGGAGCATAACAGGCCGCGATTCTTCTACCGTGACATGCTTGCCTCCGGCAAGACTGCAAGGGCCTCGGAGTGCATCGCCTGCGGCAGATGCAGCCGTACCTGCCCTCAGCATCTCGATATCCCGAGGCTGCTGAAGGAGGCGTCGGCCGTCCTCGATGACTGATCAGTCGAGTTCTACCGCTCCTGTGTAAAGCCTGTAGTACACGCCCTTCTGGGCAATCAGCTGGTCATGGTCTCCCCTCTCGATGATATGGCCGTGATCGAGGACCATGATGGCGTTGGAATTGCGGACAGTGGAGAGCCTGTGCGCTATGACGAATACGGTACGGTTCTCCATCAGCTTATCCATGCCGTCCTGTACCAGTGCCTCGGTATAGGTATCTATCGAGCTCGTTGCCTCGTCCATGACGAGGACAGGAGGATCGGCGACAGCCGCACGGGCGATGGACAGAAGCTGCCTCTGCCCCTGTGAAAGGCTCTCGCCATTGTTGGTAAGCATCGTATCATAGCCATCAGGCATCATCATTATGAAGTCATGGGCGTTGGCAAGGCGCGCGGCAGCCTCCACCTCCTCATCGGTGGCATCAAGGCGGCCGAACCTTATGTTCTCCCTGATGGTGCCCGTAAACAGGTTAGTATCCTGAAGGATCATGCCGAGCGAGTGGCGGAGGTCAGCCTTGCGGATCTTGTTGATGTTTATCCCATCGAACCTTATCTTGCCATCCTGGATATCATAGAAGCGGTTGAGAAGATTCGTTATGGTGGTCTTTCCGGCACCCGTCGATCCTACGAAGGCAATCTTCTGCCCGGGCTTCGCATACAGCGATATATCATGAAGGACGGTCTTTCCCGGAACATAGCCGAAATCGACGTCTATCATCACTATATCACCGCGGAGCGGAGTGTATGTCACAGGGCTTCCATCCTTATGGGGATGCTTCCAGGCCCAGTGCCCGGTATGGGCAGAGGACTCCGTAACCGATCCATCAGGACCTTCCGTCACATTGACAAGCGTGACATAGCCGTCATCGGTCTCGCTCTTCTCGTCAAGGATCTCGAATATCCTCTCAGCGCCGGCAAGGGCCAGCAGCACCGTGTTCATCTGCTGCGACATCTGGTTCACGTTATTGGAGAACGCACGCGAAAGCTGCAGGAACGCGGCAAGCGCTCCGAGGGTATATCCAGCGCTCCATCCTCCGGTAAGCATCACGAACAGCGCTCCTGCTATCACAAGGGCGACATACTGGAGGTTGCCGAGATTCATCGTGACAGGCCCCATTATGTTGGCAAGGGTATTGGCCTTCGACATCGACCTGAAGAGCTCCATGTCCAGCTTCTCGAAGTCCTCCTTGCTCTTCTCCTCATGGCAGAAGACCTTTATCACGCGCTGGCCGTTCATCATCTCCTCTATATACCCGTTCACGGAGGCAAGCGTCTCCTGCTGTATCGAGAACTGGCGTCCTGAACGCTTTGATATAGAACCGGTGGCCTTTATCGTTATGAATACGAATACTGCCACGACAGCCGACATCAGCAGAGAGTTCATCAGCATCGCCACGACAAGCATCAGGAGCGTTATCCCTGCCTGCATCAGCTGTACCAGGGAGTTGCTGATCAGCTGGTTCAGCGTATCGGTATCATTGGAGAAGCGCGACATTATCGTGCCATGCGGATTGCGGTCGAAGTATGAGATCGGAAGCGACTCAAGCTTGCGGAACATATCCATCCTGATATCATAGAGCGTCTTCTGGCTTATTCCGACCATGGTACGCTGCAGCACGTAGCTGAAGGCCACGGACACCGAGACGATCAGCGCAAACTGGAAGAGCGCCCTGATGATAGGCGCGAAATCAGGATCCTTTACGCCGATGATAGGCGTGACATACCCATCGATGAACTTCCCGAGGAAGTTCGAGTAGTATACTGTTGAGAACGCCACGATGATTATGCACAGGACGATGAACGCAAACTGAGCCTTCCTCTTGCCGAACACGATGGAAAGCACGCGCTTCATCGCCTTTACGGGGTTCTTTGCCGGCGTACCGCCGCGCTGCTGCCTAGGCATCGAGTCCACCTCCCCTCATCTGAGTCTCATAAAGAGTCCTGTATCCCGCATTGCGCGCCATCAGCTCGTCATGCGTCCCGATATCCTCAATGCGTCCTGAGGACATCACGATGATCTTATCGGCATCCATCACGGAGGAAAGCCTCTGGCTTATGATGATCTTGGTAAGCCCCTTCACATCCTCCCTGAGAGCCCTCCTTATCGCAGCATCGGTCGCGGTATCGACAGCGGAGGTCGAATCATCCATTATCAGTATCCTCGGCTTCTTCAGCAGTGCCCTGGCTATGCATAGCCTCTGCCGCTGGCCGCCTGAGAAGTTCGTTCCACCCTGGTCGACGTGGCTGGAGAAGCCATCCTTCATCGCGCTGATGAACGGAGTGACGGATGCCACATCGGAGGCCCAGCGGATCTCCTCGGCGGTCGCATCGGCATTTCCCCATCTCAGGTTCTCCTCGACCGTGCCGGAGAAGAGCGTGTTCTTCTGCAGCACGACCGACACCTGGTTGCGGAGCGATGCCAGCTCATACTCCCTCACGTCGTGGCCGCCGACGCGGACAGAGCCTGAGGAGGCATCGTAAAGCCGGGCTATCAGCGACACGAGAGTCGTCTTTCCCGAGCCTGTAGGGCCGATGATGCCGATCATCTCACCGCTCCTGATCTCCAGCGAGATGCCGGAAAGCACCTTGGAGCTTCCGCCATAGCCGAAGGAGACATCATCGAAGACGATCGATCCGTCAGGAACATCCTTCAGCCCATCGGGATTAGGATCCATCGAAGGCTCCGTGGAAAGCACCTCGGAGATACGTATCATCGATGCCCATGATATGGAGAACATGACGATGACCATGCCGACCATCACGAGAGAGGAAAGGATCTGCCCCGTATATGTATAGATGGAAAGAAGCTCTCCGGTCTCCATGCTGCCGATGTTTATGAGCTTCGCCCCTATGTATGATATCGCGATCATGCAGGCGAAGGTTATCGTCATCATCACAGGGCTGAGGGCAGCCATCATCTTCTGGCCCTTCTCGAAGTTGCGCCGGATCACATCAGCGCTCTCTGAGAACTTGCCAAGCTCCTCTTCCTCCCTCACATACGCCTTGACGGTCCTGATGCCATTAAGGTTCTCCTGTACTACCCTGTTGAATGTATCGTAGCCCTTGAAGGCACGGGAGAAGTAGCCATGGGAGCGGCCGAAGATGATGGCGACAGCGCAGATGACCAGCGGGATAGCGACCGCGAACACCGCAGAGAGCGAGCCGCCGTTATGATAGACCATGATGATGGCGAAGATGAACATGATAGGCGCACGCACGAAGATGCGGATCATCATCTGGAATGCCATCTGCACGTTCTGTACGTCCGTCGTCATACGGGTTATCAGGGAAGATGTGGAGAAGCGGTCGACATCGGAAAACGAGAAATCCATGATCCTTGCGTACTCATCGCGCCTGATATTCGTAGCAAAGCCGGATGAGGCCTTTGCCGCGCTCCAGGCCCCGAGCATCCCGAAGGAAAGCGAGAGCATCGCCGCAAGGACGAGAAGCACGCTCATCCTTATGATGTAGTCCATGTCGGAGGCCGCTACGCCAACATCTATGATAAGGCCCATCATCGTTGGGATCAGGACCTCCATAGCTACCTCTCCGACCATGAACAAGGGAGTAATGAATGCATATATGCGATACTCCCTCACACGAGAAAGAAGGATCCTCAGCATTGATCACCTCATATAAAAGAAGAATCCGCTATCAAGATACGAGGCGGGCAGGAGGTCCAGCGGGAACCCGTCAGGCCATGAGCGGCAAAGGCCCGCCTAACTCAGAAATCTAAGGAAAACGCAGGATATGGTCAACATATCCGCAGAACTACACAGAAGCTACATCAAAGGCGATGCGTTCGCTGCCGTCGTATGTATGGATGATGCCGCGCTCAGAGAATCCATGGCTCAGGATCAATGAGCGCATGATGGCATTCGCGCGATGGGTATCTATGCGGATATACCCGATCCGGGAGAAGGCGAATGAAAGCGCCTCGGAGAAGATGCCATGCTCGCCGCGGCGCGCAGCTATGCGGTGAATGACGCCATATGGCTCATCCGATGACCAGCTGCCCTCGATCCAGCGATAGGTCGCATCATCGATAACGGCGAAATAGAACACTCCGGCTATCACGGAGGAACGGACGATAAGATAAAGATTTCCCTCAGCGATATCATCAAGGAGCATGCCGCGCTCAGGATAGGAGTCGCCCCACTGCGTGGGATTGCCGTTCTCCCTCATGTATTCCCTGGCATCCCTGTAGATATCCTCGATCGCATCAAGATCATCCAGAACGGCCCTGCGTACCATCACTCCCCCGAAAAGAAGCTCCCCCGGAGGGGAGCATATCATCAATCAGTCCTTGTTCTTCTTGCTCGTGAGCTTGTTGAGTATCACGAGGACGACGAAGAGGATTCCCATGCCGAGAGCCAGAAGGCCCCAGCACTCAAGGCCGATTGCCACTACTTCCATCAAGCTAGCTTCATGTACCATGATATACCTCCATCAACCGACATACGGAAGCACCATCGAGAGGATGAGTCCTCCCGCGAGCACGCTTCCGATCTGACCGGAAACATTGGCACCAAGGGCGAACGGCAGGAGATGATTCTGCTTGTCAGCCTCGATACCGACCTTCTGAACGACACGCGATGACATCGGGAACGCGGAGATTCCGGCTCCTCCGATAAGAGGATTGATCTTCTTGCCTTCCTTGAGGAAGATGTTGGCGATCTTGACGAAGAATACGCCGCAGGCCGTGTCGAAGATGAATGCCACGAGGCCGAATCCCATGATCATGATCGTCTCGAACTGGATCAGCTTGTCACCGGACATCTGCGGAGCGATGGCAAGGCCGAGCAGCAGCGTGATAAGCGGAGAGAGCATGTTCTGAGCCGCATTGGAGAGGCTGTCGAGGACACCGCACTCGCGGAGGAGGTTACCGAACATGAGCATGCCGACGAGGGCAGCCGAATCCGGAGCGAGGGTACCGCAGACGATCGTCGTGATGATCGGGAAGGCGATCCTCGTCGTCTTGGTGACAGAGGATGGCGTGTAGTGCATCTTGATCCTCTTCTCATGCTTGGTCGTCGTCACCCTGAGCACGACCGGCTGGATGATGGGAACGAGGGCCATGTAGCAGTACGCCACCACGAGGATAGCCGCAACATAGTTGCTCTGAAGCTGCTGGCTTACGAGTATCGCGGTCGGACCGTCAGCAGCGCCGATGATACCGATGGATGCCGCATCATGGATCGGGAAGCCGAGCGCGGATGCGACCATCATCGAGATGAAGATACCGCCCTGTCCCGCGGCTCCGATGAATATGAGCCATGGCTTGGATAGCACGGGTCCGAAATCTATCATCGCTCCAATGCCGATGAAGAGAAGAAGCGGGAACACCTCCGCTGTCTCGATTCCTACCTCGAAGAGCCATGCGAGGATACCATGATCGACTGCGATGACCGACCCCGGCAGGTTAACAAGGATGGCGCCGAAGCCCATCGGCAGGAGAAGCGTAGGCTCCATCTCCTTCTTGATTGCCAGGTAGATCAGCAGGATACCAACCAGGATCATCACCAGATCCTTCCAATTGATTGCCATAATACTGTCCATAACGTCCCGATTCTACACGAGGGCTGATGGTTTGTCACCCGCGCATTCCTCATAACCGTTACAAAAACGCGCTACTTTCGGGACAGCTTTTGATATATGAGGAAATTACGGAAAGGACCAAGATTTTTGTTGACCGGTTAACAAAACCGATTTAGCATTTAATTGGGCCGAAGGAAATCGACCTATGAAAAGGAGAATGAAATGAGAAAGACCCTATCAATCGCCCTTGTGGCACTGATGGCGCTCTCGCTCTTCGCGGGCGGCAGCTCGGAGTCAAAGGGAACGGAGATCTACTTCCTCAACTTCAAGCCGGAGATAGCGGAAGTATATGAGAAGGAGGTAAAGCCCGCCTTCGAGTCAGAGAATCCAGGATATACGCTGAAGGTCGTCACTGCGGCATCTAACCAGTATCAGTCGACGCTCCGCTCGGAGCTGGCGAAATCGGCACCTCCTGTCATATTCCAGGTCAACGGCCCGGTAGGCGTGCAGGAGAACATAGATAACGTGGCGCCGATGCAGGATACATCCTTCTATGGACTCCTTGCTGACAAGTCCATGGCCATCACCCTCGATGGCAATGTCGTCGCGGTGCCATATGCAGTAGAGGGATTCGGAATCATCTACAATGATGCGATCATGCGCGCATACTGCGCCCTTCCTGACAAGGCCGTCGACATTGCCAGCGCTGAGGAGATAACAAGCTTCGAGACGCTCAAGGCAGTCGTTGAGGACATGACAGCCCATAAGGAAGAGCTTGGCATACAGGGAGTCTTCGCCTCCACATCGTTCGCTCCTGGCAGCGAGTGGAGATGGACCACCCATCTCGTGAATCCTGTGCTGCAGGCTGAGTATGGCGACAGGGCGGCCACATTCGCGGCAAAGGAGTTCGGATTCGAGTATAACGAGAACTTCAAGGCCCTCTTCGATCTCTATCTCGACAACTCCGTGACGGCGAAGGGACTGGTGGCCAGCAGGGCCGATGCGGACAGCATGGCTGAGTTCGCCCTTGGGCAGTGCGCGATGGTGCAGAACGGCAACTGGGCCGCGGCACAGATCCTCGGACAGGCCGGCGTCAAGGTCGCTGAGGATGACATAAAGTTCCTGCCGCTCTACATGGGCCTTGACGGAGAGGAATCCAAGGGGCTTAACATCGGAACGGAGAACTACCTCGCGATCAATAAGAACGCCAGCGCAGAGGCTCAGAAGGGAGCTGATGTCTTCCTTACCTGGCTTTACAGCAGCGAGACAGGAAAGAAGCTCGTGTCTGAGAAGCTGATGTTCATCACGCCGTTCAGCTCATTCAGCGCCGATGAGGTTCCCGATGATCCTCTCGCGCGCCAGGTGAACATCTGGATGAACAAGGACGGCATCACCAGCGTTGACTGGGTATTCCAGGGAATCCCGTCAGAGCAGTGGAAGGCTGACTTCGCTCAGGCGATGCTTGAATACATCAATGGCAACCAGGGCTGGGACAATGTCGTGGCAACGGCGCAGCAGGCCTGGGCAAGAGAAGCGGAGATAGCCGGAAGATAAGGCTGCCGCCGGAAATCAAAGCCGTCATTTCCCAGAGATCTGACGGCTTTTTCAAAAGAGGTCACAATGGAAAAGACACTAAGGAAGTACTTCCCTCTCTTCGCGCTGCCTGCGCTCATATGCTTCACCATCTCGTTCCTTATTCCGATGGTGTGGGGAGCAGTACTGTCATTCTGTGAGTTCTCCACCATAACGAATGCTTCATTCGTTGGTTTCGAAAACTACATAAAGGCATTTACCATAGACAATTACTTCACATCGGCGTTCTGGTTCACCCTTGCATTCGCCGTCGTGACGGTCATTACGATCAATGTATTCGCATTCGCCCTGGCCCTTCTGCTGACGAAGGGGATTCCGGGTACGAATATCTTCAGGACGATCTTCTTCATGCCGAACCTGATAGGAGGGATCGTGCTCGGATGGATCTGGCAGATGATCCTCAACGGCTTCCTCGCATACTACGAGAAGACGCTCCTTTCAGATGCATCCTACGGCTTCTGGGGACTCGTGATACTGATGAACTGGCAGAATGTCGGCTATATGATGGTAATCTATATCGCCGCGATCCAGAACATCCCATCAGATATGCTGGAGGCAGCAAGCATCGATGGCGCCGATGGCAGGACGACGCTCTTCAGGATCGTGATACCTGCGGTCATGCCCTCGATAACGATATGCCTCTTCCTGACGACGACAAACGGCTTCAAGCTGTACGATCAGAACCTGGCACTCACGAACGGAGCGCCGAACCACGGCACGGAGATGCTGGCGCTCAATATCTTCAACACATTCTACTCCAGGGTAGGATTCGAGGGGGTCGGACAGGCCAAGGCCGTGATATTCACGATACTCGTGGCGGCGATAGCGCTCGCCCAGCTCTACATCACGAGAAGGAAGGAGGTGGAAAGCTGATGGCCGCAGTAGCAAGCAAGAACACAAGATGGATCATCTTCCTGATCCTCATAGCCGTAGCGGCGCTGGTGATCGCACCGATACTCATCGTGCTCATGAACTCCTTCAAGGGAAATATATTCATATCCGGAGGAGGAGCGTTCAGGATGCCAGACGAGACAAGCTTCGTCGGCATCGCGAACTATGTCAACGGGATAGAGAGGATCGGCTTCTTCTCGGCATTCGCCTACTCTCTCTGGATAACGATCGCCTCGGTATTCTTCATCCTCCTGCTGACCTCGATGCTGGCATGGTATATCACCAGGGTGAAGGGCGCGGTGACAAGCATCATCTACTACCTCCTGGTCTTCTCGATGATCGTGCCGTTCCAGATGGTCATGTTCCCGATGAGCAAGTTCGCCAACATGCTTCATATCGACAACCTACTGGGCATAATCATACTGTATGTGGGTTTCGGATGCGGCATGAGCACCTTCATGTTCAGCGGCTTCATAAAGGGCATACCGCTGGCGCTTGAAGAGGCTGCGATGATAGATGGTGCCAATCCAGTGACGACATTCTTCCGCGTCGTGCTGCCGATGCTCAAGAGCACCGCCATCACCATCGCGATCCTTGAGACGATGTGGGTATGGAATGACTATCTGATGCCGTATCTCGTAATCGGAACGGAGTACAGGACGATACCTGTGGCGATCCAGTACCTGCGCGGAGGCTATGGCTCCGTCGACATGGGAGCGATGATGGCAATGCTGGTATTCGCGATGATCCCGGTCATCGTGTTCTACCTGGCCTGCCAGAAGCATATCATCAAGGGAGTGCTCGCAGGAGCGGTAAAGGGCTGACATGGGAAGGAAGAGAGTAACGATACAGGATATAGCGGACCGCACGGGATACTCGAAGACAGCGGTCTCATTCGCGTTCAACTTCCCTTCCAGGATATCGAAGGAGGCCGTGGAGAGAATACTGGAGACGGCAAGGGAGATGGACTATATCCCCGACCCGATGGCCAGGAACTTCTCTCTCGGCCATCATATGGCCATAGGCTACCTGATACCGCAGAGCGTCTCGGTCACGCTTGAGAACCCATATATCCAGAGCGTCATGAGGAGCATCGCATCTGTGTGCGAGGATCATGGCTACATGCTCACGATCATCCCCCCGCTCCACTCCTCGATCGAGGAGGCGGTGAAGAGCGCGACCGTGGACGGAGTCATAGCCATGGGCCTCTCCATGGACCGGGGCATGATAGACCTGCTGCGCAGCAGAGGCCTGAGGACCGTCTCGATAGACGGAACGGGCGCAGAGGACCTTCCGTCAGTCTCGATCGATGACGCGGCAGCCGCAAGGGAGCAGATGCGCACCGTGCTGAGGCTGGGACACAGGAGGATCGCGGTGATATCCCTTCCGAGCGCGGCATACGACGGGAAGCGGCACGGAACGCTCATAGAGCGGCGCCTGGAAGGATACAGGGAGGCGCTCAGCGAATGTTCCATGGGCCTTCCTGATATCCTCATGATACAGACCGACGCGACCTTCAGCTCCGGCTATGAAGCTGTCGGACGCATATTGGAAGAGAGAGGAATCAGCTGTATCGTTACGATGTCAGATATCGTCGCGCTCGGAGCCTGGAGGGCCCTGAGGGGCAAGGGGCTCCGCGTTCCTGATGATATCTCGATAATGGGATTCGACGGCATTGATGACCATGCCTCGAAGGAGCTTTCGACGGTCATCCAGAGTGCCGATGACAAGGGCCGCATCAGCGCGGAGATGCTCTTCTCGATGATAGACGGCAGGGAAGAGGAAGGAATGTCGGTAAAGGTCCCCTTCTCCATCAGGGAAGGAAGGACGATGAGGGTGTTCGATGGATATTGAAGGAAAGAGATCTGCAGGGATACTGATGCATATAACGTCGCTTCCCTCCAGATATGGGATCGGAGATCTGGGGCCGGAGGCCTATCAGTTCGCGGAGGACCTCAAGGCGGCAGGAGCCTCGCTGTGGCAGATGCTGCCCCTAGGTCCCACGGGATACGGCAACAGCCCATATGCGCAGAGAAGCGCATTTGCCGGCAACGAGCTTCTGATCTCCCCTGAGATGCTGCATATAGCGGGGCTGCTTACCAAGAGCGATATGGACGCTCCATCATTCCCCGCAGAGCGCGTCGACTACGGCTTCGTAACGAGGTGGAAGATGCCGCTTCTCAAGAGAGCTGCGGAACGCGCGCTCTCCTCGAGGCAGGAGAGGATGGCGCTTGAGACATTCTGCGAGCGCGAGGCCTACTGGCTTGATGACTACGCGCTCTTCATGGCGATCTACGAGAAGCATGGAGATGCCCGCTGGCATACCGTCTGGAACGAGAAGGAATGCAGGAGGGACAGGAAGGCGCTGGACTCGGTCAGGCGCGATTGCGGAAAGACGATAGGCATCTACAAGGCGATGCAGTACCTGTTCGATAAGGAGATGACGGCGCTAAGGGAATTCACATCCTCTATCGGCATCAGCACGATCGGAGACATCCCTATATTCGCAGCAGCGGACAGCTCCGATACATGGAGCCATATCGATCTCTTCAAGACAGATGCGTCAGGACGCTACAGCGCGGTATCAGGAGTGCCGCCAGACGGCTTCTCATCCACAGGCCAGCTCTGGGGCAATCCGGTCTATGACTGGAAGCGGCATGAGGAGACAGGATTCAGATGGTGGATAGAGCGCGTGAAGCGCTGCCTGGAGATGACGGATATCATCAGGATAGACCACTTCAGGGGCTTTGCCGAGTATTATGAGATCAAGGCCGATGCGAAGACCGCTGAGCATGGCATATGGAAGAAGTCGCCTGGCAGGAAGCTCTTTCAGGCGCTGAATGATGAACTTGGAGAGCTTCCCATCATAGCAGAGGACCTAGGCTTCATGACGCCGTCCGTGATAAGGCTGCGCGACAGCAACGGATTCCCGGGCATGAAGATCGCCCAGTTCGGCTTCACCCGGCGCAGGGACGGCTCATTCAACGGCTATGATGACTTCCTTCCCCACAACTATACACGGCGCTTCGTGGCATACACGGGAACCCATGACAACGACACGACGAAGGGATGGTTCGGAAAGCTTTCCGATGAGGACAGGCATATGGTACGGGAGTATCTCTCATCGTCTGATGAGGACATCGTCTGGGCCATGATAAGAAGCGTGATGCTCAGCAATGCCGATACCGCGATCTTCCCTATGCAGGACGTGCTGGAGCTGGATTCCGATGCGAGGATGAACTTCCCCTCCACCTGCAATGACGTGAATTGGAGCTGGAGGATGCGGAAAGGAGCCTTCGATGATTACAGGAAAGGACGGTTCTCACATCTCGCGAGGATATCGGGAAGGACGGGTATCACGGCCGAGGAATACGACAGGATGCAGGAGGATGAATAGCATATGCCAGCTCCGCTGCATCTTCCGGGGTCCTACATCAAGGAGGCGGAAAGCCTCCTGAGGAAGGCATGCGTGATCGCCTCCCCTTCCCTCAGGGAGGACAGCCGTGTCTCGTTCATCTCAGGATACCTGAAGGAAAACGGCATACCATTCACCGTCGATGAGGCAAAGAACGTCATCATTCCGTACTGCGATGATGGAACTGCAGCGCTTGACGTGTATGCCGCGCATACCGATGTCGTATTCCCTGACACGGAGGCGTTTCCGCTGAGAGAGGAAGGAACGATGCTCCGCTGCCCGGGAATCGCAGATGACAGTGCCCACTTCGTGGCCGTGCTCATATACGCGCTGGCATTCCACAGGGAAAGGCCCAGGACTGAGAGAGGCATACTCTTCGTATGCAACAGCGCCGAGGAAGGGCTTGGGAACCTCCACGGGACAAGGACGCTGTTCCAGGCCTACGGCAGCAGGATCGCGTCATTCACATCCTTCGACGACATCCTCGGCAGGGGCATCGTCAGCAAGGCAGTCGGAAGCGAGCGGTACAGGATATCGGTACGGACTGAAGGAGGGCATTCCTATGCTGATTTCGGACGGCCGAACGCAATCGCCATCCTCTCCACCATCATCGCCAGGCTCTATCGGCAGGAGGCCCATGGAGCCACCTATAACGTGGGCACGATAGAAGGGGGCACGAGCGTCAACAGCATAGCAGGCAATGCCTCATGCACCTACGAGATACGCTCCACAGATGAGGATGAGCTTATGAGGATGAGGAAAAGCCTCGAAGCGATCATCGGCTCATCGCGCGATGATGGCTGGGAGCTGACGACGGAGACGATCGGGATAAGGCCATGTGCCCATGGTGCCGACACAGGGAAGCTTGAAAGGGCTGCAGAGGAGATATTCAGGCGTCATGGCCTCTCCGTAGAGCGCCTCGCCTCATCAACCGACTGCAACATACCGCTCTCGCAGGGAATACCTGCCATCTGCTTCGGCCTCATATACGGAGGAGGAAGGCACACGAGGGAGGAATGGGTCGACCTCTCGACCTATCCGGAAGGGCTCCAGGCAGGATGGGAGTACATCCTGCTTGTCAGCTCAGATCAGGCCCCTTGCTGATCTGGCCAGCTTGAGGACCATCAGGGCAACCATCATGAAGAGCGCTATGGATATCGTGGCGATGCCTCCGGCAAGGCCTGCGCTCTCCGCGACATGACCTATTATAAGGGGCATCACGATAGCTCCTATGGTAGCAGTTCCTATGCATGTGCCTGTCGCCATCGTCGAGCTGTTATAGCGCGTGTCCATCGAGGAGAGCGTCGTCGGATAGATGCCGCTCATGGAGAAGCCCACTCCCAGGAGCGAGAGGAATATGACGACGGGACTCGAAACGGAGATCATGAGGATGAAGAAGCCTGTCATCAGCAGCCCCATGACGAGTATCAGGAGGCTCTTGTTCATCCGCATCGAGACAGCGGCGCATACCAGGCGGCCAAGGAGTATCATGATCCACAGGAATGACTGCATGGCCGTAGCCACGGATACGGGGAATATGCCCTCATCCTGGAAATAGGTCACCAGCCAGCCGGTAAGGGAACCCTCGGCACAGAGATAGAAGAACATGATGAAGGTGTTGATCCAGAAGCCCAGCGAATGCGGTATGCCTCCATCGCCTTTTTCCTTATGGCTCCTTCCGCCCGAGAGCCGGAGCGCGACCGACATGATCGCGAGGAGCATGGACAGGGCGATCGCCAGCGGAGCGGTACGCCAGCTCAGTCCGGCTGAGGCAATCACGATGAACGGCGAGAGGAACGCGCCGACCGCGAATGAGGCATGCAGGAAGTTGAGCCCCGCCGCCTTATTGGCTACGCTCTCCCCTACCACTACGTTCGTTATGTTGGAGAGCGTGCCGCGCCCTATGCCAGTCAGGGCAAATGCCACGAAGAGCAGCAGGGGATTGCCGGTCACTGCCATCATCAGGAGCCCCAGCACTATTCCCGAGGTAAGTATCGCGGTGCTGAGACGGCGCCCTATGGCATATGGCAGCACGCCGGCGGCGAACACGGAAACGAGGTTACCTATCTGATGGGCAGACAGCAGCATGCCGCTGACAGAATACGATAGCCCATACTCGCTGCTGAGGGCCGGAAGCACCGCACCGAGCACCGTCGTCATCATCCCTGAGACGAAGAAAATCACATAGATGCGGTAAAGCAGGCTCCTCGCCCCCTTCTCCACGCCAAGAAAGCTACCAAGAGACATCCCAGACCTCCATGAACTGAACATCCGGAATACTGCCACAACGCACAGCCGTTGGCAAGCAGTACGGAACCTTGATAAGCCGCGGATTATCCTGTATATTTTGCATGACACCCCACCCGGGTGTGGTGTCAGAGGCATATATGAAGAAAGAACAGTTCGATATAACAGGCATGAGCTGCGCGGCATGCTCGTCCCGCGTCGATAAGTGCGTCAGGGCCACGGCGGGAGTGAAGGACGTATCGGTGAATCTGCTGAAGAACAGCATGACCGTTGAATTCGATGAGGCGGAAACCGATGAGGCGCATATCATAGAATCTGTCGAGAATGCAGGCTATGGAGCCTCCGTCAAGGAGGAAGGAGCCGGAGGCAGGAAGGCAGAAGGGCAGAAGGAAAGGGGCCAGGACCTCCACAGGAAGGAATATGAGGCGATGAGGCGGCGCCTGATCTCCTCGATCATCTTCACCGTTCCCGTATTCTATATATCCATGGGACATATGATGGGATGGCCGCTGCCATCCTTCTTCCATGGTACGGAAAACGCGATGGTATTCGCACTCACGCTCTTTATCCTGACCGTTCCCGTCATAGCGATCAACTTCCGCTTCTTCAGGAACGGGTTCCGCTCGCTTCTCCACCGCTCGCCGAATATGGATACGCTTATCGCGCTGGGTTCCGGAGCTGCTGTCATCTATGGCATATATGCCTTATATAAGATCGGCTATGCGCTTGGACACGGCGATATGGATACGGCGGGGGCCTTCGCGATGGATCTCTACTTCGAATCGGCGGCGATGATCCTCACGCTCATCACGCTTGGCAAGTACCTCGAGGCAAGGGCCAAGGGCCGGACATCCGACGCTATAGCCAGCCTGATGGATCTTGCGCCGAAGACAGCAAGGGTCGAGAGGAACGGAGAGGAGGCCACGATTCCCGTAGAGGAGCTGGTTAAGGGAGATGTGGTGGTCATCAGGACAGGCGAATCGATCGCTGCCGACGGTGTCATCATCAGCGGCAGCTGCAGCGTCGACGAAAGCGCGATCACCGGAGAATCGATTCCTGCAGAGAAGGAGGTGGACGGCATCTTGATAGGAGGTACGGTGCTAAGCTCCGGCTTCGTCAGGATGAGGGTGACCCGCACCGGTGATGAGACCACGCTATCCGGGATAATAAGGCTGGTGGATGAGGCCACGTCATCGAAGGCTCCGATCGCGAAGCTCGCGGATAAGGTCAGCGGCGTGTTCGTTCCCATCGTCATCACGATCGCGATCATCTCTGCCGCAGCATGGCTGCTTGCCGGAGAGAGCGTCGAGTTCGCTCTTTCGATAGCGATATCCGTGCTTGTGATATCCTGCCCATGCGCGCTTGGGCTTGCCACTCCTACGGCCATAATGGTCGGCACTGGGCGAGGAGCCACGAACGGCATCCTGATCAAATCGGCAGAATCGCTTGAGATGCTGCACTCCATAGATACGGTGGTCCTGGACAAGACAGGAACGATCACGAAGGGAGAGCCGGAGGTTACCGATATCATCTGCTCGCCAGGCATGACGGCAGAGAATCTGATATCCATCGCCTCCTCGATCGAGCATCCGTCAGAGCATCCGCTCGCCCGCTCCATCGTGCGCAAGGCCGGGGAGATGGGAGTACGGCAGGAAGAGGCATCATCATTCTGCCAGACTCCAGGCACGGGAGTGGCGGCAGAGGTGGGCGGAAGGAAGGCCGAAGGCGGCAACAGGAAGCTCCTGGAGCGCCACGGGCTCTACACGGAAGAGATCAGAGGCATCGAGGAGAGGCTCTCAGATGAGGGCAAGACCCCGCTCTTCTTCCTGCTCGATGGCGCTCTCATCGGCATCATCGCCCTCTCGGATACCGTGAAGGACACGAGCCGGAGCGCGATCAGCGAGCTGAGGTCGATGGGGATAAGGACCGTGATGCTCACCGGAGACAATGAGCGGACGGCAAAGGCCATCGGAGCGAAGGTCGGGGTTGATTCCGTGATCGCGGAGGTACTCCCGGAGGATAAGGAGAAGGAAGTGAGGAAGCTGCAGGAGGGAGGCGCGAAGGTCGCCATGGTAGGCGATGGGATAAACGACGCCCCTGCCCTCGCCCGCTCCGATATAGGCATCGCCATAGGCGCCGGTACGGATATCGCGATAGAGTCTGCGGACCTGGTGCTGATGAAGAGCGACCTGATGGACGTACCTTCCGCCGTGCAGCTTGGGAAGGCCACGCTCAGGAACATAAAGGAAAACCTCTTCTGGGCGCTCTTCTACAATGCGATCTGCATACCGGTCGCGGCAGGCGTGCTCTATCCTGCGCTCGGCATAAGGCTCAGCCCGATGATAGGAGCGTTCGCCATGAGCTTCAGCTCGGTGTTCGTCGTCTCTAACGCGCTGAGGCTGAGATTCTTCAAGCCGCATCTCTCGGTCCAGGCTGAGGGCGGCAAGAGGGAAAAGGAAGAAGTACATATAGCAAGGATGACGTTCGCGAGCACGGACGTTAAGATAGAAGAAGGAGAGAAGATGATGACTAGGAAGGTAGATGTCGAAGGAATGATGTGCCAGCACTGCGTGAAGCACGTCAGGGAGGCACTTGAGAAGGTAAGCGGCGTAGAGAGCGTCGAGGTATCCCTTGAGGGAAAGGCCGCGACCGTGGTATGCGGTCCTCAGACGAGCGATGATGCTCTCAGGAAGGCCGTGGCTGATGCGGGCTATGAGGTAACTGGAATTGAAGGCTGATAAGGACAGCACGATCAGGAAGATCAGGATCGCGAGGGGCCAGCTCGATGGGATCATCAGGATGATAGAGGATGACCGCTACTGCATAGATATATCAACGCAGCTGATGAGCACGCTCTCGCTCCTGAAGAATGTCAACAGGGAGATCCTGCAGGCGCATATACGAAGCTGCGTGAAGGAGGCCCTGGAGACAGATATGGAGAATCCCAAGATCGAGGAAGCCCTCAAGGTCCTGGAGAAGATGACGGAGCTATAGCCTGACTTCCCTATCGCGGCGTATGAGGTTCCTTATTCCCTCTATGCCCACGCGGATGGCAAGGTCGGTATCGTGGACCTGCGGGTTCTCCATGCCGGCCTTCTCCCGCTCCTGGTTGGCGACTACGAGGAACGCGGAGCCTGCCCTTGCGCCAAGGAAGGACGCAACGGTGAATATAGTCGAGCTTTCCATCTCGGAAGCAAGCACTCCCAGCCTCTTCCAGGCCTCCCACTTCGCGCTAAGCTCATATGAGACGGGCATGCGCTCGGGATCATGCTGGCCATAGAAGGAATCCTTGCACTGCACGATGCCGAGGTGGCTTCTTGCGCCGAGCGTGGCAGCCCCATCACGCAGCGCCTCTGCGACATCGAATGAAGCGACTGCAGGGAACTCTATCGGAGCATACTCACGGCTGGTTCCCTCCATCCTGACAGCGCCTGTGGCAATCACGATATCTCCACCTACGACAGGAATGGCAATGCCGCCGCATGTACCGATGCGGATGAACGTATCGGCACCTGAGGCGAAAAGCTCCTCCACAGCGATCGATGCTGATGGACCGCCTATGCCTGTGGACGTGACGGAAACGCGCTCGCCCTCCAGATAGCCCGTATAGGTAAGGAATTCACGGCTATCCGCGACCATATGGGCATCATCAAGATATCTCGCGATCAGAGGAACCCGCTTCGGGTCTCCGGGCAGGAGGACATAGCGTCCCACGTCACCCTTTCCTATATGCAGATGATACTGCAGTCCTGTTCCATTCATGTAATCGGTCATACCCGATTATCTCACAATGGCCCAGCAGGGGCAAATGGCTTTCATCCTGTCCCTTTCCTCACCTCCTCGTGGTAAAAGTAATTCACCATCACAGGAGGCGCGTCGAAAGGCAGGCTCATCGTATCATCGTTGCGGACATACAAAAGCCCGCTTCCCGCAGCATAATCCCTCAGCCTCCTGTCAAGCTCCTCCCAGTAGGCACGGCTGCCATGCAGGAAGATATCCTCATAGAGCGGAAGAAGCTCAGGACGCCTTTCTCGGATATACCCCATCACGGCGGAGCGATAGCTTCCTCCCCGGAGATTGAGGTTCTCAAGCCATATGAGATTGCACTGCTCCCTCACGCGGTCGATGATGGCCTCCACATCGGTGATGCCGGGGAATATGGGCGATATGAAGCAGGTCGTGCGGATCCCCTCATCATGGAGCGCCTTCATGGCGGCAAGCCTACGCTCTATGCTGACGGCATTGTCCATATCGCTCCTGAAGGCCTCATCCAAGGTATTTATGGAAAAACCTACCCTCACAGATGGAAAGCTCCTTAGCAGGTCTAGATCGCGCAGCACGAGATCGGACTTCGTCTGGATGCTGATCCTTGCACCGCTACCCTGCAGTTCCTCCAATAACGCCCTCGTACGCCTGTATATCTCTTCCTCGGGAAGATAGGGATCGGTGACGGAACCGAAGAAGAGGTCCTTTCCTGAATATCTCTCAGGATGGCTTATCTTAGGCCAGTGCTTCACGTCGAGGAATGTTCCCCAGGGCTCCGGGTGATTCGTAAAGCGCTTCATGAAGCACGCGTAGCAGTACATGCAGCCATGGGTACAGCCGACATATGGATTGACGGCATAGTCTCCGACAGGAAGACGCGTCTTGGTAATGACGCTCCGTACCTCTATTTCCCTTATGACAGGATCCATTGATTTACCTCACTAATGATATAGCATCGCATATTATCCCTGAATTTTCATGAAAAAAGGCAAAAAGTATTTACACGGTCTCCCCTTTCCTGCTAGTATAGCAAAGTCGCTGGGCGGTTAACTCAGCGGGAGAGTGCCACCTTGACGTGGTGGAAGTCATAGGTTCAAACCCTATACCGCCCATATCCGTAGAGCCTTGCAGCTGTTGGTTGCAAGGCTTTTCCTATGCGGTAACGTCACTTGCAGGCCTATATTCCTGAGCTTCCCACAAGCCTATTCAGATTCCTGAAATAATCAAGCTTACCCTCATCGATATCCATGCCTAGCAGCGTGAATAGCTCATCCTTCCCGATCCCTGCCTCCTCGAGCGAATCGGATAGAGAGGCAAGGTCACGGTAGCGGTCGGCGATTCCCGCCCGCTGCAGGTTAATCAGCGAGACGATGCCATTGCCGTTCACGATGATGCTGCGGAGGGAAAGGGCACCATGGGAGAAGACAGGCTCCTCATCCACCGCATGCATCTCAAGCTCCCTGAGCCTCTCCCAGTCCCCATAGGCAAGGGCCCTGCCCTTCAGCCTTCCTATCGTGCTGCGTATGCCCTCATCGCAGGGGCATGAGGAGATATCCACAGACCAGAGCAGCCTGAGAGCAGCAGCAGCTGTCCTGAGCATCTTGTTCCGGCCGGTATCGCCCAAAGGCCTTCCCTTCGGCCTTGACAGCATAAGGAAGCCGGCATCCTCATGGACCAGGGATGGAACAGGCAGGCGATTCCCGAGCCACCTTATGATCGCGGCCTCATTGCAAGGATTCCTATGCAGCGAATGACAGATGAGATCACGGTCATGGGAAAGGAGGTCTGGACGAAGCCGTATCGTGTCCTTCAAGGCCTCCTCCTCATTGAAGCGCGATATGCGCGAGCTGTCGCCTGTGAGGAGCACAGAAGGAACGGCAGCCCCGTCAAATACGGCTGGATGGGTGTACTGCGGATACTCCAGAAGGCCATCCTCGAAGCTCTCCACTGCAGACGAAGGCGCCCTCAATGCGCCGTCAAGGAGGCGTATCACGGCCTCGGCGGCAACTATCGCGGCGCTCTCGCCTCCTGTGAGGATATAATCCCCGATCGATATCTCATCATCAACGTATCTCCGGAAGCGCTCATCCACCCCCTCATAGTGCCCTGCTACGAGGATGATATCCTCTTCCTCCGCAAGCTCGTGGGCCATGGATTGAGAGAACCGCTTTCCCTTTGGCCCAAGGAGTATGACCCTTGATGAAGGCGTCCTGACGGAATCCAATGCAGAAGAGAGCGTATCGACACGCAGGAGCAGCCCTGGACCTCCGCCATAAGGCGAGTCATCAACGGCCCTGAAGCATCCGTCCGCATAGTCCCGTATGTCCACTATCCTTATATCCACAAGGCCCTTCTCGGCAGCACGCCGTATGACAGGATATGAGAGGAAGCTGTCGAATGAGCCAGGGAAGATGGATAGGAACGTTATTCTCATAGCCATGATTCTACCGGAAATGGCCGCAATGCATAAAGCGTATCGGAAACAGGCCTGCCCTGCCGGATTGGATAGCAGGACAGGCCCGTGCTTCACTTATTCAGACGGCCTTCCTGAATCCAATGGAGAGAGCGAAGGCCCTTAGCTGGCTCTCTGCCAGCATATCTATATCATCGATCAGATCGCCGAGCCTGAACCACCGGAGATCAGAATAGTCCCTGCTCCTCTTCGGAGGCACCTTCGATGAAAGCCGCAGGGAATAGATCGAGAGCTCCACTTCTGACTCATCGACATCCCAGAAGAGGCGTGCCCTATTGCGTGAATCCAGGATTCCTGTCTCCTCATATGCCACGCGCATCGCAGCATCCAGTAGGGAGGGATCGTCGTCCTTCACCGCAGCTTCCGGTATCGACCAGCGGTATGCCGAGCCGAAGAGGTGTCCTGCAGGCCTGCGTCCTAGAAGGACCCAGATATCACCATCGGAGTCGATAGTATAGAAGAGGCATCCTGCCCCACGATATGCGATACCGCCTAGTACGTCCTTCAGTTCCATAGCTTTCTCCTTCTACATCCTTAAGATAGCGGATCGTATGAGAAGAAGGCTGTAGTTGATGTGTACTTGGCATGTACCTTATCTTATCGCATCGAGGCAGGCCCGGAGGTACCCTATCTGGAATGCCATGCCAGAGAGCCATGGCTCCCTGCAGTCCAGGTACGGTGTATGATCAGGGACGACTGGACCTGTGAAGCCATGTTCCGAAAGCGTCCTTATGATCCCAGGCACATCTATATCCCCATCATCGATGAGAGTCTCCGTGTAACGGGGCAGCTTTCCACGCACGTTCCTCAGATGCACGTAGCCGATGGCATCCTTATCACAGAGAGAGGCAACCTCTTTCTCCAGATCGATGCATTCCGGCATCTCCTGCATGGTACCGATGCATAGCTCTGTCCTGCTGCACGGGCTGGGTACCATATCAACGAGGCGGTGGAAGCCTGAAGGAGTGTTGACGAGCCGGGCATTTCCCCTGAGCCTCTCGACAGGAGGATCATCGGGATGGGCCGCAAGCACGACGCCACACTCCTCAGCGACAGGCACGATGCGCTCAAGGAAGTAGCGAAGGCGCTCCCACAGTTCCTCGTTGGAGATCACGGGGACATGGAATCCGTCCTTCTCTATCTCCGTATTCCATACCATGCCATCTGGAATCGGGATATCCGCAATCGGATCCGAGGCATCGAAGACCATCGTCTCGGCCCCGCCGCGCGCCGATCTCATCTTCCTGCGGCCATATACGCCGGACAGGCTGAAGTTATAGCCGAGATATCTCACGCCAGCCCTTCCGATATTCCTTATGATGCCCTTCAGGTACTCGATCTGCTCATCGCGCCCGGGACCGGCAAGAAGCACATCATACCAGTCGAAGGGATTGAGGTTCTCTATGCCATAGAGCTCCAGGCCGAATGACTCGATCCGCTTGCGCAGCGAGCTTATCGAATCAAAGGACCAGACGGGGTTGTGGACGCTCATCGTCGTCATCTCATCGCTCTCACCACCCCATGTGGCGTTATAGGTGTTTAGATGGCAGATAAGGCCATCGCATCCTATCTCCCTGGAAAAGCGGAAGTAATCATCGGTAAGCTTCTCATAGGAAAGATTCAGCGCGAGCTTCATGAGTCACCGCCTATCACGGAAGGCGCTATCCAATAGTCGGAAGGAGCATTCCTCCAGTCCACGGCAGCACGGGCATTGCGGTCGAAGACGACCTGTCCGTCACGAAGCGTCATCTCGCACCCGAAGCGGTAGCGTCCTCTCATCGATGCCCTTCCGCCATCCTCGAATCCATAGTCACCCTCGCTGAGCGACAGCACGGCAACATCGGCAGCGGAGCCTATCGAGAGCGTGCCTAGCTCGCGGTGTCCTATCACAGCGGCCGGATTGACCGTGACGGCGGCGATCACGTCGTGGAGAGGCATTCCCGCGGAGAGAAGCTTCGACATCACGTTAAGCATATCCTGCACGGGGGCAAGGACATTGGCCGAATAGATATCGGTGGAGATCGTATCGGGCATGAAGCCATCCTCCAGCGACGGGATGCACTTGCGGAACCAGAAGGAACGCCTGCCATGTCCAAGGTCGAAGCGTATGCCTCTCTCACGCGCCGCGAACATGTAATCCATCACATGGCCAGCCTCGTCTAAAAAGTCGAACTGCTGGGCATATACATGCGTGTGGATATCCCCGGGACGGAGATGATGCTCTATGAAGTCACGATATGTGCGCTCCCTGCCATTCGGCTGCATATCGATCATGACGGGAAGCGAGGCCCTCTCTCCTGCCTCGGCAGTCCTGTCTATGCTGAGCCATGGCGTATGGATATCATCGAAGGGAATGCCTACGCGGTAATGCGCGGACTTGAAGCCGACAACCACATCCCGATACTCCCTGGCCATCAGCACGGCATCATCCACAAGCATCTCATCAGGCTCCTGCTCCGAGGCCATCCGCAGCATGCCGCCCCGCGCTATATTCAGGAACGCGAAGAGACGCACGCGGGATGTAAGCATCGTGTCCTTGTAGAACGAAGGGAAATCATCGATGCCGCAGGTACCGGCATCAACGGCCGTCGTTACCCCGCAGCGGAGGCAGAAGGCCTCGCCATCGAACGCGGGAAGCGCATCGGGACGCCTGGGATACACGGGACAGCTATGCGTATGCATGTCTATAAGCCCGGGAAGCACCAGGAGCCCCGTGCAGTCTATGTCGAGCCTTCCCCTGTCAGGAAGCGATGGTCCGGCATAGGCCACGAGACCATCGCTTATCCCGACATCTCCGATCATATCAAGAGAGGAAGAGGCATCGATGATGCGCCCTCCCCTCAGTACGATATCATAGCCAGGCATATCATCTGATCCTTACGATTACCTCGAACTCGCATGGGATATTCCCGTTCGGCAGGTTATGGGTTCCCATAGCCGTCCGCGCATGATATCCCCTCTCCTCGAATACCTCCATGATGAAGTCAGAAAACCCATCCATCACATGATCGATCTCATGGAAGCCCTCGCCGCAATTGACCAGCGCGAAGATCCTCACGAAGCTCTCGACACGGTCAAGCGAGCCAAGGTAGTCCTTCAGCGCGCCGGTGATGATCCTTGCGCACTCGCGCGCAGCCTCATAGCCGGTGTCCACGCTCAGGTCAGTACCTATCCTCCCCTGATAGAGAGCCTTTCCGGTGAGCTGGTCCTCAGGACCGTGGCCGCCTACATAAAGAAGGTTCCCTACGCGGCGGAGGACGACATTGCCGCGCTTAGCAGCGAACCTGTCCTCTCTTTCCCAATCCTTCATCTCTCCTCCTCAGTCCCTGATCTTGATTATCGCATCGACGATGACAGGGGCATCATCATTGAGGGCATAGGCGCCCATGGCAGACCGGGCATGCTGTCCGCGCACGCCGAAGACCTCCACCATGAGATCCGAGAATCCATTCACTACCGCAGGCTGCGAGGAGAAGTCAGCGGCGCTGTTGACAAGGCCCAGGACCTTGACGAAGCACTCAACGCGGTCAAGCGATCCGATATAATCCTTTATCGTACGGAGCATGTTGAGGCCGCACTGCCTTGCGGCGGCATATCCCTCTTCCTGCGTGAGATTCCCGCCGACCTTGCCCTTATAGAGAAGCTCTCCGCTCTCCGTATAGGGAAGATGCCCGGATACATAGAGCATATTGCCATCAAGCACGGCTGCAACGGCGCCCTTTCCCTTCCTGTTCCTTGCTGGAAGCTCGATGCCAAGCGCCTCGAGCCTCTTCTCCACATCGCTCATCTTCTTTCCTCCTTGAATGCGCAGAGGAGGGACGAGACTATATCAGCCTCATCATCGCTCAGGTTCTGCGCGCTTATGATGGCAGAGCTGCCATCCGTTCCTATGAATACGTGATTGTCCTTCATGTAATCCCTGAGAGCTGCAGCCTCCTCGGGAGACGAGAGGGAGAGGGAGAGGCGCGGATAGCTCTGTCCGACAGAGCCATGGCGTATCTTCTCCATGGGATACGCGCCGCCTATGCGCTCCATCATCCGCGCGATCCTCTTCTCTATCGCCTGATAGTACCCATCGGTAGACTGGCTGACGAACTCCTCAACAGCCACGCGAAGGGCAATGGCCGCCTCTCGGGACACCTTCGCAGAGCGGCATATGCCATGCGCCGGCTCTCCGAAGCGCCTGCAGTCCTCGATATACTCCTTCCGTCCGACGATAAGCCCGCTCGACTGTGGACCTGAGAGCGTCTTTCCTCCGGAGAATATCACGAGGTCGGCACCCTCCTGGGTAAAGCGCCACAGGTTCTCCACAGGAGGAAGATAGGCAGCGGCATCGACAGCGACGGGAATGCCGTGGCTGTGAGCGATCTCCGCCGTACGCCTGAGCGATAAGCTCGCCTTATCGTAGGAATGATTGGGAAAGAGGAAAACGCCTGCGGTCTTCTCGCCTATCGCACCCTCGAGCTCCCACTCCGGAGTCTCATCGACATCCCCTATCAGCCTGACACGGCCTCCTGCAGCCTCGATCGACTTGAAATAGCAGTTCATGTTCGAATGGAAGACTATGAACTCATCAGCCCTGCCATCGGTATGGGGCAGGCGCCGGTATGCATACTCCGATCCCCTCGCCATCATCACCGCCGCAGCCAGCTGCACCCCAGCAGCGGCACCGCCGCAGATGAAGGCATCCTCATTATGGGTAAGCTCGGCGATCTGACGATCGAGCGTACGCTGCATCGCGTCAAAATCAACGAAAGTGGACGCAGCCTGCATCGCCGCCTCAAGCGCAGAAGCCCCCATACGGCTTCCGCCGTACAGGGTTATCGTATCATGGGCATTGATGTATCTCTCGATACCGAATCTCCTTAGATAATCCATCAGAAGAAGAGGCCCGCCTCCTCGGTCGCCCCGTGATAGCCTTCATCGAGGAAGCCACGGGGTATCGGTTCCGGTCGCGTGAACGTCGACTTCATCTCATGGTATACATGCGATGCGGAGCTCTCCTCTATGCCATAGATCAGCTCAAGCACATGGTAGGCCATCTCCTTGCTCGTGCGAGGCCTCCTGCCATGATCGAGCGCCCATAGCGCCTCAGAGACGCCCAGTCCCCTTGAGTTCCCGCTATATGCATGGGTCGGAGGGAAGACGATCGGCTCCGTCTGTCCCTTCAGCTGCAGCCTGACGTCCCCGCCGAACTTATTCGGATCGGGAAGATAGAGTATTCCCTCAGTGCCATAGATTGCCAGATACGGCATCTCGTCCTGCGTGGAGTCAGCATTCAGATGAAGCGATCCGAACGCGCCGGATGAAAAGCGGAATGATGCGGAGACGAGGTTATCGCTCTCGATGGCATAGCCAGTGCCGAAGCCCGGGCGGCTGACCAGGGAATGTATCCTCTCAGGCCTGCTCACCTCAGAGTAGCCGCAGCATGACGCCACGGGTCCCATGATGCTCAGCATCTCCGTAAGGTAATATACGCCGACGTCCGGTCCTATCCCTCCGTTCTTCTTGCCGGTATATGGATACTTGTCGGCCATCAGCCCGCCATCGCGGTTAAGCACCGCCACCGCGCTCGTCGGAGTTCCTATAAGACCGGAATCGACGATGAAGCGTCCAGTCTGGCATGCCGCACCGAGGAACGTATCGGGGGCGGAGCAGAGCGCAAGGCCCTTCTCATCAGCGATGCGTGACAGCTCATCCGCCTCAGCGATGCTCACGGCAAAAGGCTTCTCCGTATAGACGTTCTTGCCGCCCTCAAGCAGCTCCTTGATCACAGGATAGTGAGCATTGGGAGTAGTCAGATTGACCACCATCCTGATCGAATCGTCGGCAATGATCTCCTTGGAGGTCATCACCTTCACGCCGTACCTCGCAGCCTTCTCCTCCGCCTTCGCCGCATCGAGATCGCAGCAGGCCACGACCTCGGCATTGGAGAACTTCGAGGAGAGGTTCTGGAAGTAGATATCGCTGATGACTCCACATCCGACTATGGCAACCTTTGATCTCGGCATATCAGGCCTCCTCTCCATTGTTCCTGATCAGATCGCTGTAATAGCGTCCGCTGTCCTTCACTATCCTCTTCTGCGTAGGATAATCGATATAGACAAGCCCGAATCTCTTGCTGTATCCAGAGGCCCATTCGTAGTTGTCTGAGTATGACCAGTAGATGTATCCGATGATATTCACCCCTGCATCCATGGCCTTCTTCATCGCCGCGATATGGCGCCTCATGTAATCGATCCTGTTCGGGTCATGCACGCATCCGTCGAGGGAGATCTTATCGTTCTCCGCCGTGCCGTTCTCCGTGACAAGCACCCTCTTCACTCCCCACTGGTCCTTAAGGCGCACAAGCATATCGGTAAAGCCGTCGACGGTCATCGGCCAGTCGCAGTCGTTCACGATATCATCACCATGGTTCTGAAACCTGTAATAGACGGGCCATGCGGAGCTGTCATACCTGACATAGTGGTCGTTGTAGTAGTTGATGCCGACGAAGTCCATCGGCTGACCGATCTCCTTCATCTCCTCAGGATCGAACTCCGGAACGACTACACCCTGCTCCTTATAGTACTCGACCATCTCCTCAGGATACTTACCGAAGACCAGAGGCTCGATGAACCAGCGGTTGAGGTAGCCGTCAGCAATCTTCGCGACGCGCACGTCCTTCTCATCGGACGGGTCATATGGACGCCTTCCCATGAGCTTGAGAGCGACTCCGATCTCACCGGAGGGAACCATCTTCCTGAAGAGCGTCACCGCCTTTCCATGGGCCCTGTGGAGGTTGTGGGAGCAAAGCACCGCAGTCGAGAAGTCCCTGAATCCAGGAGCCATCCTGCCCTCGTAATAGCCGAGGAAGGTCGTGCAGAACGACTCATTGAATGTCATCCAGTAATGGACCTTGCTGCCCAGCGCCTCATAAAGCACCTTCGCATACTCCGCGAACCAGTCAGCGCTCTCAGGGTTGGCCCAGCCTCCCCTATCCTGCAGCACCTGCGGCAGATCCCAGTGGTACATGGTGACCATCGGCTCGATACCGGCCTCCAGGAGCGCGTCAACGAGCCTGACGTAGTAATCGAGGCCCTCCTTATTGACCTTTCCGGTACCGGTGGGGATGACGCGCGGCCATGCGATGGAGAAGCGATAGGCCTTTATGCCAAGCTCCTTCATGATCCTCACGTCCTCCTCGTACCTGTGGTACTGATCGCATGCGACATCGCCTGTATCGCCATTCTCTATATTGCCTGGCACGCTGGCGAACCTATCCCAGATGCTCTCGCTGCGTCCACCCTCATGAGCGCCGCCTTCCACCTGATAGGAAGCGGAAGCTACGCCCCATATGAAATCATCACCGATCCTGCTCACTACCTATTCTCCTTGAACATCTCGAGAACCTCTATGTAGAACCCGATCTCATCTAGCGTATCGATATACGCGTACCTGCCATTGCCGCCGCGGAAGATTCCCTTCTGCAAGAGCCTCATGCCGCGCTTCTCCGCATCAGCGACGACGGCATCGGCATCATCGGACATGAACGCGATCTCTATCACGCCCTCTCCGCGCCTCTCGAGGAAATCCCTCCAGACGGAGGGAGCCTCATTCGGCTCTATCAGCTCAAGCTTGACCGATCCCATCCTGAAGAACGCCATGCGGCATACGGCCTCAGGTGCAGCCGCCCCCATGTACTCGACATGGGTAACGGAAGCCTCCCCGGATGAGACGGGCTGAGGCACCTCCGAGCCAAGCATCGCGGCAAGGCGGCGGGAGGATGCCTCGATATCGCGGACGACATAGCCGATAGAGACGATCCTCTCGGGATCGACTATACCCTTCATCAGCCCTTCTTCTCCTCGTCGGACTCAAGCACTTCTATGATGCACTTCATATAATCGCGTGCATCGAAGAAGGCATAGCGCCCGTTTCCCCTACGATACTCGCCGCGCTGGATCATCGGTATGCCCATGTCGGCAAGCGCCTTGATGTTATTAGCGACACCGTCGGACTTGAAGGCGATGTGATGGAGTCCCTCTCCATGCCTGTCAAGCCACTCGCGCCATGCCGATGGCGCCTCGTTAGGCTCGATGAACTCTATCTGGAGGTTACCGAGGTAGAAGAACGCCATATGGCACTGTGCCTCAGGAGCCGGCTCTCCCCTGTACTCCGTCTTCGTGACCGAATACTCTCCTGAGGAAACTGACTCCGGGACCGGTACGTCTAGGAATTCCGCGACCTTCTTCTTCGTGCTTTCGAGATCATGCACGATGAAGCCCAACTGCAGTATCTGATTGTCCTTTATTGCCTTTCCCATATTCAGCTCCATATCCTGTCAAGGGAGGTCTCCCCGTTCCATTCATCTGTTCCGATCCAGATATCCTTGCCATTGAACGGTCCATGCTCGCGCACCAGGTCCGCGTTGATATCCTCGATTCCCAGTCCCGGCGCCTCCGTGACGTGCGCGTAGCCGCCCTCGATGAACGGATGCACAGGACCCACGAGAAGATCCTCCCACCACGGCGAGTCGAACGCATCGTACTCCAGGGCAAAGAAGTTCTCGGTCGCCATCGCCATATGCGCCCCGGCCATCGCGGCCACAGGACTCTCGCACATATGCACGGCCATCGAGGCACCATACTCCTCCGCAAGGTCTCCCAGCCTCTTGGTCTCCATGATGCCGCCGCAGGTGAGCATATCGGGATGCACGAGATCAAGCGCGCCGGCCTTCAACAGAGGCTCGAAGGTCTTGGCAAGGTACATATCCTCACCCGTCGTGATCGATGAGACGGTATGGGACTTCAGCTCCTTGTACTGATCCGTCAGATACCAAGGCAGGAGGTCCTCAAGCCATGCCGGATGGTACTTCTCCATCCTCTGGGCGATCTTTATGCAGTCGACCACGGGGAAGTGCCCGAAGTGATCGATCGCGAGAGGTATCTCGTCCCCGATCACGCTGCGGACGCGCCCGATGTACTCATCCAGCTCATCCAGCCCCTTCTCCGTTATGTGGAGATTGGTGAACGGGTGGGATATCCTATTGAAGTCATAGAGGATGCCGTTCACGCGCGACATCTCCGCCCTGTCTCCTGATGCGGATGCCTTCCTGGCGTCAGCCTCGGCCTTGCGCACGGTGTTAAGCCAGTCGGCAGGGCCCGCGCAGTTGCCGGGGGCCGATGTGATAAGCTCGACGCTCAGGAGCTTGACGACGTTGAAGCCCTTATCCACATAGTCCAGGAGCTTCTTTCCCACGATCTCAGGATCCTCAAGCACGCCTGAGAACCTTCCGCGCTCTATGTGCATGTCGCCATAGAGCCTGACCTTATCGCGGTACTTTCCACCAAGGAGCTGGTAGACAGGAACGCCATAGGCCTTTCCCGCGAGGTCCCAGAGCGCGATTTCTACAGCGCTCACACCCGCAGCCTGCCTAGACTGTCCGCCGAACTGCTTGATCTTCTTTATCAGGCGCTCGGTATCGCAGGGATTCTCCCCTAAGAGGCGCGCCTTGAGCATCTTGGCATAGGTAGCGCTCGCTCCGTCGCGAAGCTCGCCGAACCCGCTTATTCCCTGGTTCGTGTCAAGCCTCAGTATCCAGCAGCCCCAAGGCGGAAGATCCACCTTGGTAAGCTTCATGTCGGTAATCCTAAGCTCGGAAGGTGCCGAGCTTCTGTTCACAGTCATCATCATAAGCCTCCTTAGCCCTTAACCGCTCCATCGGAAAGTCCCTGGATGAAGTACTTATTGCACAGCAGGAAGATAGCGAGGACAGGAAGCGCTACCACGGTCGATGCGGCCATCGTGGCACCCCAGTCAACGGTGAACTCGCCTGCGAATGTGCTTATCGCGATAGGCAGCGTGCGCTGGCTCGCGGAAAGGGTAAGATTGAGTGCGAAGAGGAACTCCTCCCAGGCGTGGATGAAGGTGTAGATTGCCACCGAGATAAGGCCAGGCTTGGCTATCGGCATGACCACGCGGAAGAGCGCCTCAAGCTCCGTCGTGCCATCGATCATCGCGGCCTCCTCAAGCTCCTCAGGAACAGTCTTGAAGAACGACGTGAGCATCACTATTCCCATAGGAAGGGTCATCGAGAGATCAGCGATGATGAGACCGAACTTCGTGTCAAGAAGACCGAACTTGTTGAACATGAAGTAAAGGGGTATCACCAGCACGACCGACGGGACCATCTGACCGAAGAGGAACGCGAGGCTGAGCGTCTTGGAGCCGCGGAACGTGTAGCGCGCGAGTCCATAGCCTGCAAGCGAGGTCAGGAGGAGCGTCAGCACCACGACCGCCGCGGTTATCACGACGCTGTTGCCGAAGCTCTGCAGCATCACCGAGCGTGACAGCACGTTGGCGTAGTTGGCAAGCGTCGGTCCGTCAGGGATGATCTCAGGCGGATTATCATAAAGCTCAGTCACCGGCTTTATCGATGTCGAAAGCATCCAGATAGCAGGGAAGATCGCTATGAATATGACGAGCAGCAGAAGCACGTATGTGATTATCTTCTTAAGTGTCAATGGCATATCTCAGTCCTCCTTTGCCTTGGTGAACCTGAAGTAGACCAGGCTTACCACCGCCGTGATGATGAACAGCACGGTACTTGCCGCCGATGCCGCACCGAAGTTGAACTCGGTGAATGCCTTGTTATGGATGAACATCGCAAGTACCTCGGTCTCATGCGCCGGACCGCCGAGGGTAAGGTTGTAGACGAAGGTGAATGCGTTGAGCGTCCAGATCATCAGAAGCAGGATCAGCGAGTAGCATGTGCTTGCGATGGCAGGCCATGTGACCACGCGGAAGACAAGTACCGGAGTCGCTCCATCGAGCGTGGCGGCTTCCTTGAGGTCCTTGGAGACGCCCTGGAGCGCGGCCTCGATCATCAGCAGCACGAACGGGAACATCTTCCAGACGTTGACGACCACGACAGCGGCCATCGCAGTCTCCGGGCGGCTGAGCCAGGTCTTATATTCAGGAATCAGGTGCAGTGTCTGCAGGATGAAGTTTATGATTCCATAATCTGCGTTATACATCCACTTCCACACCGATGAGCCGATGATGGAAGGAAGCACCCATGGGACCATCAGCAGGATCCTGAAGGTCGCCTTGAACCTAACGAATCCCTGATGCAGGATCATCGCGAACGCGAATCCCATGCCGAACTGGAACACGACGCTGAAGAACGTCCAGACAAACGTGTTCTTGATGGACTTGAGGAATACTCCATCGGTGAACAGATCGATATACTGCTCAAATCCAGCAAATGTCATCTGAGGCTTTAGAAGGGTCTTGTTGAAGAACCCGAGGACAATCGTATATAAGAGCGGATAAACCGAGACGAAGCAAATCACGGCAAGTGCCGGAATACAATAGTAAAACCCTTTCCTGCTTCTCTTCACTTTCGCTCCTCCTTAGCTTTTTTTCAAATCCAAATCCTCGGAGAGGGGTGGCTCCCCTCCCCGAGATCCATAGCGAAACGGTATCGATTACTCCGAGAGATACTCGTTGACCTGTGCTGAACACTGGAGGATAGCTGCCTCCGGAGTCATCGTGTCAGTAAGGGAAAGCGAGAGGTTATCGAAGATCGCCTGCCTGATCATCGTGATAGAACCGACGTTCGGAAGAGCGTATGCATATGCAAGCGCGTCAGCGTTCGGCTCGATGATGTCTGCAGGATAGTCCGCGAACGTGGCGGCAGGAGTGCCCTGGCCGGTAAAGGTGTTCGTGTAAAGCTCAGCAACCTCAGGAGAGGTCAGGAACTCCATGAACATGTAGGCCTCATCCTTGTGCTGTGCGCACTTCGGGATAGCCACTGACCATCCGCCGAGGATGCTTCCGCGCTCCGCGCCGTTAGCGGTCGGGACCATCGCGCAAGCGAAGTTGAGGTCAGGGTTGGCCTTGATGATCTCCGGTGCATCATAGATACCGGACATGTACATAGCGATCTTGCCGGAAGCGAAGAGCGTGCGGTTGGCGACGTTGTCGTTCTCGAGCATCGATGCCGGAGCATACTCAGCAAGCTTCCTGTACAGCTCTGCGGTCTGGATGGCTACAGGGGTGTCGAGCGCGCTGGCGCTGTTATCGGCGGTAAGGATGTCCTGACCAGAGGAGCGGAGCATCGTGATGTACTGGAACGAGAAGTTGGAGAAGTTCGTTCCGCAGACGCCGAATCCGGCGACCTCGTCGCTGTCGACAGCCGCTGCGATCTCAAGAACCTCATCCCAGGTCTTAGGAGCTTCGGTGTAGCCGGCTGCTGCAAGGATGTCCTTGTTGTAGAAGAGCGTGTAGGTCTCGGTCCTGAACGGGAGTCCATAGAGCTTTCCGTCAACGGTCGCTACGTCGATAGCGCCCTGTACGTACTGGGAAAGATCAAGGCCGGATGCCTCTACGTATGAGTCGATCGGCTCAAGAAGACCTGCGGTACCGAAGGTGGTCACCCAGTCATGTGCGCATGCCACTACATCAGGAGCGGTTCCGTTCTGCATTGCGAGCATGTACTTCTCGAACTGGCCGTTATCGATCTGGAACTCAGCCTGAAGCTTGATGTCAGGATGCTGCTCGTTCCAGAGTTCCTGGATCTTTGCGAAGACAGGCTCGTTCCAGTTTCCATCCCAGAAGGAAATGGTGACGGTACCGTCCTTCGAGGACTCGGATGATCCGCCTGCGAATACAGGGACAACAACGAAGAGAAGTGCAAGAAGTGCTGCTAAGAGTTTCTTCATTCTGTGATCTCCTTTTTCAATGATGTGGTTGATACAACGTTTTCTCAACCGGATTTAATCATAAGTCCGTTATTTCCATAATGCAACAAGAATTTTCGATTATTTTTATCTTTATATTTTATATAAAGATATCTCTTGATTTCACGTCTTCATGACCGAGTTTCTACATCTTGATAAATCGTTTTCTTAAAATAACCCGAAAATGCCTAGATAACGTTCATTTAACGAAAAACATTGATTTTAAACTTGCAAACTGCGCTTTTCGGGCTGTACAATCTTAGCGTGAAACGCATTTCATGAAACTGTTTCACAGCGTGGGAGCCATATGGTAACTGTAAAGAAGGTAGCGGAACTAGCGAATGTCTCGCCATCGACTGTCTCCAGGGTCATAAACGGGGCGGAGAACGTCAATCCCGAGATACGGGAGAGGGTCAAGAAGGTCATCAGCGAGACCGGCTACTTCCCCAACAATGCCGCGAGGTCCCTGGTAAACAGGAAGACAGGGGCAATCGCCGTGCTGATAAGGAACCTCCATAAGCCGTTCTTCTATGATCTCCTGCGAGGGATGAAGGATGCTACGACGGCGATGCATAAGTGCGTGCTGTTCTGCAATCTCAGCGATGAGAAGGAGGAGCGGAACAAGTACATGCAGTTCCTCACCAACGGCATCGTGGACTCCATGATACTATATGGCACGCTCTACACCGACTGGCCGATAATCGAGAACCTCTCCTCTTCCCGCTTCCCGTTCATACTCATAGAGAACAACTTCGATAACTCCCAGTTCAACCAGATACTGATAAACAACTTCGATGGGGCGATGAACGCCGTGAGGTTCCTTGCCGAGAACGGGCATGAGAGGATCGTGCTTTTCATGGGGAACCCTAACAAGAAGGTCAACCTCGAGCGCCTCAACGGCTACCAGAGGGCGATGACGGAGTGCGGCTTCACGCTCACCCCCGACAACATCGTAAACATCTTCGGCGACAGCTCCCAGGCATTCGACGCGGCACAGGCCATCATGCGAATGCCGGACGAGAAGCGCCCCACTGCCATATTCACCACCAGCGACAAGATCGCGGTCCAGGCGATAAAGGGCATACTCAGCCTCGGTTTCCGCGTCCCTGAGGATATCTCGGTGATGACGTTCGACAGCCAGAGCCACCTCGAGGAGGAGTACAAGGGGCCGACGCTCACGGGTATAAAGCAGCCGCTCTACGATGTGGGCTATGAGAGCATCTCCGCGATCTCGGATATAATGGACGGAAAGATAAAGCCTCCCTATTCAAGGACATATGAGACGACGATCCAGAAGGGAGAGACGGTAAGGAACCTGAACGAAGGCTAGAATATGAACCTGACGGCCTTCACAGGCCCGGGGATGCTCCACATCACGCCGCGCTTGACATCCGCGCCTCCGTCATAGATGAGGAAGCTCCCCTCTCCCAGGCGGAACACCGAGCCATCTACGGAGACGATCTCATCCCCGGAAATGGCTATCTCCATGACAAGGCTTCCATCGAGAAGCTCAGGATGAAAGCCGTTCTGGGAGGATATGAACTCATCGATGATGTACCTCACATCGCTCTTTTCCGGCGTGTCATAGCTACCCTGCCCCTGATCATAGGGAAGGGAACGGTCCATCACCGTTATTATCGTCGCGATCTGGGGAAACGCTCCCTGATAGCTCTCAAGCTCAGAGAGCGTGTCATATACGATCATATCGTGCCGGCCTCATCCTTATGGGCGTTGCGCAGCTCCGTGAACCTGACGATCTCATCGACGCAGCCTTCGATGCCGATAAGGGCTGAATCGAGGGAGATCGAGTATGTGCGGCACATGCCCCACTTATGGTCTGAGTAGTAGTTGTAGAAGTTGGCCCTGCTCTTATCGTTCTTGAGGCAGACGTCCTCGGCTCTCTCCTTCTCTATGCCGTATGACTCCACCGCCCTCTTCACCCTGGCCGCTATAGGCGCATGGATGAATATGGATATGACATCAGGATCATCACGAAGGACATAGTCGGCACAGCGGCCGATTATCACGCATGACCCCTGTGAAGCGACCTTCCTTATCGTATTAGACTGTATCAGGAAGAGCTGGTCATTGAGAGGCATCTCATTGAAGCCGAGCGTTCCCGATGACATGGGATAGTTCCCCATCACCAGGGAATAGAGAAGCGACGATGCCGGCTTCTCATCGGCATCATGGAAGAGAGATTCGGAGAAACCGCTATCCTTCGCCGCCATGGCAAGCAGCTCCTTGTCATAGTAAGGTATGCCAAGCCTTTCCGCGAGCGCCTTTCCCACCTGTCTTCCACCTGAACCGAACTGCCTTCCGATCGTATAGATAGTCCTTTCCGCCATAACCTGCCTCCTTTCTACCCTAATTATAACCTAACCCTGAACAGATAGATGAAAATTTGCAGGATCAGGGAGCAAAAACGGTAAAACAGAGGAAAATGTATTTAATCCGCAATCAGATTCCTTCCATCATATGCTCTATGAGTATCCTCAGGGCTATGAGGATGAGTATCACGCCACCGGCGATCTCAGAGCCTGTCCGGAAGCGCTCTCCAAGCTTAGATCCGGCCATCACAGCGAATGCGGAGAGGATGAACGTCGTTATACCGATGAAGGTAACCGCCGGAATGATCGCGCTCTTGACGGCGGCAATGGCAACGCCAGAGGCAAGGGCATCGATGCTCGTGGCGACGGCAAGGGGAAGCATCGCGCGGACGGATATCGAATCGTTCTGGTCTTCTTCCTCCGCAGAGAGCGCCTCACGTATCATATTCCCTCCGATCATGGCAAGGAGTATGAAGGCGACCCAGTGGTCGAAGCGCTGGATGTATGACTCGAACTGCACGCCGAGAACGTATCCGATAAGAGGCATGAGCGCCTGGAAGGCTCCGAACCATAGCCCGACTACAAGCGCGGAAGAAAGCCTGGGACGGCCAAGAGCAAGCCCCTTGCAGATAGCGACAGCGAAAGCGTCCATGCTGAGTCCCACAGCAAGGACGAATGTTTCAAATAGACCCATAGATAACCCTTAATCATCGAAGAAGGCGGGATGCCCCGCCTTCATGTGTCAGCCCTTCACGCTTGCTGCAAGCTTGTCAGCGATCTCCGTCATGGCTCCCAGCTGCTCCTCCTTAAGAGAGGACTTGATGGAGAGCGTCGGGGATATCAGCCGGATATCCTTCATGCCGTAGAAGGCCTCTGTGAGCTTCTTTCCCGCAGAGAGGGCCCAGGTGCCATTCTCTATGACGACAACGTCCCTGTTCTGGAACGCATGGGCCTTAAGCTCCGAGACAAGCATCTCGATCTTCGGGAAGATCTCGGCGTTGTACGTCGGAGAGGCGATGACGATCGTACTGTAGCGGAAGCACTCTGAGACAAGCACGGAGACATCGGTCTTGGACGCATCGTACATATGGATATTCCTGACGCCCCTGTCAGCGGCAAGGGAGGCAAGCTTATCCATCGCCCAGGCCGTATCGCCATAGATCGAGGAATAGATGATCAGGAGTCCCCTTTCCTCCGGCACGTAACCGGCCCATGTGGAGTACTTATCTATGAACCAGGAAATATCCTTCCTCCAGATCGGACCATGGAGCGGACAGATCATCTTGATAGGAAGGCCTGCAGCCTTCTTGAGGGTATTCGTCACCTGCACCCCGTACTTGCCAACGATGTTGATGTAATACCTTCTTGCATCATCGAGCCATTCCTTCTCGAACTCCACCTCATCTGCATAGAGATTTCCGGCAAGCGCGCCGAATGTACCGAAGGCATCAGCGGAGAAGAGTATGCCGCTCTGGCTGTCAAACGCGACCATGACCTCTGGCCAATGGACCATCGGGGCGAAGACGAATGTGAAGCTGTGCCTTCCCGTCGCAAGCGTCTCCCCGTCCTTCACCAGTACCGCATGGCTATCGACATCGAAGGTATAGAACTGCTTGATCATCTGGATCGTCTTGGCGTTTCCGACGATCTTCACATCAGGATAGCGAAGCACAAGCTCAGCGATGACAGAGCAGTGATCTGGCTCCATATGGTTGACAATGAGATAATCAAGGGCACGTCCGGAAAGAGCCGCCTCGACGTTCTCCAGGAACTCCCTCGAAACCGAATGATCGACCGTATCGAGAAGCACAGTCTTCTCATCAAGCACGATATATGAGTTATAGCTTACGCCGCGCTCTATCGGATAGACATTCTCGAACAGGGCAAGACGCCTGTCACTAGCACCGACATAGAAGATATCCTCAGTGATTTTCCTTACGTTATGCATATTGAATCTCCGCTAGTGATGATAACGAAAAGGGAGGCAAGTCGGCAAGGAGGCAGAAGGAAATACCGTAGTACGCTGACCAATACAGGAAATGGACAGGGGCCGCTATGGACTACCCCTGTCCAGAAGAATTGGAAGGCTACTCGATCTCGGCGATCACAAGCACCTCTACCGGAGCGCCTCCGGGAAGCTCATTGGTTCCCAATGCGATCCTTGCGGCAAGCCCTGAATCACCGAACACATCATAGAAGACCTGTGAAGCGCCGTTCACGACCTGCGGCTGCATCGTGAAATCCTTGGAACTCCTGACGAATCCGACCAGCTGGACAATCTGCTTAACCCTTTCGATATGACCATCAAGGTAGTCATTCAGCACGGCGAGCAGGTTCAATGCGCACAGCTGCGCAGCCTTCTGGCCTTCCTCCACGGATAGGTCCTCATCTACCCTACCCTTATACTGCAGCACGCCGTCTATAGTCGAAGTCTGCCCAGAAAGGTAGACAAGATTACCTACTCTCCTGATCGGGCTATATATCCCACCGGGCTTCGGCGCTGAAGGCAGGTCGATACCATACTTTTCCTTAACGAATTTCGCTAAATCCATCTTTATACTCTCCTTTCTGCTATCTTAGATATTATCCGCAGACATTCAATGCCGTCATGGCATAGATCCTCGCCGCCTTAGAGACATCAGACAGCTTGACGAACTCATTTATGCTATGCGCCTGAGCGATATCCCCTGGGCCGAAGATTATGGAGAGGATGTTACCCTTGCCATAGAGTATGCCGGAATCAGCGAAATACGAGACGCCCTGAAGCTCCGCTGTCTCAGGAGAGACTTCCTTGACGCTCTCATACAGAACCTTTGTAAGCTTCTCATCCTCGCCTATCTCCATCGCGGGCCTAGGCCATGGTATATAGCTGACTTCGATGGATATGCCAGGATTCTTCTCCACGACAGCAGGAATGAGGGCCTCAAGGTCCTTGATGATCGTTTCCACGGACTGTTCCGGCGTCCAGCGTACATCTACCCATACGCTCGCCTCATCCGGGACGACGCCTGCGAATGTATCACTGGTCTTGAGGATATACCCACTATTGATCTTAGCGCTTCCGCTGATCAGTCCTGTGTTTATCGTGGGGTGTCCGACCTTGGGATGTACCATCGCCTTATAACGTGGAACCAGGACATTCCGGATCTCATTCACATAGTCAGAGGCAGCATATATCGCGCTTACTCCATTATCAGGATTGCTGGAATGGGCGGCCTTGCCATGGAAGTCGATCTGGAAGTAGTCGATTCCCTTGTGGGCTATCACAGGATAGAGTGCCGTCGGCTCGCCGACGATGGCATAATCCGTCTTAGGTCCGTTCTTGGCTATTGCCCATGAACCGGTACTCTTGGCAGCTTCCTCATCTATGACTCCCGCGAAGACGAAATCACCTTCAAGCGGTATCCCCATCCTCTTCACCATGATAAGCGAATAGAACATGGCAGCCAGGCCGCTCTTCATATCAGCAGTCCCTCGGCCATACATATAGCCATCCTTTATCACCGGAACGAGAGGATCGGTCATCCCATCGATGGGGACGGTGTCCATATGACCGTTGTACATCAGGCTCTTGCCATTGCCACGACCCTTGATCGTGGCAATGACGTTATACCTGCCTTTCTCATCGGTATCCTGGAAATAGGCATCTATCCCCTCGCGCTTGCATATCTGCATGATGTACTCCGCAAGCTCCTGCTCCCTGTTCTTATACGTCGTATAGGTAGGGATGCTTATGAAATCAGACAGGAGGGATATCAGCTCATCCTCATTGAATACCTTATCTATCTCAGCGGTATAATCCTTCATGCATCACCCCATGATATACTCGAAGCCGGTTCCCGGTCCGAGAGGAATGTCGAAGACATACCAGATGACGAGCAAGACAAGGTATGTGATCATGTAGAATACCGAATACGGGACGAGGTTGGAGATCATCGTACCCATTCCGACCTTCCTGTTATACCTCTGGGCAAGGGACAGGATAAGGACGAAGTAAGCCATCATAGGAGTGATACAGTTGGTGATCGAATCTCCGATCCTGTATGCCAGATACGTAGCCTCTGGACTGATATTGAGCATCATGAAGAGAGGTACGATGATCGGCCCCATGAATCCGATCTTCGCAGCATGGCTAGGCATGAGGAAGTTCAGCACAGCCGTGAAGAGCGTGACGAAGATAAGAAGAGCAAGGGTAGGCACGCCAAGGGAATCGATCCATTCCGCGCCGTTGATCGCGAAGATGACTCCGAGATTCGTCCAGGAGAAATACTGCATCAGCTGTCCTGCGAAGATTGCGACCAGGATGTATCCGGCGAGTGATGAATATGAATTCTCCATTACCTTTATCGCATCCCTGTGGTTCTTCAGGACCTTTGCCTTGAAGCCATAGACGATGCCAGGGAAGAAGAACATTCCGCTGATGATCACGAGGATACTGCTCATGAACGGTCCGCCGAGGATGCCCACGCCATCATAACGGAGGATTCCGTTCGACGGTATGACCATGAGAAGAATCACTACAAGATAAATCACCAATGCAATGCCAGCTGCCCTGAGCCCTTTATTCTCATCATCGGTAATAGTCGTATCAACAACGGCACCTTCATAGTCTCCCATCGAAGGATCCCATGCTCCGAGCCTGGGTTCAACAATCTTCAACGTCACAAAGAAGGAAACGACAGGAAGAATCAAGCTACAAGCAAGGGTAAAGAAATAGTTACCTGTAAGAGGAAGCACGATATCTGGATCCAGGATCCTTGCCGCTACCTGAGTACTACCAAATCCTACGACCTCAACGATACTGATAATCGGACTAGCCATAAAACCTGCAGCAACGGAACCATACGCTGCTATGATTCCTGCTATTGGGTTACGCCCTGTTGCCATGAAAAGCATTGCCACAAGAGGAGGAACGATAAGGAAACCCGCATCCGAAGCGGCACTAGAGGCAACCGCAATGAACGTAACAGCAAGCGTTAAAGCTTTCTTAGGTAATTTGACAAAATACTTCCGAAGGAAAGCACTGGCAAGACCCGTTCCCTCAAGAAGAGAAAGACCAAGGAGAATAACGAGCTGATCAATTAACGCAGAGAAGGCCTTTATATTCTCAGAGAACTTGGTAAAGATCATCTGTATTCCTTCCTTGCTGACAAGGTTGAAAACAGTATAGACCGTACCATCTGTTGGATTTACGGCAGACCATCCTAGCAATGATCCGATTAACGATAAGACGATTACTATTGCACAAAAATAAACAAACAATAGTACCGGATGCGGTAGCTTATTTCCAGCTCTCTCAATAAAGCCAAGAATACCGCCACCCCTCTTCTCAAGAGCTTTCTCTTTCATGACTCTCTCCTTTCTATAGCTGCTCCATCACACGATGGATATACTATGCCCCATTTGCCTCAAGATAGCTGTAAAGAGTATATTTTGATATATCATAGAATTTTGTTATCTTATCCCCAGCCTTCTTTATCAGGAAAGCCCCCTTGGAATCTAGAAATTTGATTCCCTTGATTTTATCTTCCTTTGTCATAACGGCCACAGGTTTTCCAACATAGCGTATTGATTCTTGAATGAGATCATCAAGGAGATCATTTACATCATTCGTAATAACCTCCTTAACGGCTTCCTTATCGGAGGCGATACCAATGATATCCTGCAATGCCTTATTGCAGACATACATATCAGTCACATCCCAGTTTATGCATAATGCACCAATAGGCTCATTGTTCTCGTTTCGGATATAGACCGATGTGCTATGAAGTATCTTACCATCCTTGGTCTGAGTCACATAGTTGAATTTATCACCATTTGAAACCGTACCACGGAGGACTTCAAGACCAAGATTCGTACCACACTCGCCTATAGAACGGCCAGTCACATCACCATTCTCTATCTGGACGATAGTCTTATCGTAATCCTGCTGGTAATCATGAAGAACAACCTCGCATTTTCTTCCAAACTGCGCAGCAATCCCCTTCATCAGCCTTGAAATGAAATCCATTTCATCTTGAATACAATGCATAGGCTATCTCCAAAAAGTTTTTTTGACCTCAAGAATATTATTCAGCGAACATTTGATAATTTGTCAAGGAAATTTTTATGGAAACAATAATTTAATAATAGAAATTACAATAACTATTGTCCAAAAGGATAATTTTTTAGTCACGATGTATAAAAATCATAATGATTGTACCAATAAAGTATGATTTTGCTTGACATTATATACCTTGAACGATAGTGTAAGGAAAAAGGCATTGCCTTCTCCCGGAGTGGTCCCCCCTCTCAGGGAGTTTTTTCATTCCTTATCATGCAGATAGAGGGCCTATGAGAGCATCCGCTTGAGTATGATCATATCCTCAAGCACTACCCCGCCCTCGATTATCACATGGTCATAGTTCCTGGTGAAGAAACCCTTTATGACATGCGAGCGGGTGAAGCCGCAGCGCTCATAGAAGGGAATCGTGAGAGGGCTATCCCCGGTACCGACCTGAAGGATCCTGTAGCGGTCACGATACATCGCAGCGACTCCCTCTATGAATGACCGGCCATATCCCATCCCACGGCTCTCAGGATATATGACGAGATTCTTGATCTCCAGTATCCCATCCCCCTCATCCGTGACGATGCAGAGCCCTCTGGGGACAGCATCCCGGAGCATGAGCATATCACCCCTTTCAACGTACCTTCCGATCATCTCCTCGCTTTCATCTGCCATAAGGAGAAACGGAAGATAGCGATACCTGTCATTCATCCCGATTCCGATGATTTCCATGGCATAAGCTTATCATGGAAGGGATCCTATGTGATAATGCAGCAATGAACATATATGATGACGAAACCTTCTTCTCCTCATACATCAGGCTGAGGGAGGGAGCGAACTACAATGACCTTCTGGAAACCCCTGCGATGCTGTCGCTCCTGGGAAGCGTTGAAGGAAAGGATATCCTAGATCTCGGCTGCGGCTTCGGCAAGGCATCGCGGGCGCTCATCGATCTCGGGGCAAGGAAGGTAATGGCGATAGACTCATCGAAGAGAATGCTGGAAAAGGCCAGGATCGAGTACGGACATGAAAGGATCGAGTACATGAACCTTCCATTGGAGGAGCTTGATCGCATCGAAGGCTCCTATGATGCAGCCTACAGCTCGCTTGCATTCCACTATATCGAGGATCTCAGGAAGCTCCTAGGCGATATAGGAAGGCTGCTGAAGGTCGGAGGCATGCTGCTTTTCTCCCAGGAGCATCCGATCTCTACGGCCGACTACGATGGGCACTGGAACGAAGACAGCTCAGAATACGCCTTCTCAGGATATCTGAAGGAGGGGAAGAGGGAGTCGAGATGGTTCGTAGACGGCGTCAGGACGTATCACAGGACGATGGGAACGATCATCACCACGCTCTCAGGATGCGGCTTCCATGCCGATACGGTATTAGAGCCCGCACCCTCCTCCAAGGCCATCGAGGCATTGCCGCGGATCCGAAGGGAGCTGGAGAAGCCATCCTTCCTGATAGTAAGGGCATACCGTCAAGGATAGGGCATGAATGATTGCCATGGGATACCCTCAGGAAGCATTGATAAACGAATCAATACATAGGCATTCTTGAATATGACTGATGGAATAACCATCATTTCTCATTGTAGAATGATATAAGAAATGATGGTTTATATATAATCATGATTATGAAATACTATCGCCTGCCATTCCATCCGTTATCAATGGAAGCCGCTCAGGATCGAGGCCTGTGAGATAGTAGAGCGTATAGCAGTCCTGGAAGAGGCTCATCTTCTCGGTAATCAGCAGGATCTCCTCTTCCAGAAGCGAGAGACGTGCAGAGAGGATATCGCTATCGGATGAGCTTCCAAGCTCCTTCCTCATCTGGGCATCCTCCACATTCTTCCTCTCGTTCTCAACCTTCATCTCCTGATAGCCGATCTTCGCATTGGAAAGATCCATCGCGCTGTATGCATCGACCACGGCAGCAGCAAGCGCATCGACAGCAGCATCATAATCGGCATCATTGGCCGCGATCTGGCTTTCCATCCGATCTATGTTATTCAGGACCTTGCCTCCATCCCAGAGCGTCGTCTTGAACGCGACAGTTATCATGAGATTCCAGTCATCCTTGCGGGACCAGTTCTTCTCCACGAAGGGAAAGCGGGACCCTCCATAGCTCGCAGAGAGCTGAAGCGCAAGATCAGGGATCCCGTACATCGAGGCCCCTGCGATCTTCCTGCCGTATTCCAGTGCCTCCCGTGAGCGGGAAAGCATCTGCAGCGAGGGTGAGGATGGATCGGTGGCAAGCTCAACGAGAGCATCCGCAGAATAAGACAGGAGAGCCGTGACATCGCCATGATCCGGCTCGTATGAGATATCCTCCCACTCCAGGTCATCAAGCCCGGTAAGCGTCCTCACGCCCTGAAGGATAGAGGCCTTCTGCCCAAGAAGCTCCTTCTTGGATATGTCGGCCTGCTTCGCCTCGATCTGGGCATCAAGGACATCGGAGCCAAGGACCATGCCCTCCTCCTCTCCAGAGCGGGCAAGGTCGACAAGGGCGGAAGAGACCTCTGATGTCTCATCCAGGAGCGACTCGGCCTGATCGATCAGGTACAGCGCCGAGAGGCGGGCCTTCAGCTCCGCGATAAGCTGCCTTTCCTTATCATCCCTCTGCAGGGCCCTGGCCTGGGCGACAGCCTCGTAGAGGCGTACGGAGTTCGTTATCTTTCCCCATGTGATAAGAGGCTGCGTAACCGACAGCGAGGCATTGTAGTAGGTGCTTTCCATGCCATCATAGAGCGTCAGGTCATAGCCCTGGGGAAGCGGAGGCCGTCCGATCTGCGCGAGGATATCGTTGGTATTTATCGTGATATCATCAATGAGCGGATTTGGCATATACATGCCCATCAGCGTCAGCTCAACCGTCGGCTGATAGGCAGCCTTGGCATCCTTTACGTCAAGAAGGCTCTGCGCGACGCTCTCATCTGCCTTCCTGAGCTCGGCATTATTCACCTCCATCGCTCCGATAAGGGCATCCAGCGAATACGCAGAGGCAGGGAGCGGGAGCATCGGGATAAGAAGGATCAGCAGGATCCATCCAATCTTTCTCATAGGCCCCTACTCCGAGAAATCGATGACGACGGATGCCGGATGTCCGCTGTATGAGGATACCCTTACCCCTTCTGCGCCCTGCTCTGTCGCGGTATGCGTTCCATCTACTGCCAGGAAGTAATAGGTGTTCCTGTCATAATCCTCACCGTACTCAGGATTACTCGTCTCCCATATCACGCCGAAGCTGAACGGCCAGCCGGCGCTCCCGGATGGGACAGTGACCCCGCCTAGGTTCCCGCCATTGCTCTCGACGCTATAGACAGAGGCCCTGTCATAGTAGCCAGACACGCTCTTTCCATCAGAGGCATCGGCCATGGCCGCATCACGTGCCTCCCTCGATTCGAAGATATAGACCTCGACATGCTCTCCAGAAGCGTTCAATACCATACCATCGATATATCCTGTATAGACATATGAACATGAGACGGCTAAAGCTGCGACCAAGAGCGCCAGCACGCTCCTTCTGATATGCTTCATATTCCTTCCTCCTTCCTCCAATCAGGGAATGCCTTCCTGAGCTTGTGCCTCTCCAGAAGGAAATAGAACACAGGCATAAGGAAGAGCGTTATGAGCGTCGACGTGGTAAGGCCTCCCATGATGACCTGTCCAAGCGGCGCGTATATCTCCGCTCCCTCTCCTGTCGCCACTGACATCGGCAGGACGCCGAGGATCGTGGTGAGCGTACTCATCAGTATAGGCCTCAGCCTGGACGCGGTGCCCGTCACGACGTTCTCCTTGAGCATCCCAAGCTCCACGCCATACGGCACGAGTCCAAGAAGGCGCGTGTCCTCATCATGATAGATACCCCGCTTGTCGAGATACTCCTTTCTAGAGCCATCCTCAAGCTGGTTTATGTAATCGACCATTATGATTCCGTTGTTGACAAGCATTCCTGCCAGCGAGACGATGCCGAGGATCGCTATCATCGAGAGCGTCGAGCCGAAGATGGCAAGGGCGAACACCACGCCTATTATGCAGAACGGAGTCAGCAGCATGATCAGCAGCGGCTGATCGAAGCGCTCATAGATGAGGACTATGACCATATAGACGAGGAAGAGAGCGATAAGAAGGGCACGGAAGACAGGAGGAAGCGACTCCTCGAGCATCTCCCCTATGCCTCCAGTCTCCGTGGTGATCCCGTGAGGCAGAGGATTCGAGGCCAGATAACCGTTCACGCGCGAAGTGACGCCGGCCGTGCTCTCGCCAGTCAGCTGCGCGCTCACGGTCATAGTCAGGGCCCTGTCGCTATGGTCTATCCTGGAGAGGCTCCTCTCCTCGATGAGATCGGCAAGCTCATTCATCGTCACGACGCTTCCCGCCTGCGTATAGAGCCTTATGGAATCGAGCATCTTCTCTCCTATCCCCATCTCGGAGATATCAGAGGAAAGGTGGATATCATAGCGATCCCCGTCCTCTGTGGCGAACGTGCCCGTATCCATCCCATTGAAGAGTATCGCGCTGGTCATCGCCGCCTCATAATCAGAGATGCCAAGCGAGGACAGATACTCATATGATGCATCGATTATCGCGGTCCGTGCGTCATAGGAGGCGCTTATCGATGTGGAAAGGACCTCTGGGTCGTCGGAGAGGAACTCCTCTATCCTGAGCGCCGCCTGATACAGCTCCTCGTTATCATTGCCGACAAGGGTAAGGCCATATCCGCCGCCTCCGGAGATGTATCCTACGAGATAGTCATAGCCGCCATTGCGGACCGAAACAGTAGCATCAGGAACGCTCGCGCTGATCATCTGCTGCATCTGCAGTATTATCTCATGTATATCCCTCTCCCTTTCAGCCACCGGCACGAGGATGGCATGTATGCCACCCTGGTTGCGCGACGAGGAGAACGAGAAGACCTCTGTCGACTTGCCGGTGTACACGATATGGGTATCCAGCTCAGGGACATTGTCGACAAGGATCTGTTCGACCTTATCCATGCCGCGCTTGGTATCTGAGAGCATATAGCTGTATGGGAACTCGACATTGATATAGAAATCGCTGTTATCGGTGGACGGTATGAAGGCAAGCTCAAGCCGTGAGAGCGAATAGACGGAGATGATGGCTATCATAAGGACGATGGTCAGCACGAACGGCGTGTGATCAAGAGCACGGGAAAGCGCTCCCTTATAGCCCTTCTCCATCCTGTCTATGCCACGCATAAGCACGTTGTCATGGGCGCTGCGCCGGCCATCATCCTTGAGTATCTTGCTGAGTATATAGGGCACGAAGACCATGGCGACGATAAGGGACGAGGCTATGGCGAACATGAGCGTGAGCGAGACATCACGGAGGATATCTCCGATCAGCCCTGATATCGCGGCGATCGGGATGAACACCACCACGGTGGTGAGGTTAGAGCCTATGACGGACTTATCCACGATACCGGTGCCGCGGTATATGGACTCCCTGGCGCTGTACAGGGCCTTGCCGTCCTCCTGGGCCTGATAGAACCTGTAGACCTGATCAAGCACGACGATCGAGGCATCGACTATCGATCCAAGCGCGACGACGATTCCGGAGATGGACATGAGGTTCACAGTGATTCCAGCGATCTTCATCGCGATGAAGGTAAAGAAGCAGGAAAGCGGTATCGAGAGTCCGATCGCCAGCGTTGCCTTGACATCGCTGAGGAAGATGAAGATGACGACGATGGCTATGATGATGCCCATGATGCCTGATTCTATGACGTTCTGCAGCGACGCTGAGACGAGCTTGCTGTCATCGCTGATCATATGATAGGTAATGGCACCGCCGGTCTCGGCCTCCATCTCGGAAAGGATCTGCTTGACCGCATTGGTGATCTGGATGGTATTGCCATCCTCCCTCTTCGAGATCGAGACCTCGATGACGCTCTGTCCATCGCTGGTTATGTAATAATCCTCCTCCGGATACGAAAGGGTTATATCCGCCACATCCGAAAGGCGGATCAGCGTCCCTTCCTCATCGGCACCGACAGGAAGCGCACCTATCTCTGAGATATCGCTGAAGGAGCCGTCGAAGCGCATCTCAGTCGCGCTGAAGCCCTGATCGACCGTTCCAAGCGGCATCGAGAGATTCGAGAATGAAAGTATCTGGTAGACGGTCGTCGGAGAGATCTTCCTGGCATTCAGGTCATCCATCCTCAGCCTTACCTGGACCTCAGGCTCCATCAATCCGTTCATCGACACTGTCGACACGCCGGAAATCCTCGTCAGGCGCGGCCTCAGCTCATCCGTGACATAGCGCGAGAGCGATGCGATATCATCGCCTCCTGAGATCATGAAAGAGGCTACCGGAAGCATCGTGGCGCCACCTACTATCGCAGTAGGCTCTCCCTGCAAGCCAGAGGGAAGGGATGGCATGAGCTGCGAGATCCTGTTCCTGACCTCATCAAGCTGCCCGTTAGGATCGACGCCATCGCGGAACGTGATCGTTATGACTCCGACGCTGTTCATCGACTGGGAATCCATACCCTTGAAGTCAGGGAGCGTCACGAAGTCATCCTCCAGTATATCCACGACCTCCTTCTCTATATCCTCCGCGCTCGCGCCAGGATATACGGCGATGACGAAGATCTGGGGAAGATCCATATTGGAGATGAACTCCATGTTCGTCGATGAGATCGAGACAAGGCCGAACAGCAGGAGCGCAAGAAGGATCATCGTAAGCACCGCAGGGTGCCTGACTGAGAAGCGGCTTATATTCACACGCCCTCCCCGCCCACGACGCTGACAGGCATGCCAGAGACAAGGTCTCCCTGTCCGCGGACGATGAATGAGGTCCCGGCGTATTCATCGGGGATCTCGAACCATGAGCCATCGTCAAGGCCGCGCTCAAGGCTTATGTACTCAGCGCTCTTTCCATCTTCGGAAAGCGCATAGAGCGTTCCGTCGGCAAGGGCTGCGTAGGAAGGAAGCGCGAGGCACTCCCTCTCGTCAAGCACGAGGGAGATACGCACGAACATGCCAGGGACGAATGACTCCGGAGATGAGAGCGACACGCGTAAGGCAAAGGTCTTCGAAGTCGGATCGATATAAGGCGCGATCGAGATGATCTCCGCCTCGCTTGCTGCCCCTGATGGAGCGGACACCTCGACCCTCAGGCTGTCGCGGGATGAGCTGATGCGCTCGAAATAGCGCTCCCCCACCTTCACGTTGACGATCAGATCCGAAAGATCGGCTATCACGGCAAGCGGGCTTTCCGAAGAGGCAATCGACCCGACGGATGATGGCGCCATGAGTACCGTGCCTGAGACCGGGGAGGTGACCGTCGCATAGGAAAGCTGCAATTCCGCAAGATCAAGCTGTGCCCTCACGGCATCCAGCTGTGCCTTGAGCGCATCATAGTCCTGCTTCGTAGCAGCACCCTTATCGTACAGCGCGGATACCCTCTGGAACGAGCTTTCAAGGCCAAGGTACGCCGCCTCGGCCTGAGCCTTCTGCAGCTCATACGGCTCCTTGTCTATCTCTGCGATGACATCTCCCTTCTCAACGGTATCCCCGGCCTCTATGCGATAGCCCTCGACCGTACCGCTTACGAATGGAACGACAGGAATCATTGCCGCAGCCTCCACATAGCCTGTCAGCTCGACAGTCTCCCGGATCAGGTGACGCTCCGGCCGCATGACCTCCACGGGCCTTACGGGCGCCTGATACGTTACCGTCTCCCTGCTGTTGAAGAAGATGATGATCGCGGCGAAGATCGCTACGAAGACGACTATGAGGATTATATACTTCAAAGCTCCGCGTCTATGCATTGTCATGGCTTTCCTTGGTATGAAGATAATATGTTCGCACTCTCTGTGGTACGACACATTTTCATCACTCTGTCGGGTTAATCACAAAACCGACAGAGTATTATCAGATTGTCGGAGTTCTGTAACATTCACCATGCGAGCCAATAATGATATCATCACCGCATGACCGATTACAGAGCAGTGCTTGATAAGCAGAAAGAATACTACAGGACGGGCGAGACGCTCCCGGTTGCGTTCCGCAAGGAAATGCTCAGGAAGCTCAAGGAAGCGCTCAAGGCACATGAGGAAGAGATCATCAATGCCCTTGGAGAGGATCTGGGAAAGAGTGATTTCGAGGCATATGCGACAGAGATAGGCATAGTCTATGGAGAGATAGGCTATCTTCTGAAGCATCTCTCGTCATTCATGAGGAAAAAGCGCGTCGCCTCGCCTATCACGATCTTCAAGGCATCCTCCTACACCATCGCGGAACCTATGGGATCGGTCCTGATCATGTCCCCGTGGAACTATCCGCTGCAGCTTACGATGGTACCCCTTGCCGGCGCGATAGCCGGAGGCAATACGGCCATCGTGAAGCCATCAAGGTACTCAAGGGCAACATCGGCACTGATGAAGAGGATAATAGATGAGACCTTCGATGAGAGGTATATCGCCTGCTTCGAAGGCGGCCATGAGACAAACAGCGCGCTGCTGGAGCTGAGATACGACCTCATATTCTTCACAGGGAGTCCCAACGTCGGCAAGATCGTCGCCGCGAAGGCAGCCGAGACGCTGACGCCGACGGTGCTTGAGCTTGGAGGAAAGAGTCCTGTGATCGTCGATGAGAGCGCGGACCTGAAGCTGACCGCGCGCCGCCTTGCATGGGCAAAGTACCTCAATGCAGGACAGACCTGCGTCGCACCGGACTATGTGCTTGCGGCAAAGGGCATGGCGGAGCCTCTGATCGAGGCCATGAGGAAGGAGATCGGAAGGATGTTCTCATCCGCGCCTCTGGCATCGAAGGATCTCCCCAAGATGATCAACGAGCGTCATTTCGAGCGAGTGAAGGGACTTATCGCAGGCTCTGCCGTCGCGATCGGAGGGAACTCGGATGAGAAGGCAAGTAAGATAGAGCCCACGGTCCTCTACCCTGTGCGTCCAACGGATCCGGTGATGCAGGAGGAGATATTCGGACCGGTGCTTCCAGTGCTGGAATATGAGGACCTTGAAGAGGCGATAGACTTCATCCGCAGCCGCGAGAAGCCATTGGCTCTGTATATCTTCAGCAGGACCGGAGGCAGCATCGAGAAGGTCCATGCCCTCTGCTCATTCGGAGGCGGATGCGTCAACGACGCAGTGATCCACCTCACGAACCCGCGCCTTCCGTTCGGCGGAGTGGGAAACTCGGGCATGGGAGCCTATCATGGCAGGAAGAGCCTCGAGACCTTCACGCATCAGAAATCGATAATAAAAGAGGCTTTGTGGATAGATATCCCTGTACGATACGCACCTTTCCGAAATAAGATTAAGCTGCTGAGGCTGCTGATGAGATGAAGATACCAAGATGGATCGAGGAAGTGATCAAGAGCATACCGGTCGGTGCTGCCACGGGACTGGCCATGACGTTCTTTGCCAATACGGTATCACTCTTCGGCGACATGAACGTCCTATGGCCGTACCTCGTGCTGCTGCTGCCGTTCGGAGGCTATGCGACGATGTGGCTCTACAATGGATTCGGGGAATCCTACAGGGCGATAACCATGACAGCCATCGATCTCATCCATGACGGTGAGGCTAAGGAGACAGGAAGGGAGAGGCAGAAGGCGAAGTTCAGGATAACCCCGATGATGGGGCTTGTCGCCTACATCGCCGCGGCGACCGCGCACTTCACGGGAGCCTCCGTAGGAAAGGAAGGGGCTGGCGTACAGATAGGGCTTGCCATCGGAGAGCTGGGCTACAGGCTCGACAAGAGGCTTTCCTGGGCAGGACACAAGGGACGCGGAGACTACTACCTCATGGTAAGCGCCGCAGCGGCATTCGGAGGCCTGTTCTCTGCCCCTGTCACCGGAACGATATTCGGCATGACATTCGCCTCCCCTGATATCCTGCGCCTCTCGGTGATGCTTCCCTGCATGGTATCGGCATTCACATCAGTGATCGTATCCCAGGCTGCAGGGATACATGTGATGCAGATACCGCCGTTCGAGACGCTTCCGCTGAACTTCGCCAGCATGGTGCAAGCCATCCTGATCGCAGTCGCGGTAGGGCTGCTCGCGAGGCTCTTCGTGTTCCTCCTTGAGGATTTCAAGGCAAGGCTGAAGCGGGTGTTCCGCTATCCAGCCCTCCGTACCATCGTCCCTTCGGTGATAGCCGCCGCGATCTTCCTTATCTCATACAGGCTTACCGGACGCGATGATTACAACGGACTCTCGCTGACGCTCCTATATGACTCGATCAACGGGAACGGCGTGCCGCTTTTCTCGTTCGCGCTCAAGGCCCTCCTAGTCTTCCTCTCGATATCCGCAGGATTCGTCGGAGGAGAGGTCGTACCGCTTCTCGTGACAGGAGGAACCTTCGGATATACGCTCGCCACGATCTTCTCCCTCCACCAGCCGACATTCGCGGCACTCGGAGCGATAGGAATGCTATCAGGAGGGACGAACCTTCCCCTGGTCTGCTTCGCGCTCGGGCTGGAGCTCTTCGGCTATTCCGAGCCTGCGATGCTCTTCATAGTCGTCGCTGTCTCCTACATAGCCTCCGGGAAGAAGAGCATCTACCAGCATCAGCGGAACGCCCTTGAGGAGAGGATCACGCATCCTTCCACAGCCACGACGTGAGCATCCCTGAGGCAGCCAGCCCAAGATGCCGCTGCAGCGAGATGGATGCCTCGTTGGACCGATATACATTGCAGTACGCCATGTGTCCCTCAGAAAGGGCCTTGTCGATGAGGAAGGACTCCATCAGCCTGCCACATCCCATTCGCCTATAGCGGGGCAGTATCTCAAGCATCCCCATCGCGCCCTCGCTATGGAAGCCTCCGAAGCCGGCAAGCTCCGCGCCAGAGAAGATACCCCATAACCTCCCTGCATCGATGCGCTCACGGATATATCCTACCTCATGGCCATATGCCTCGGCAGCCATTTCCGCATGTTCCGGTCCAAGAGGCCTTATAGAGGAGTAATCCTTTCCTATGCGATCTCCTTCATATACGAAAAGATAGCATGGCTCCCCCTGCTCGAGGCCCATTGAGCAGAGATAGTCAGAAAGCCCCTGCCCGTGCGATACCACGAGGCGCGCGGAGATGATGAACGGATCTATCCAGGAACAGGAAGAGGAGAATGACGCTGCCATGTACGTGGAGCATGGATGGCGGATGAGCATCCCGTCATCTGAGAGGAACGTGATCTCCGTCCTCTCCTCTGAGCGGAGGACGTCTATCATATCGCAATAGGCAAGGCGATCCTTATCCAAAAGGAACGCAGCTGCATCGGATCTGTCCATGCCATGATACTACCCGGACAGACATCGCCTATCAAGGAGACGGAAAAGGCCGCCTTGGAGAAATGGAAAGTGAAGGATACAAGACCTTATATCAGCTTCCGGTAATCGATCTTGAGATGGGGCGCAAGCTTCTTCGCGACAGATAGCGTCATGGGAACCCTGCCATTCTCAATTCGGGATATAGTCTCCCTAGACACACCGGAAAGCTCTGCAAGCCTTTTCTGCGTCATGGCCCCGGCCCTCCATCTATAAGCATCAAGGCGCAAGCCGGGATTCTCTTCTAGCCTCTTCTCAGTCTCCTTGAACCACCCGGTCTCACACACCTCCACGAGGTCATCATCATCGTCATACACGACCTTTGCTTCAGGATACTTCTCCCTGATGAGAGGAAGGATGGACTCCGCGCCGCTGTTTATGATCACATCAATATGGTGCGTTCTCTCTACTACCTGCATAATACACCTCTATCTCTATCGTCCCTTTTTCCCACAGCCAGCAGGCTACCCAATGATACCCTAGATGACAATGATACCTATTTGCTCCTAGCTCGGAGAAATTCGGCCAATTCTTCCTAAAGGCTCCATTCTCCTCAAGGTCCTTGACAAGGATATCAAGCCTGTCCAGCATCCTCTTCGGCATCCTTTCAGAGATACGCCGTACCCTATTCCTCATCACGACCTTGTACTTCACCTTTAAAGTATGTGACGGTTTTATCACATAGTCAATTCACAATGCCGTTCAAAGGAGATGCAGACATCCTCCTTATTCACGTAGAGAAGAATATTAAATTTCATTTTGTCAAATTTTTTTTGACATTCTGATACGATCTCTTCATACGTAGTAACATAGGATAACTAAGGGATTTCTGTGCTTTTCGCATGATCGCGATCCGCATGGTTGGAGAAATGGCCCTTAACCTGATTCCCCATAGTTACATAGCATCCCCTTTTGTGGTATGTTTACACCGCTATGGACGAGAAGAGCATACGCAACATAGGCATCATGGCCCATATCGATGCCGGCAAGACGACAACGACGGAAAGGATACTTTACTATACAGGCGAGAACCACAGGATCGGCGAGGTCGATAACGGCGAAGCGACGATGGACTGGATGCAGCAGGAGCAGGACAGGGGCATAACGATCACGAGCGCAGCCACCACCTGCTACTGGCGCGATCATCAGATAAACATCATCGACACCCCGGGACACGTAGACTTCACCGCTGAGGTCGAGCGTTCCCTCCGCGTCCTCGACGGCGCGGTTGGCGTCTTCTGTGCAGTCGGTGGCGTAGAGCCGCAGACGGAGACGGTATGGCGCCAGGCCGATAAGTACGACATCCCGCGCATAGCGTTCGTCAACAAGATGGACAGGCTCGGCGCTGACTTCTTTGAGGTCCTTACGGAGATGGAGAAGAAGCTATCTGAGCATCCCGTGCCACTCTACATCCCTGTGGGATCGGAGAGCGCATTCTCAGGCATCATAGACCTGATGAGCATGGAATACCTCACCTTCGACCCCGCGGATGATGGCAAGACGATAACCCGTTCATCCATCCCCGAGAGCGAGAAGGACAGGGCCGAGGAATGGAGGGAGAAGCTCATAGACAGCGCCTCCTCCTTCTCCGATGAGATCATGGAGCTTTACTTCGCCGGTGAGGATATCCCCAGGGAGATGATCATAGCAGCGCTGAGGACCGCGACGCTTGAGAGGCGATGCCTTCCCGTATTCGTAGGCTCCTCGCTGAAGAACATCGGAGTACAGACGCTCCTTGACGGGATCGTTGCCCTCCTGCCTTCACCGGTGGAAGCGAAGCCGATGGAGACGATCAACGCCAAGAACGGCAAGACCGAGGAGCTTACCCATAACGTCAATGGCCCCCTTGAGGCGCTTATCTTCAAGATTCAGGTCGATCCTCAGGCAGGCCCGATGTGCTTCGTGCGCGTCTATTCCGGCGTGCTGAAGAAAGGCATAGCCCTCTACAACATAACGAAGGGCAAGAAGGAAAGGGTCAACAGGCTCCTGCGCATGCACGCAGACCGCAGCGAGGAGCTTTCAGAGCTTAAGGCCGGAGATATCGGAGTGATCATCGGCTTCCGCCTTGCCCAGACAGGAGATACCATCGGGCAGGAGAACCATCCCTTCCTCCTGGAGAAGATGCAGTTCCCCAATCCCGTGATATCCATAGCGATCGAGCCCAAGAGTACCGCGGAGCAGGACAAGCTCCACAAGGCGCTTGAGACCCTTGCGATGGAGGATCCGACCTTCACATACAAGGACAATGCGGAGACCGGCCAGCTGATAATCTCCGGCATGGGAGAGCTTCACCTCGATGTCCTCGTCACGAGGATCACCAAGGAGATGAAGATCGACGCCAGGGTCGGCAATCCGCAGGTATCCTACAGGGAGTGCATCAGATCCGAGGCATCCGGTACCGAGGAGTTCTCTCGCACCATCGCCGGAAAGGAGAACAATGCGACGCTCTCCCTTACCGTGCGTCCGCTTCCTCCCAAGAGCGGCAATAGCCTGAGGATCACGGCCAATACCCGCGATATCCCGGAAGAGATAGTGGAAGCGATCACGAATGGCATCAACGGAGCATTCCAGGGAGGTATCAGATACGGCTATGAATGCACCGATATCGAGGCAGAGGTAACGGATATCAAATATGATGAGAATACCTCCACACCATTCGCATTCACCTCCTGCGCGGCCATGGCCTTCGACCGCATCGCCAGCGAAGCAGGGCCCGTGCTGATGCAGCCGGTGATGAAGGTACAGGCCTCAGCCCCATCCGAGTATATAGGAGACGTCATCTCCTCCCTCACACAGCGCGGAGGCATCGTACTCTCCATGGAGTCAAAGCCCGGCGCGGATCTCGTAACGGCAGAAGCCCCTCTGGAAAAGATGTTCGGCTACACCACCGTCCTCAGGTCAGCGACCCAGGGCCGTGGCACGTTCAGCATGGAGTTCTCGCATTACGCGGAGAAGAACCAGTAAGGTGCCGGTGTGATAGAAGGCCTCCATAACGATCTGGAGGCCTTTACTGTATCAAGATAGTAATGTTGATATTCTTATGATAGCTTAACCATATAATCATTGTATAATTATTATTTATCTATCATATTCCTTGGATTAAGCACTACTATAGACTTATGGGTATCATCCGTATCAATGGATGAGCCATCAAGCCTCTCAACGTCACCAGTGAAGGCCGAGAGGAAATCATCGGCAGTGCTGAGTACATCGAAGCCGAATCCATGCTCGGTACTACGGTAGTGCATCGGTATCGTGATACGAGGTCCAAGCTCCTTCACGAGCGCGGCAGCCTCCCTTCCATCTATGGTGAAGAAGCCTCCGACAGGGATCATGAGGACATCAAGCCCCTGTAGCCTCTCGATATGCTCCGGTCTGCATCCCAGATCACCCAGATGGGCTATCCGGGTACGGCCATCGCTGATGATGTAGATCCTGTTCCCTCCCCTCTTCGTGCCGCCTGCGTCATCATGGAATGCATCGATATGCTCAACGGAGAACGGAGCGGATGAAGGCTCCGTGATCCTCACTCCATCGCGGAAGGAGTGATCGCCATGCTCATGGGTGCATAGCACCTCAGAGGCCTCTTCCCTCACATCCGAAAGCCCTTCTACAGAGCCATCGGAATATGGATCGATGACTATAGAATAACCATCATCTTCCACCCTGAAGCAGGAATGGCCTATCCACGTCAGCCTCATATGACCTCCTCGTATCTGTAGTCCACGACCTTTCCTTCCGACGATGAGATATCGAGGCCGCAGATGATGATATGCTTACCGCCGTGCCTCGCCTCCGCAAGGTACTTATCGGCATAGCCCTTATCCTTTATCTGCCTCAGCGCGGCCTCTGCCCCATCTCCCCTCTTCAGCTCGAATATGTAGATATAGCTACCATACCTCACCACCTCATCCGCCCTGCCTTTGTACCCTGGATCCTCAGGATACGCATAGCTTCCCAGGCAGACCATATAGGCATGGATGAGCATGTGGAACGTCCTCTCTCCCTCCTTCTCCACAAGCTGGTAGCTGAAGAGCGAGAGATAGCTGTTCAGGATATCCACGAGGCCCTCAACATCGCCATGCGTCATCGCGACGCTACCCTTATACACCAAGGCCCCTATTCCCTTCGTCGCATACCTTGAGACAAGGAATTCCGTGAATGAAGATGACACCTCACGGTTAGGGAAACGCAGGGTCACACCGTTCTCATTACCATCCCTTATCGTGAGATATCCAGTGTAGTACATCAGGGCAAGGATGCTATCTTCTGAGAGATCCCCTCCGCATATCTGGGATATGTCGAACGTGGTAAATGCAGTCAGCGGCAGGGAAAGATCATAGCCCAGGATATCCGCAAGGGGGAATCTCGAGGCAAGGTTGACCGCAAGCGTCGGCACCCCTGTCATGTTCCAATAGCAGCGGAAGCGGCACTCCTCGTCGAAGAAGTAGCCTATGGATACCGGATTGTACACCGTCACGTCAGAATCAGGGGAGAAGCGGTAGCCATCATAGTACTCCCTTATCCTCGATACGAACTCATCACGGGAGGAGTACTCATCCTTATGCGAGGAATAGTACTCGTCTATCCCTTCCCCGAAGTACTCCAGCAGCTCCTCATCGGTGTAGCCGAAGGCCGATGCGAAGCGCGGATCCATCGATAGGTCGACGAGGTTGTTCATCTTCGAGAAGATCGAGAGGTTCGAGAGCTTCACCACCCCCGTTATGAAGAAGAGCCTTATCCTCGGCGCGTTCATCTTGATCACCGCATAGAACGCGGAGAACACGTCCCTTACCGATCCGATGAACCCCTTGTCCATGGCGGATGTCATCGGCGAATCGAACTCGTCTATGATGATCACCGCCTTCTTCCCCTCCTTCGCTATCACCGCGTCCAGGAGCTCCGTGAGCATGGCTGCCGGGGAGCCATCATCTATCGTGACGCCATGCTCCCTCGCCTGGCGCCTCAGCGCGAGGCGGAAGCAGGAGAGGAACGATTCCATGTCCGTCATATCCAGCGGGCTGAAGTCGAAGTGGAGGACGGGATATCTCTCGAATGAGTAGTCCGTCCTCTCCGCTATGTAGAGCCCCTCGAAGAGATCCCTCCTCCCGTCGAAGAGCGCGTGGAGCGTCGAGCAGAAGAGCGACTTGCCGTAGCGCCTCGGGCGCGAGAGGAAGAAGAAGTTTCTCCTCGGGTCCTTCACAAGGATGTATGCGTACATCGTCTTGTCGACATAGAGCGCATCAAGCTCTATGAATTCCTTGAATGAGGACTGCGTCGTGGTGATTCCCTTCATATCATCGGCATTATAGCACATGGGCGTATCTCCTTTTCCCTATATACGCCCTGACCCCTCTTTTCTGCCAACTGATGGAAGGGAGAGAGCCTTTACACCCGCTCCCTTATCGCGGTCATTTTACCTGGTTCGTGAGTTCCTTACCCTCCTCGAATTCCCTTATATTCCCCAGCGTCGTCTGGCTTATGGCCATCAATGCCTCCCTGGTCAGGTATCCCTGATGCGATGTGATGATGACATTTGGCAGGCTTATCAGGCGGGCAAGGGTATCATCCTCTATGCCCTCATTGCTCTGGTCGGTATAGAAGATACCGGCCTCCTCCTCATATACATCAAGGGCGGCTCCTCCGAGCTTCTTCTCCTTCAATGCCTCAAGAAGTGCCTCTGAATCGATCAAGGCACCGCGCGAGGTGTTTATCAGGTATGCAGTATCCTTCATGTCATCGATCGTCCGCGCATTGATGAGATGGCGGTTATCATTGGTCAGCGGGCAGTAGAGGCTCACCACATCCGATGTCCTGAGAAGAGTGTCGAGATCGGTATACTCCACTCCCTCAATCGGGGCTGGATACGGATCATAGGCAAGCACCTTCATGCCGAACCCCTTGGCTATGTCTATCGCGGCACGCCCTATCTTTCCCGTACCGACGATACCCATCGTCTTTCCATAGAGATCGATACCGACGAGGCCTGAGAGCGAGAAGTTGAACTCGCGTGTCCTCACATACGCGTGCGTCAGCTTCCTTATAAGCGCCAAGAGCAGCGCGAATGAATGCTCTGCTACTGCATGGGGGCTGTAGGCAGGCACCCTTACCACGGGGATGCCAAGAGAGGCGGCATAGCGGTAATCGGTATTGTTGAAACCGGCGCTGCGAAGGGCGATCAGGCGCACCCCGCACTCCTTGAGGATATCTATGACTTCCCTATCGACGGTGCAGTTGACGAATGGGCAGACAACGTCCGCGCCCTTGGCAAGTACCGCGGTATGATGGTTCAGAGCCGGCTCAAGATAAAGGATATCATATCCATGATCCTTGTTGGCCTCATCAAAGAACGTACGATCGTAAGGCTTTGCATCAAAAAGAGCTATTTTCATATCTGGCTCCTCCTTACACAGAAGGTAACACCGCAGTTAGCAATAGGCAAACATTTCCTCATAGCCTAGGAGAAACTCCAGATCATCAAGGCCATTGTTGTACGGAATCATACGATTGATGCCCCGTCATGCCTATGCCGGTAATCCTGCCCTGCCTCGCCAGCCCTTGTTGACCAAGCTCACCCATTTACCCCATAATCGCAGGCGACGGAAGCCTTCGGTGCATTGAAAATGGTGCGGCGATGTCCTGCTATCCGAAATCAAGAGACATTCGGAGACAAGGACAATGCCTGAAACGAAGGATAAGGGTATCGGACAGCATGTCGTGTCCGTGCTTAATGGCATGGCTCAGGGGCTATTCTCTTCCCTGATAATAGGACTGATCATCAAGCAGATCGGAACATACGCAGGGCTTCCATGGCTTGAGGCCTTCGGGCAGACCGCGCAGTACCTTACAGGACCTGCGATCGGAATCGGGGTCGCCTGGAGCATAGGAGCCAAGGGGCTTGCGCTCTTCGCTGCGGCAACGGCAGGAGCGATCGGTGCCGGCACAGTGACCATCGCAGAGACCGGTGCCGCGGTCATTGCCTCTGGTGAGCCGCTTGGAGCCTGCATCGCGGCGCTCATCGGAGCGCTTGCAGGAAAATGGATCACGGGGCGTACCAAGGCCGATATAATCCTTGTGCCGCTCACGGTCATCCTCATCGGAGGTCTCACCGGGATCTTCATCTCTCCCGCGGTCTCCGCACTCATGGCAGCGATAGGCGCCTTCATCAACAGCCTTACCATGCTCTATCCCCTGCCGATGGGAATACTGGTATCCGTAGTCGTAGGGATGGTCCTCACCCTTCCGATAAGCTCTGCCGCGATCTGCATATCGCTGGGGCTATCAGGGCTTGCCGCGGGAGCGGCCTGCGCAGGCTGTGCGGCACAGATGATAGGATTCGCGGTGATGAGCTTTCCAGAGAACGGCATCGGAGGGCTCATAAGCCAGGGGCTTGGCACCTCGATGCTCCAGATACCGAATATCTGGAAGAACTGGAGGATATGGATACCGCCAACGGCAGCCAGCGCCATCACAGGCCCCATATCCACATGCCTGCTGAAGATGACGAACAACGCAGCGGGAGCCGGAATGGGCACGAGCGGACTGGTCGGACAGTTCAACGCGGTGGCCGTGATGGGTGCATCATCGCTTCCATCCATCGCCCTGGTGCATTTCATCCTCCCTGCCCTGCTGACCGTGCTCATAGCCATTCCCATGAGGAAGAAGGGCTGGATAGGCGAAGGAGACCTGAAGCTGCCCGACTGATGCTTTCCTCGATTCTGTTTGACTTCTCCACTCCGGGACCTTAACATTTCCATAATATAAGCTTGTTATGTGTTCAAAAGGAGGATTCAGATGAGCGTCAGTACCAAGGATATCAGGAACGTGGCCATCATCGGCCATAACGGTACGGGAAAGACGAACCTCATAGAGCAGATGCTCTATTACGGTGGCGTTCTTTCCCGTCCTGAGACAGTAGACAGCGGCAAGACGGTGAGCGACTATACCGAGGAGGAGATCCAGAGGAAGATGTCGGTCCATGCCACGCTCTCATCGATGGAGTGGGATGGGAAGATGATCAACGTCCTCGATACCCCGGGAACCGGTGACTTCATCGGAGAGGCCATAAGCGCATTCAGGGCAACCGAGGCAGCGCTGATGGTGGTAGATGGACGGGAAGGCGCTCAGATAGAGACCATCAAGCTCTGGAGAAAGCTTGATGAGAGGAACAAGCCAAGGGCCATATTCATCAACAAGATGGATAAGGAAAGGGCCAGCTTCCGCCACGTCATAGACTCGCTCGTGGAGGAGTTCGGGGCTCACTTCGTCCCTGTCGTGATGGCACTGGGAGAGGCGGAGGAGTTCCACGGGGTCATAAACCTCATAGAGAACCAGGCATATGAATGCCATGAGGGCGGCAAGGAGACCCCGATGCCGATACCAGAGAAATACGCAGCGGTCGTCGAGGATTTCCGCGCGAGGCTGATAGAGAACGCAGCAGAAGGAACCGACGAGCTGATAGAGAAATACTTTGAGGAAGGCACGCTTGAGCCAGATGACATCAGGCATGGCCTCGCGGTAGGAATGAGGGAGAACAGGGTCGTCCCCGTATTCTGCGGCGCAACGGATAAGGGAGCGGGAATCACATCCCTGCTGAACTTCATCAAGAACAACTTCCCATGGCCGCTCGGCATCAAGGAGTACATCATCGGACATGAAGGAGAGGAGACCACGCTTGATGTCGATCCGGAAAAGCCCTTCTCCGCCTACTGCTTCAAGACGACGATAGACCAGTTCTCCGGCAAGATGAGCTTCATAAAGGTCGTTACCGGAGTCCTTACTCCCGAGACAGATATCTACAACAACGAGATCGGCAAGAAGGCAAAGCCTGGCAAGCTCTACAGGGCAGTGGGAAAGAAGCTCATAGAGACAGATTCCCTCGCAGCCGGTGACATCGGTATCATAACCAAGTGCGATATCGCATACACGAACGCAACGTTCGTCGCAGGGCCTGAGTACAAGAGGCGCTTCCGCCCGCTCAAGCTTCCTCAGCCGATCTATCAGCTCGCGATCAGCGCAGAGGATAAGAAGAGCGAAGACAAGATGAACGATGCCCTGCACCGCATAGCCGAGGAAGATCTCACGTTCCAGGTCACATACAACGAGGAAACGAAGGAATCGATCATCGGAGGCATGGGAGAGCTTCATATCAGCATGATCCTCGACAAGATCCGCGACAAGCAGAAGATCGCCATAAACACCAGGACACCGAAGATCGCATACCGTGAGACGATAACAAAGCCGTCAGGGCTCGCCGAGTACACCCATAAGAAGCAGTCAGGCGGACATGGGCAGTTCGGAAAGGTCGTCATAGAGATCGCTCCGATCGAGAGAGGCAAGTACTACGAGTTCACGAACGCGGTAAAGGGTGGAGCCGTATCCAAGGGCTATGTCCCGGGAATCGAGAAAGGCATCCATGAGGCGATGGAGGAAGGATATCTTGCAGGCTATCCCCTCGTGGATATCGGCGTGACGCTCATCGATGGAAAGGAGCATCCGGTAGACTCCTCCGAAATGGCATTCAAGCTCGCGGCAAAGGGTGCCATGCAGGCAGCGCTCGCAAAGGCGGGAGTCGTGCTTCTGGAACCCTTCATGAAGCTGGAGGTATTCATCGATGATGAGTATCTCGGAGCGATCCTCTCAGACCTCTCCTCCAAGCGCGGACGCGTCCTCGGCCAGGAAGAGAAGGGACATGTCGTCGCAGTCAAGGCAGAGGTACCGATGGCAGAGCTCCGCAACTACGCGATCGACCTCAAGAGCATGACGAGCGGCACAGGCTCGTTCGAGCTCGAGTTCGACCACTACGAGCAGCTTAATGGCAAGCTCGCGGATGATGTGGTCGCGGAAGCGAAGAGAGATAAGGAGAATGCATGATTCCAGGGCCTCCGCATGGGGGCCCTTGCTTTTTCATAAAGGAGGAATGATGAAGGCAGAAATCAAGCTCAGAAGCGGTGCGACGCTGAGAAGCACCTGGATCGTCGATGATGAAGGCATCAGGCCCAAGTCCGGAGCGAATGACTACAATACATGGAGATTCTCCAATGGAGAGGTAAAGCCGACTGCCGGCATAACCCCATATAACACCTTCATGCTCTCACCCGACCAGATCACAAGCAAGGAAGGGGCGACCGACCGCAACACCCTCGTGATAGAAGGACGCGAGGTCAAGCCGAAGGCCAAGGCGACGGAGAAGAACACCTGGCTGGCCTCTGGCGGCATCTTCGCTCCTGCAGAAGGTGCCGATGACACCAACACCTGGGAATACCCGGAAGGCCTCGACCCATCGATCGTGGCGTTCACGGTGCTTATCGCCAATGAGATGAAGTGATCATAGGCCCCGCGACGGGGCCTATCCTACTGCCTTTCCAGCCAAATCTCGCTGATCGTGTATTCCTTCTCCATGCCCTTGCGCTCGAACTTCGTCACAGGACGCCATGCGACGGGAGGGGCAAAGCCGCCGAACGGATTTCCGAGCATAGGCTCCGCCTGTGCCGTCTGGACGACCTCCTCGGCATACTCCTCCCAGTCAGTCACCATGTAGATGTATCCGCCCTTACGTAGCCTTGAGGCCAGAAGATGCATGAAGGGAAGCTGCATCAGCCTCCTCTTGTGATGCCTCTTCTTCGGCCATGGATCGGGAAAGAATATATGGAACCCCTCTACAGAGCCTTCGGGAATCATGCGCTCCAGCACCTCCACGGCATCAAAGCGGATTATCCTGACGTTATCCATATCATCATCGCCGATGGCCTTCAGCGTCTTCACGAATCCCTGCAGGAAGACCTCTATGCCGATATAGTTGAACTCAGGACGCCTCACTGCCATCTCACGCAGCGTGTCCCCCATCCCGAATCCGATCTCTATGATCACAGGCCTGGGCGTGGGAAAGAGCGATGAGTAGTCAAGAGGAGCGTCGCGGAAGAAGAAGCCATAGCGCGGCATATACCGCCGGACTGTCTCCTTCTCCTTATCGGTAAGGACGTTGTTGCGCAGCACGTAGCTCTTTATCTTCCTCTCCTTACCCTCCCTGGTCTCGATCCTGCCTAATCCATCGAATAGCTCTTCGTCTGTCACAGAAGCCTCCTAAGCTGCTCAAGGATGAAGAGAGCCTTGTCCTTCAGGGAGACAGCGCTCGTCTGCATCCTCATCTTATCCATATGCCTTGAATCCATCTGCACCTTGCCATCAGCCTGGCGCAGCAGCGATATGACCCTGTCGGGATTAAGCGCGGAGAGCCGCGAGAACTCGATCTCGACAACGCCTCCCCTCTCCGAGAGATGGTATATCGAGAGGCGCCGGCAGATGATCTTGATCTCCGCGATGCAGAAGAGGTTATCCACCTCCTCGCCCATCGTGCCATACCGGTTCTCAAGCTCGGCGCGCAGGCCCTCAAGCTGTCCCTCCGTACGTACCGATGCGATCTTCTTATAGGCCTCGAACTTCATGGCAGGATCTGGGATGTAGCTGTCAGGGATGAAGCCTGAGTAATCAAGCTCAAGAAGCACATCCTCCTCCTTCTCCCCGCCATTGGATGTCAGGCGGTCGATCTCATCCTCCAGAAGACGCATATACATATCCAGCCCGACTGCCTCGAGATGCCCTGACTGTTCGCGGCCGAGGATGTTTCCCGCTCCCCTGATCTCCATATCCTTCATGGCGACCTTGAATCCTGAGCCAAGGGCGGTATTCTCTGAAAGCACGCGGAGACGGCGTATGGCATCATCGTTGAGCTCCGAGCGATCCTTGTAGAGAAGGTAGCAGTAGGCCTGCCTATCGGAGCGCCCCACCCTTCCGCGCAGCTGGTAGAGCTGGGAAAGCCCGAAGCGGTCGGCATTATCTATGATTATCGTATTGACGTTCGGGATATCTATCCCGTTCTCGATGATCGTCGTGGAGACAAGCACCTGTATGCCCTCATAGACGAAGCGGTGCATTATATCCTCCAGCTCCTCAGCCTCCATCTGCCCATGGGCATATTCCACTATCGCATATCTCACGGATGAGCGTATCATCTGAGCCACATCCTCAAGGTCATCGATGCGGTTATGGAGATAGAACACCTGTCCGCCCCGCTCAAGCTCGTTCCTGATGGCCTCCGCCACCAGAGGGACTGAGAACTGCCCTATAGTCGTCTCGATCGGCTGCCTCTCACGGGGAGCGGTGGTAAGGAGAGACATGTCCCTGACCTTCAGCAGCGACATATAGAGCGTGCGCGGTATCGGGGTCGCGGAGAGCGTCAGCGAATCAACGTTCGTCTTCATCTGCTTGATCCGCTCCTTGTCCTTGACGCCGAAGCGCTGCTCCTCATCGACGATAAGAAGCCCCAGATCCTTGAAATGAACGTTCTTCTGCAGGATCTTATGGGTACCGAAGAGGACATCCACGCTGCCCTCCTCCACCCCCTGCAGCACCTTGCGCTGATCGCGGGCGCTGACGAAGCGGGAGAGTATGCCAGCGGTCACGGGAAAGGATCCAAGGCGGCGGCGGAAGTTGTTGAAGTGCTGCTCGGCAAGGATCACGGTAGGAGCGAGGAATGCCACCTGCTTGCCGCTCATCACGGCCTTGAATGCCGCACGGAAGGCAATCTCAGTCTTGCCGTAGCCGACATCGCCGCAGACAAGGCGATCCATGACCTTATCGCTCTCCATGTCACGCTTGATCTCATCGATGCACCTGAGCTGATCGGGAGTCTCGGAGAACGGGAACGCGGCCTCGAACTGCACCTGCCAGTCCTTGTCCTTATCGAATGGATAGCCGCGCGAGGCCTGCCGCTGGGCATAGAGATGGACCAGCTCCTGGGCAAGCTCCTGGGCATTCTTCAGAGCCTTCTCCTTCTTCTTCGTCCATCCCTGGGAGCCAAGCGCATCAAGCTTCGGAGGCCGGCCATCATTGCCGATATAATTCTCGACGAGATCGGCCTGCTCTATAGGGACATAAAGGAACTCATCATTGGCATAGCGTATCTTGATATAGTCGCGCTCGGTGCGGCTTGACCTGACACGGTCGATCTTCACGAAGCGTCCGATGCCGTAGTTCACATGGACGACGTAATCCCCTTCCTTGAGCTCAACGAATGAATCAAGGGGGGACGAGACGGTCTCGACGATGCTCTTGGACCGTGACCTGCGCCTGCCGAATATCTCCCCATCGAGCACGACCATCAGGGAAATGGCCTCGATCTGGAAGCCCGAGGACACCTCAGATATCCCGATATCCACGGCAAAGTCGCCGAGGACGTTCTCAAGCCTCTCCTTCTGTACCTCGGACGGGGCCATCACCACCACGCGCCAGCCGTTCTTCAGGAGCCCTGTGAGATCATCCTTGAAGTACCTTACATTACCGAAGTACGAACGGGATGGCGATATCGAGAAATGCAGATACTCCGGAGATGAGATGTCATGTATGATGAAGGCAGAGCGGAGCGACTCCGAAAAGCCTTCCCACGGCAGCAGGAGCTTCTCCGGAAGCGTTGCCTTCTCATCTTCCTTATAAGCCTCGCGGAACCTCGCCTTGGCCTCATTCTGCATCGCCCGCCATGAAGTGCCGATCCTCTCCATGCCGGAAAGGATGAAGTAGTCATCGGGCCCTATGTAGCTCTCCATCGTGGTCATGAGGGGACTCTCGCTCCCTGATATCATCGGGATATCCACGCGGGAGAATTCCTTATGGGCCTTCTGCGTCATAGGGTCGAACGACGCGATCCTCTCGATGCTGTCCCAGTCGGCATAGAGCCTTACGGGTTCCTCCGCGGAGAACGGAAATACGTCCATCACCTCTCCGCGGATTGAGAAAGAGCCCATCTCGAAGCAGGATGATGAGCGGAAATAGCCAGCCCCAGCCAGCTCCTGGGCCAGCTTCTCTGGCTCGAACGGATCGCCTTTGCGTATCCTGATGGTAAGGCGGTCGAGGGAATCGGGAGAGACGACGGGAGAGACGAACGACCTGAGGGAGGCGATGATGATCCCTTCCTTGAGGAACCGTATCGAATCGAGAGCCTTCTTCTGCGCGTACTCCGATGAGGAGGATGTATATGCCGAATAGAGCTGCTTGCCGCTTGATGGCAGGAGGACCGCATCCTCGCAGTCAATGTCATCATAGAGAGATGAGGCAGCCTCATCCGTCGCGGCTATGACGAATACGCGGCCCTTCCTGCGCCTCTGCACGATACGGACGGCAGATGAGAGCGGATAGAGATCAAGCCCATCGGCACGGACGATGCCACCCCTGCCCTTCTGGAAGAGGGAGGGTCCCATCACGCTCTCGATATATCCTGAGACAAGCCTATCTATGTTCCTGTCCACGCGTCCGAATATAAATGATATGGGGAAAGGTATCAACAAGGATCCGGCCCGGCGTCTGTTGATTGATGCAAGGCCTGAAGATAGAATGGACAGCATGAATCTGGATCCAGAGAAGCTCGATGCGATCGCGGCAGCCGTCCGTGACGCAGGACGATATGCATATGAGAGGCAGGGCGACGTGCGGCGCACCTTCAAGAAGGATGGCTCGGTACTTACCGATGTGGATATGGCCATAAGCCATAGCCTCATCACAAGGATACATGACCTCTTTCCAGGAGCCGCGGTGATCAGCGAGGAAGAGGAGACCGATGCATCCAGGGATGCGGAATGGACATTCATACTAGATCCGGTGGATGGCACCGACGTCTACTCGCAGGGACTGCCATCATTCGCGGTATCGCTGGGAGTGCTTGATAGCGAGAGGCGCCCCGTTGGGGCCTACATAGCCGCACCCCGCTTCGGCATAGCCACGGAAGAGATGATGGTACGACTCGATCCAGGGAAGAGGCCGCTGCTGAACGGAAGGGAGATCGTCCTTTCCGCTGGCAAGGACCGCATAGAGGAGATCACGATGAGCTCAAAGGCCTTCAGGTATCTCGATTTCTCCCGCTATACCGGAAAGATAAGGGTCCTTGGCTCCTCGATACTGCATCTCATCGCTCCGGCCGTCTTCAGCTCCATACAGGGCTGCATCACCCTCTCATGCTACGTCTGGGACATGGTCTCATCCCATGCAGTGATCCGCAGCCTGGGAATGGACGCGGTATTCAGCGATGGCTCTCCGGTGGAATATGATGATGCGTTCCTGATCGAGAAGAAGGCGCTCAAGGCCCCGCTCTACGCCGGAAGCAGGGAGGCGCGGGAAGGACTCAGGAGGATGCTACCACCTCTTCGATGATGGCCTCGCGGATGGAGAAGGCCTCCATCACGATGCCGATGAACGCATCGCGCACGGTGATGATCAGATCCACGTCGCGCTCCGTAAGCTCCCGCAGCGCCGGCGCGAAGCCTCCGCCGCCACACTCAAGGCGTCCGACCTCATCGATGATGACGATTCCTGAATCCAGGGAGAGGAGATGCTCATTCGCCATATCGAAGGCAGCCTGGTCATAGCTCCAGCATCCGATCCTGTCCGGATACAGAGGAAGGGAGGACATCAGAGGCCATTTCTCCCCGCTCTCCACGGAGCGAAGGATGTATCCATCATCAGAGGCCGGGGATATAAAGCCGGATGCGCCATGGCAATATGATGAGGCGCGTGTAGTCTTCCCTGCTCCCCTGCCCCCAGTTATGATCCTACAGCTCCTCATCGAGGAACGCCTCCAGCGCCTCATATGCCTTAAGGCTGTCCTCTCTCCTGATGACGAATGTCAGGACGTTCATCGTAGATACGATCTCTATTATGTTGATATTCTCCCAGGCGAGCTTGCGTACGGCAAGGTAGAGTATGCCGGGCGTCTGCAGGAAGTCCCCATGGAAGACGATCGTCAGGGCCACCAGGTCAGAATAGCGATGGACGATCCGCTGTCCCCTGGTAAGCTCATCGACCGCATCGCGGTGGTTCTCGCTGACGGCAAGGGTTATCTCATGGGAACCGAGGGTTATGTTCAGGAAGTCTCCCTGATCGGGCCGGACGATGCCGTACAGCTCCGAGAGGCGCGGCATGAATGAATCGTCACGGGAGAAGTTGACATCGTAGATATTGGTCTTCATCTGTATCTCGTAGTCTATCCGTCCCTTTGCCGCCCCCTTCTCAGCCTCCTTGAGCTCATCTGCATAGCGCCTGATGGCCATGACGACAGCGGCGGTATTCACGCTCTCCCCATACATCGCCTCGACCTTGGGCTGTATCGACTTGGCGAGGTTCGAGAACGATATGACATCCTGGATCAGCATCTCAGAGATGAATGGACTGCGGTTTATGATCGTCTTTACGGCTGCTGCTACTGAGGCCATGCCAACTCCTATGTTATTAATCTAACGTATTGTTATCTTTATAACATACAAGACCGGAGAAGAACAATACGCGGAAAAGGCAGGATGCAGCAAGGAAAAGACGCGCCTTGATCATATTCCCCTGTAATTCCCCACTCCGTTGTGGTAACATCCTTCTATGCACTGCCCTAGATGTGGAATGGATAACGACAAGGTACTGGAATCGAGATCGAACAAGGATGGCACGGCTATCAGGAGACGGCGTGAATGCCTTGAATGCGGCCACCGCTTCACGAGCTATGAGAGGATAGAGGAGAAGCCGATCATGGTCATCAAGAAGGATGGCCGCCATCAGCCCTTCGATATCGGGAAGGTAGAGCGAGGCATCAGGCAGTGCACGGAGAAGCTTGCCATCTCACAGGATGACATCGACCGCATCCTGAAGAACATCGAGGATAACGTATACCGCATCGCGGGAAGCCGGAACACGATCACGAGCCAGGAGGTCGGGGAGGAGACGCTGAGGCAGCTCTACCCCGTATCCCGGGTGGCGTATGTACGCTTCGCGTCGGTATACAGGGCATTCGATGACCTGGATCAGTTCATCAAGGAGATCGAGAGGCTTGCGGACAGGAGCTAGCGCTCGGAGGCATCGAACCAGCGTCCGGTGATGCTCTGCTCTATCTCCTCATTCAGATGATCCGGCTTGAGTATCTCGTTGGCGCAGTCCAGGGCGAAGTTGTCCGTCATGCCTGCCACGTAATCGATGATCATCCTGCTGTCGCTTCCCTCCCTATCGATATACTTCTGATGCATATCCTGGATATGGTTGCAGAATCCGGCAGCAAGCATGTTATGCTCGGCCATGTATCCCCTGCGATCAAGGCCATATGATGAATACAGCTCCTCAAGGTAATCCATGATCAGCCGCAAGAGGCGCGTGAAGTAGCGCGTGTAGCCGTTGAGTATCTCTGAGCGGTATATGTTCTCGTAGTTGAAGGCGCTGAATGCCTCCACCGCCTCGAACACGGAAGGAGAGAATCCTATCCCATCCTCATCAGAGGCTCCTGAGATTATATCCTGCACAAGGGTGTTGATGATCTCTCCGTTAGTGCTTCCGAGGCGCTCGCGCACGATTAAGGGAAGCTCCTTGCCCTTCAGGAGGCCAAGCCTGTAGGCATCCTCATAATCGCGCCCGAGATATGCGATCGAATCGGAGAAGCGGACCACCGCGCCCTCATAGGTCGCGGGAATCAGCCCCTCCCTCTCCGTGATGCTGCCAAGGTCCCGTACCCTGAATGTCGGATGGATCCTCATCCTCAGGCTCTCGCCGTTGTGGCATACGATGCCGTCACGAACCGCGTATGTGAGGTTGAGTCCCTTGCCATGCTCTGCGAGGAAGTCGACGACACGCAGCGAGTTCACCTCATGCTCGAACGCGCCGAGCCCCCTTTCCTCAGACAGCTTCGATATTATCCTCTCCCCTACATGGCCGAATGGCGTGTGTCCCAGATCATGGCCCATGCCGATCGCCCAGGCAAGCTCAGAGTCCAGCCCGAGGGGGCGGCAGATCGAGGAGGCGATGGACGCGACATGCAGCACATGCTCCATCCTCGTGCAGATATGGTCGTTCGAAGGTGCGAAGAAGACCTGCGTCTTGTGCTTGAGGCGCCTGAATGGCGATGAGTGGATGATCGCGGTGGTATCGCGGTAATACGGACCTCGCGAATCCTCCGCCCTTTCCCGTCCGCGCCTCTTGAAGGCTTCTTCCATCTCCTTGTCCGTGTGCAGTATCATGGGAATATGCTACCATAGAGACCGAGGAGACTGAAGATGATCGTATACATCATTCCGATAACCGCCCTGCTTCTTACATTCATGTCACTCCTCGCAAGCCTGAGATTCATATTCTCACGGCAGGGCCTGTACTGGGTCTTCCCTGCGATCATCTCGCTCCTGCTGTTCTTCCAGAACCTCGAGAGGCTGCTGATGCTGGGAGAGGCGGGCATAACCTCGTTCGAATACAGCTTCTCGAACTTCTCGCCGTTCATCCTCGCCTTCCTCTGGTACATGATGATCGTCGTATTCCACTATGCGCTGAAGAAGACCATCACGGAGAACAGGTTCGAGAATGACTCGGTCAAGAACAGGGCCGAGGCGGAATACCTTGAGAAATACGAAGCGAGGATGAGGAAGAAGAGCAGGAAGATGAAGGCGGAAGACGACAGCAACAGCGCTTCGATACCATCGGTTCCGGAGTACAGGACACCCTCTGACGATTGATGATCAGCGGCAGTTGATGGTACGATTGCCCTATTATGGCGAGATTCTACTTCGTAGGCATAAAGCATTCCGGAAAGACCACGCAGGCGCGCCTTGCCGCGGCGCTTCTCGGCATGGAGTATAGAGATGCCGATGACCTCGTGCTTCAAGGGCTCTCAGGAGAGACGATCAGGGAGGCATACAGGAGAGAGGGAAAGGAGGCGTTCGCGCGCCGTGAGCTCGAGGCCGTCTCCAGCTTCATAGGGAGTCATGGCTCATTCATACTCTCGCTCGGGGGCGGTGCCTCTGACAGCAAGGCCCTGATGGATCTGATGAAGGAAAGCGGCAAGATCATCTACCTGACGCGGAAGGAGGAGGCGATGCTTCCCGTGATACTCCGCCATGGCATTCCGCCGTTCCTGGATGAGAATGACATCGAAGGCTCGTTCCATGCGCTCTACGAAAGGCGCGATGCGATATACCGCAGCTATGCGGATCTCATCATAGACCTTGGCCCCTATGGGGATAAGGAGGAGACCGCGAGGCGGACCGTCGCGGCCCTGAAGGAGGAATACGATGTCTAGCTCGATCGGAAGGATATTCACGCTTACCACGTTCGGAGAGTCGCACGGAGATGCGATCGGAGGTATCATAGACGGCTTTCCCGCAGGTATCGCGATAGATCGCGAGGGAATAAGGGCGGAGATGGCGCGTCGGCGTCCAGGCAGCACGAGGCTCGGCACCGCGAGGAACGAGCAGGATGAGGTGAGGATACTCTCAGGCATCTATGAAGGCGTCAGCACTGGAGCCCCTATCGGCTTCATGATAGAGAATGCCAGCCAGATCTCCAGCCACTACGATGATATAGCCCATAAGTTCCGGCCGGGTCATGCAGACTACACGTTCCAGATGAAGTACGGGATACGCGATCCGCGTGGAGGGGGACGGTCCTCGGGAAGGGAGACCGCGTGCCGCGTGTTCGCTGGGGCCCTTGCCAAGCAGCTCCTTGCAAGGGAGGGCATAGCCATAAGCGCCGCAGTCACGGCAGTCGGAGGCGTCAAGGCATCATCATATGAATGGAAGCCTCCGTTCCCTGCTCCGCTCTATGCCCCGATATGCCCGGAGCTTGAGGCCATGATAAAGGCGATCGAGGACGCCAAGGCAGACTCTGACAGCGTGGGAGGCATCATAGAGTGCCATGCCGATGGCGTTCCCGCGGGACTTGGAGACCCGGTATTCGACAAGCTCGATGCGATGCTCGCGCGTGCCATACTCTCGATCGGAGCCGTGAAGGGCATAGAATTCGGCTCGGGCTTCGAGAGTGCCGCGATGAGAGGAAGCGAGAACAACGACCAGATGAGGATGAAGGACGGCAATCCTTCCTTCCTCACGAACAACGCAGGCGGGATCCTCGGAGGGATATCCACCGGAGAGAGGATCATCCTGCGTGCCGCGGTGAAGCCTACCCCATCCATCTCGAAGGAGCAGCTCACGATCACCGATGCATCCGAGGATACGACGATCTCGGTCAAGGGCCGCCATGATCCCTCGATAGTGCCGCGGGCGGTAGTGGTGGTAGAGGCGATGACCGCGCTGACGATAGCAGATGCGCTGCTGGCACGGAGGTGCTATGAGCGATAGGCCACTGATGATCCAGAGCGACAGGACGATGCTGCTTGATGTCCATAGCCCGGAATCAGCATCCTGCCGAGAGGACATCATGGCATTCTCTGACCTGGTGAAGAGCCCGGAGCATATCCACACATACCAGCTGTCGGCACTATCGCTATGGAACGCGATCTCCTCGGGCATCACGACGGAGGAGATCATCGCAAGGCTCAGGCGCTGGTCACGCTATGAGATCGATGAGCGCATCATCTACTTCATCGAGGATCAGGGAAGGCGCTACGGGGACTTCGTGCTTGAGGAGTATGATGAGAAGGATCTCCTGCTCACCGTGCGCCGGCCGGCATTCGCGCTCCAGCTCAAGGGAGAGAAGAGCCTGATGGGCATCCTGCGCCCGAATGATGGGAAGTCGTTCCTGCTCAGCCGCATGGACAGGGGCAAGCTGAAGGCCCTGATGATAAAGCTCGGCTTTCCCGTGGATGACAGGATCCCGCTCAAGGCAGGAGATCCGCTGGCAGTCCGCCTCAAGCAAGGGTTCCAGGCCCGCGATTACCAGAGCGATGCGGCCTCATCGCTCATCGGCAACGGAAGCCCAGGAAGCGGATTCGGCACGATAGTCCTGCCTTGCGGCTCAGGAAAGACGGTTGTCGGCATCCTTGTCATGGCCGCGCTCTCGACCAGCACGATGATACTCTGCCCCAATATAACGGCGGTAAGGCAATGGAAGCGTGAGCTGCTGGACAAGACGGAGCTCACTGAGGATGAGATCGGAGAATACTCCGGGGAGCGCAAGGAGATAAGGCCGGTGACGATCTGCACCTATCAGGTGCTGTCATGGCGAAGCTCTGCAAGCGAGGATGAATTCAGGCATTTCGAGCTCTTCAGCCGCTATTCATGGGGATTGATCATCTACGATGAGGTACATATGCTCCCTGCTCCTGTCTTCCGCATTACCGCGGAGCTTCAGGCGATACACCGCCTGGGGCTTACGGCAACGCTGGTAAGGGAGGATGGGCTGGAGGATGAGGTATTCTCGCTGGTCGGTCCCAAGCGTTACGACACGCCGTGGCTGGAGCTGCAGAAGCGCGGATTCATCGCCCGGGCCTACTGCCATGAGATACGGATAGCGCTTCCATCAGACATGGAAGTTCCCTATGCCCTCGCATCGGGGCGAGAGAAGTTCAGGATGGCTGCGGAGAACCCGAAGAAGACAGATGTCATCAAGGCCCTGATCGCACGTCACGAAGGCGATGCCATCCTCATCATCGGGCAGTACCTCGAGCAGCTGAGGGCGCTGCATAAGGAGCTGGGATACCCCCTGATCACCGGCAGCATGGCCACGAAGCGGCGCGATGAGCTGTATCAGGCATTCAGGGACGGAAGGGAGAAGGTCCTCATAGTCTCCAAGGTAGCTAACAATGCCATAGACCTTCCGGATGCCTCGGTTCTGATAGAGGTGTCTGGGACATTCGGATCGAGGCAGG
>CALXLH010000038.1 GCA_944389145.1 uncultured Spirochaetaceae bacterium
GCATCTGATGAAGAAGGATGGACGCTCGGTGATGCTTGTCGCGGCAGATCTCGTCAGGCCGGCTGCCATCACCCAGCTCCAGGTGCTCGGAGAGAAGGCCGGCGTCCCGGTCTTCACCATTCCGGGAGAGAAGGATCCTGTGAAGGTCGTGGAGGCTGCGGTCTCCAAGGCAAGGCATGACCTGATAAACACGGTAATCATCGATACCTCAGGCCGCATGCACCTCGACCAGGCGCTGATGGATGAGATAAGCCGGGTTGCGGCCGCGGCGCGTCCTGATGAGACGCTCTTCGTGGCCGATGCGATGACCGGACAGAGCGCCGTCGATATCGCAAAGGAATTCGAGGAGAAGGTCGGAATCTCCGGCGTGATCCTCACGAAGTTCGATTCAGATACACGCGGAGGCGCCGCGCTCTCTCTAAGGGCAGTCGTCGGAAAGCCCATCAAGTTCATCGGAACCGGTGAGAAGATGGAGGACCTTGAGGCCTTCCATCCGGAGCGTATCGCTTCCCGCATCCTCGGCATGGGCGATGTGGTGTCCCTTGTCGAGAAGGCCCAGGAGCAGTACGACGCCGCGGAGGCTGAGAAGCTCCAGAAGAAGATGGAGAAGAACACCTTTGACCTGCAGGACTACCTGGACCAGCTGGAGAAGGTGGATAACATGGGCTCGATCGATAAGCTGATCGATATGATTCCCGGCGCAAGCGGAAAGATCAGCGAGGAAGATATCGATCTTGAGGAGATGAAGAGGGAGAAGGCGATCATAAAGAGCATGACCCGCTTCGAGAGGGAGAACTATAGGATAATAGGCCCTTCAAGGCGCAAGAGGATCGCAGGAGGCTCCGGAACCTCGGTTGCCGAGGTGAACAGGCTTCTCAAGAAGTTCGAGAAGACGAAGCTGATGATGAAGAAGGTCATGACGAACAAGAAGATGCAGTCCGGCATACTGAAGATGCTTGGTATGTAGGCGACAAGATAAGGAGTAGAGCATGAGTACAGCAATGAGACTGAAGCGCTTTGGCACGAAGAAGAGACCTTACTACAGGATCGTGGTCCAGGACAGCAGGGTAGCTACGTCCTCCAAGACCATCGATGAAGTCGGTACCTATCGTCCGATCGAGGAGAAGGATCAGATCAACCTCAACGAGGAGAAGATCAAGAGCTGGATCTCCAAGGGCGTTGTGGTATCTCCGACGGTCAAGGATATCCTCAACTCACAGGGCATTACTCTGAGCCGCACCCAGGACTGACGTCCGGAGGCTCTTATGGAGAAGGAACTGGTAGAGTTTTTGGTCAAGAGCCTTGTCGATGAGCCTGATCAGGTCAGCGTGAACGTGATCGAGGGGGAGAAGTCCACCATCCTCGAGCTTCGCGTTGCCGAGGGTGATATCGGCAAGGTGATCGGCAAGCAGGGCCGCATCGCGAAGGCGATCAGGACGATCCTGAGCGCAAGCGCGACCAAGGGCGGCAAGCACGCCGTACTGGAGATCCTCGACTGATGCAGCCCCTTCTCTCCGCAGCGACTGTCGGTTCAAGGCATGGGCTTGAGGGCTTCCTGAAGATCTATTCGCTCTCTGGCGAGTATGATCATCTTGAGAGGCTCGATGAGTGCGTGCTGAGGATGAAGGATGGCAGCGAGAAGAAGGTAAGGGTCTCTGACGTGCGCTGGAAAGGGGATCTCATGCTTATGAGGTTCCAGGGCTATGATACCCCTGAGAAGGCGATGGCGCTTTCCGGATCCCTTCTGCTGCTAAGGAGGGATCAGGCGGCTCCCCTTGAGGAGGGAGAGCTTTACGTCGCGGACCTGTATGGCCTGTCCGTGATCGCGGATGGCCGTGAGGTCGGCAGGGTGGAAAGCACGTCAGATGGGGCACAGGCACTCTACCTGCATGTCAGGACCGAGGATGGCATCCATCTCGTTCCGTATCTTCCTGCATTCATAGGGAAGGCGGATACGAAGGCTGGGACCATCGAGCTGCTTATGCCGGAGCTCCTGTCGTGAGAATAACGGTTCTGACGCTGTTTCCTGAGATGATAGAGCCTTTCTTCACATCCTCGATCATGAAGAGGGCGGTGGAGAAGGGAATCATAAGCTATCGCATCGTGGATATCAGGGAATATGCCGAAGGGGTGCATCGCAAGGCTGATGACATTCCGTATGGCGGAGGAGCCGGCATGGTCATGATGGCTGCTCCTGTCTCACGCGCGATAGAGGATTCAGGATCAGCCGGGCGGCGTATCGTCTTTCCGACACCTTCGGGCAGGCCTCTTACGGAGTGCTATGCCGAGGAACTTGCCAAGGAAGAGGAACTCTGCTTCATCTGCGGGCATTATGAGGGGCTTGACCAGCGCGTCATCGACACCTATGTGACCGATGAGATATCGATAGGGGACTATGTGCTTTCATCCGGTGAGAGCGCGGCAGTGGTCATAATCGATGCGGTCTATCGCCTCGTTGAAGGAGTGATAACCCCGGAGAGCCTGGAGGATGAGAGCTTCTCTTCAGGACTATTGGAATACCCTCAGTACACCCGTCCTGAGAGGTATTGCATGAAATCCGTGCCTAGTGTATTATTATCCGGTCATCACCGCCATATTACCGAATGGAGGTGCTGCAAGAGGCTGGAAAAAACGATGCTCAACCGGCCGGATCTGCTCTCTGATGCCTCTCTCAGCATCGAGGAGCGAAGAACTTTATTGAAGATACTGAATAAGGATGATAAGGGGACTTGTCAGAGATGGACATTATCAGAGCTATAGAAGCTAAGCAGATCAAGGAGAATGCCGAGAACTTCAGCGTCGGTGACACCGTTCGCGTATCGTTCAAGATCGTAGAGGGAACGACGGAGAGGGTCCAGGTGTTCGAGGGCATTGTGATTGCCAAGAACAACACAGGCATCAGAAGGACCTTCGTGGTAAGGAAGATCAGCTACGGAGTAGGAGTGGAGAGGATCTTCCCCCTGCACTCTCCCCGTATCGAGAAGATCGAGGTCGTGCGCCGTGGCCGCGTCAGGAGGGCGAAGCTCTATTATCTCCGCTCCCGCGTCGGAAAGGCCGCGAAGGTGCCAGAGCTTATCACGAAGAAGAATGCCTAAGCATTCATACGGGCTCCATTGCGATGGAGCCTTTCTTATTTCAGCACGCTTTGCTAGAATCGAGCCATGAAGAAGTCAGGCAGGAAGCCCCGTCAGGGCGAGAAGAACAGGGGAAGGCGTAAGAAGAAAGAGGCCATATCCGGATTTTCCACGCTTAATCAGGTAGCTGGAGTATCAAGGCCGAAGCCTCATCACTCATCCCTTCCCGTTGAGGAGCCGAAGCGGATCACCGAACCACATGTCACATGCCAGTATTGCGGGACAGAGATCGATGGCATCGCATCCGCTCTCTCCACGCCGGAGGGAGGATTCGCCCATTTCGACTGCGTGCTTGAGCGCATCAGGGAGAGCGAGCATCTGCAGGAGGGTGAGACCGTATCATATATAGGATCAGGATCCTTCGGAGTCATCGGAAAGGATGAGTCCGGCAAGCCTGTCATCCTTCGCCGCATCGCCTTCGAGAGTCCTGAGCGGTTCAAGGGCATGAAGGAGTATGTCGAGGAGCAGAAGGCATGAAGAGAGCGATGTTCCCCGGCACGTTCGATCCTCCGACGATGGGCCATATAAACATCATAGAGCGCTCTGCTTCGCTCTGCGATGAGCTGTATGTCGTCATTGCCGATAATATCGCGAAGAGATGCCTCTTCACCCCGGAGGAGCGGAAGGAGATGATCGAGGCGTCCCTGCCCGATATCCGCAACATGCATGTGGTGATCCATCAGGGCCTTACCGTGGATTTTGCCAGGGAGAACGGCATAGACGTGATGATACGCGGCGTCAGGGCCATGGCGGACTTCTCGTATGAGTTCGAGCTTGCCATGACGAACAAGATGCTATGTCCGGAGGTAGAGGTCCTCTTCATCCCCACCGATCCACGCTACTTCATCATCCGTTCTTCCCAGATCAAGGAGATGGCGGCATTCGGTGCGGACTTCTCTCCTATGGTCCCTGAGCCCGTACGGATCAGACTCAAGGAAAAGATGAAGAATAACTCATTGCATTCATAGGAATTATGACTATACTATAATTTTTTTGCGAAAACCGTATTGACTCTTCTTCCTCTTTCCTGTTAAATATCTGCGTTTACTGGAGAGGTTCCCGAGCGGTCAAAGGGGGCAGACTGTAAATCTGTTGGCTTAGCCTTCGAAGGTCCGAATCCTTCTCTCTCCACCAAGAAGCCATATGCTGGAAGCGGCGTATGGCTTTTTTCATCCCTGCGCAGCCGGCAATCAGAGGCTGAATAGGAGGAGATCCGTAGGAACGCGGGAAGGCTGCGGCGTCTGGACATCGTAGTAGGAGAGCCCGTTCGAATAATATATCCTCTCCAGTCCTTCTGAGATGCCTTTGTATAGTTCCGTGAACGTCACCGTGCTATCCTCGGGGAACCCTGTCTCGCTGCTCTT
>CALXLH010000039.1 GCA_944389145.1 uncultured Spirochaetaceae bacterium
GGTCGGAGGTTCGAATCCTCTTAGTCTCGTCCTATTGGAGAGATGTCCGAGTGGTCGAAGGAGCCGGACTCGAAATCCGGTGTAGTGCTTTGCATTACCGAGGGTTCGAATCCCTCTCTCTCCGAAACCATATGCATCTGGAGAGGTGTCCGAGTGGTCGAAGGTGCACGATTGGAAGTCGTGTATGGTCAAAAGCCATCGGGGGTTCGAATCCCCCCCTCTCCGTCTTCAGCAGCAGATCCCCGGCAATGAGCGCCGCCCAACCCCGTCAGGACAGGAATGTAGCAGCGGTAAGCGGTAAGCCATGTGACCGGGACCATTTGCTGCTGTTTTCATTTTACGATTCCAAGGCCAAGACATTCCAGAAAGATATAAGTTGACAGAAAGGACGTGAGACATTATCGTGATGTTCGATTTAAGAACATCTAATGTTGACTTTCTAATAAGGAGGAGCCATGGATACGCATGATCGCCTTAGATTAGCACGGCAAAGACTATCACTTACCCAGGACTATGTGGCCTCCCTCCTGGATCTTCCAAGAACCGCCGTGGTCCAGATAGAAAGCGGAAAGAGAAAGCTGGCAAGTTCTGAGCTTGAGTCCTTATGCAGGATATATGGCATATCAGCTGACTATGCATTAGGAATATCTCCTGATTCAGAAAGAACAAAGATGTATGCAAGAAGCATAGAGGCATTACCCGAAGAGGATCAGATGGAGATCATGAACCTGATTGAGTTCAAGAAGAAGCTTGCAAGGAAAAGAGAGGCGGCTAGGACGTGATCCTCGATAAATCATATCTTGCACTACATACAGGCTCAGCGGAAGAGCTTGCAGATGCTTTCTCTGCCATGGTATTCAAAGGAAAAGAACGCTCTTTCCCAATCAATCCATTTGATGCCCTTACCTTACTTGATATTCCCTTCGTGTTTGCCAAGTTGCGAAAATTAGAAGGATTGCTGATTGCTGATAAGGATGATTCCCTTCCAGCTATGATAGCTATAAATTCCAAAAGGCCCATACAGAGACAGCGATATACTTGTGCCCATGAAATCTGCCACTTCATAAAGGATGTCGGATCATATGATCCATATTCCTGCACGGCAGGGTCCAAGATATATGTTGAAAGATTCGCAGAGAATTTCGCTGCCGCTTTCCTGATGCCACGGGATGAGATAATAAGACAGGCAAGAATATACGAGCAGAAGCTTTATCCTGACGATATATTACGCATTGCAGAATACTTCGGAACGAGCTATCAAGCCTGCCGTATAAGAATCAGGCAATGCATCCCCAAGAAGCTTCGCGATGATTATGTATATGATTCATACAAACCTGCAATAAGGAGGGAGGAATTAGGCTTCAATGACACGTCATTATATACGATGACGCTTGATTCATGGACCCTCGCGTGGCCTGAAACGGCTGAAACACACGCAGCCTATGTGTTCAAGAATAATTACATCTATAACGATGCCAGGATGGAAGGCATAGACATAGATGAAGAAGAAGTCGCGACAATCGTTACGGATCTACGATTAAAAGCACAAGAAAGCATATATTGTGACGGGAATCATGCAGCTTTATCGGAAATAGCCGGACATTCCCTGCTTTACGACTATATATTCAAGATATGCCATCAACCAAGCATAGATATCTATGCATTACTTGATTTGAATCGAATCCTGTTCTCTTGCGTTCCCTTCCCAGAATATGGAGGAAGGACAAGGATACAGAACACGGCTGTCATCGGAGCTAAATTCGAAACAGTAGACTACCAAGACGTGATGAGATCGCTTATTACCCTCAATGAGGTTATTGGACACCTAGAGAAAAATCATGATTCCATGCCTAAATCAGAAATAGTCAGGGCTATAGCCGACATCCATCATAAGCTGACAGTCATCCATCCATTCCCTGATGGAAACGGCAGGACAATCAGGGCTTTTACGAATCTACTATTCCTTCGTTATGGAATCCCTCCTATTTACATAAGGACAGAAGCAAAGAAAGAATACATCAACGCATTAAGCAAGGCAGATACAGGCACTGGAATAGATAGCCTATACTCATTGATGCTTCAGCTTATCTTCAAGAGCCATGCCGAATTCATGAGCATCCAATGATCTTCACGGCGGTGTCAAAGGCTCCCCTTTCCATGCTATACTCCCTTAGTGGAGCGAAGATGACAGAAGGCAGAAGCACATACGAAGTCACGGCAACCAGGAAGAGGCCGCAGGATTTCGATTTCCTGGTGGGACAGGATTTCGTAGTCTCTACATTGGAGAATGCCATAAGCGAGAACAGGATTGCCCATGCGTACCTGTTCTCTGGCCCGAGAGGCGTCGGAAAGACAAGCTCGGCACGCCTTCTGGCAAAGGCCCTCAACTGCCAGCGGGGCATGAGCGCACATCCTTGCGGAACCTGCGACTCCTGCGTTGAGATCGCAAAAGGAAAATCCGTCGATGTGATCGAGATAGACGGAGCCTCGAATACCAGCGTGAATGACATAAGGAACATCAAGGAAGAGATCATGTTCCCACCTCAGTCGTCGAGATACAAGATATATATCATCGATGAGGTACACATGCTCTCGACATCGGCCTTCAATGCGCTTCTAAAGACGATAGAGGAACCTCCTGAGTATATCATCTTCATCTTCGCGACGACAGAGCTGCAGAAGGTTCCTGCCACCATCCGCTCACGCTGCCAGCAGTTCCGCTTCTCCCTGATAAGCGAGGAGCTGATAATGAAGTGCCTCAGGAGCGCCGCAGAGGATATCCACATGGAGGCGGATGAGGATGCCCTCTTCTGGATCGCGAAGGAAGCGACAGGCTCGATGAGGGACGCATATACCCTCTTCGATCAGGTAGCCGCATTCTCCGGGAACCATATAACCCTAGAGAAGATAAGGCAGAAGCTATCCATAGCCGGCTTCTCCGCGATATCCTCCATCGTCGCGAAGACGCTCTCGGGAGAGCCGGGAAAGGCTCTTGAGGAAATCGGAGGGTTGTTCGAAGATGGGATTTCCCCGGAGCAGATCGTCAAGGACAGCGCAGAGTTCTTCAGGACGCTCCTCCTATACAAGGAGGGAATAAGGCGCACGGACGTGCTTGGCTCCGCAGTCAAGGACATTCCAGAGGATATCGTGAACGCTCTCACGAAGGAACAGATGGAAGCGGCACTAAAGGCATTCCTTACCCTTTACAGGGAGCTGAGGTATTCGCTTTCGCCACGATTCGAGATAGAGCTTCTATACTCTCGCCTATCCTCGCTTCCGATGCTTGCGACGCCTGATGTGCTGATGAGGAAGCTCGAGGATCTGAAGAACGGCGTGGCGGCCGGCAGCGTGGTGATAAGCCATAAGGCAAAGCCGATCCAGATGCAGGCAGCGCAGGCTGAGATCGCAGCGCCCCCCCAGCCTTCACCCGCGCAGCCAGAGGAAGAAGCCGCGGCTGAGGAAGAGGATGAAGATGGCGGATCGGAGAAAGGATCCCTTTCCCTTGATGATGTCCCCGCAATAGCCGAGTCGCTGATGAAGATGGGAAGGAAGGCCGAATCAAGATATGTCTCAGACATAGAGTCGATCGACGAGAATGATGATGGGACCTTCTCATTGCTGCTCTCCAAGCCTCTCGCATATAACAGCCTGAAGAATGCGGAAAAGGATCTGCAGAAGGCTATCGCCTCAGCAACGGGCGAAGCCTATATGATAAGGCTCCGCCTCAAGGAACAGAGGTCACAGGCCGATGAAGGCTTCTCGCCAGAGATGAGGAAGCTCAAGGCCTTCTTCGGCGGACAGCTGGTACGAAGGGAAGGAGCAATCACGGAGGAAGACAGGAATGATGAATATATCGCCATTAGAAATGATGAAGAGGATCAGTTCTCTTGAGAAGAACATGGGATCTATCTCAAAGTATGCGGAAGGCCTTCTGGTAACAGGCGAGTCCGGAGCGGGAATGGTCAAGGCATCCGTCAATGCCGATGGCATGATAAAGGAGCTGGAGATATCAGACGAGGCATATGCGCTAGGAGATAAGAACGCCCTCTCGGTGCTTATCATCAGCGCGATCAACAACGCGCAGGAAAAGAAGAAGGCTGAGCTTCAGAGCCTGGTGGTCAAGACGCTGCAGGACGGTGCGAATTGAGTGCCATCGAAGAGCTTATAAGGCTTATCAAGCACCTTCCTGGCATGGGAGAGAAATCGGCTACCCGCCTTGCCTATCACCTGATTCGCAGCGATGAGAGCTACAACAAGGCACTTGGCAGCGCGATAGCCTCTATCAAGGAAAAGATACACCCATGCCCTATCTGCGGATGCTATACCGAAGATGATATCTGCCAGTATTGTGCGGACGGACAGCGCGACAAGACGCTCCTATGCATCGTGGAAGAGCCTCAGGATGTGCTATCGATAGCCTCTTCAGGCGCATATAACGGACTGTTCCATGTCCTTGGAGGAGCGATAAGCCCGCTTGATGGCATCGGCCCAGATGCCCTCTCCTTCCCTGGGCTGATGAAGCGTATCGAGGAAGGGACCTTCCGCGAGCTGATAATAGCGACCAATCCGACAGAGGAGGGTGACACGACCGCCCTTTATATCAGGCATCTTCTGAAAGACCGGGATGACATAACTCTGACACGGCTGGCCTCAGGGCTGCCTATAGGCGGAGATCTTGGCTATGCCGACAAGCTCACGTTAGCCCGCTCTCTCAGAGGCAGGGTCAGACTCTGAGAGCCCCGATGCGGCAATCTCCAGGAGAATACCGATAAGAAGGAGCGCCATTGCAGGAAAGGCAACCATCCACGGCGCGCTTGACATTACCGTCCTGGATTCCGCGAATATCCCGCCGATGGAAGGGAGCGTGACAGGTATGCCGCAGCCAAGGAAGGAAAGCGAAGCCTCCGTAAGGATGGATGAGGAAAATATCGATATAGCCTGATAAAGAAGGGACCGTAACACCTCAGGCAGCACATGGCGGAGGAACACGAGGCTTCTCCGCTCGCCTATTCCTATCGCTGCGGCCACATAATCCTCTCCCCTCAAGACGATTATCCGGGAATATGCCGTCTGCGCTATGTCCGCAGCATGGCCGATTGCAAGCACAGCCACAAGCTTAAGGAGACCAGGGCCTGTAAGCGCATTCAGGAAAAGCGCCAGAAGGATAGTCGGAATGGACTTCAGGGATAGAAGAAGCGTGGTGAATAGCGGAGAGGAGAAAGGCCTGATGAAGAATGCATATGAAAGGCAGAGGCCCAGCAGGAGAGATGCTACCGTGGCAGCTGCGGCAATCATGATAGATACCGCAAGCCCTGCTGAAAGCCTTTCCATAAGATCCCTTCCGAAGCTATCGGTTCCCATCGGATGCTCGGCCGATGGAGGCTGAAGGCGCATCTGCATATCTATATCACCGGCACCTGCAAGGACGAGAGCGAGCAGAAAGACGCAGGAGATCAATGCAATGGCAGCGATAAGCTTCCTCACTCTCCCCTCCTTACCCGCGGATCAATAAGCGGAAGCAGGCCCTCGAGCAGAAAGAAGATGATAGCTACCGCAAGCGAAAGAAGCATCATGATCGTACCGGCGAGCCTGGAATCCCTGGCCAAGGCCGCGCTGACCATCAGAGAGCCAAGGCCGGGAAGCGCGAATACCGTCTCTATCACGGCTACGCCTCCGAAAGCGGAAGCCATCGACTGGGCGACAAGCGACGAGAGCAAAGGCAATGCAGGACGGAAGGCGCTCCTTATGGCAAGAGACCGCCGCTTCATCCCTAGGGATAAGGCAAAGAGCGAATACTGGCTCTCAAGGCCATCCGACAAGGCCCTCCGGAACACGCGGAGATAGAGCGATGAATGAAGGAGCGCAAGCGTGAGCGATGGCAGGAAGAGCGACCTGAGATATCCGCAGGCTCCCCTAAGCATGCCAGCCACGGGGAAGACAGGAAAGCGCATCGCAAGCAGCATTACCAGAAGCATCCCTATGAGGAAGGAGGGAAGAGACATCAATGTCAGGGAAAAGGCCGAGAGGATGCGGTCGATAGCGCTCCCGCGCCTTGCTCCGATGATTGACAGAGGTACTGATATGATGAGGGACAGCAGTACGGAAAGCATGGTGACCGAGGCCGTGACCGAAGCACTGCGGATAATGGTCTCCCTTATATCGAAGCCAGAGGCGGACCGTCCCCAATCCCCTCGAAGGAATGACAGCAGGAACGAGATATATCTCGAAACGAAAGCTTCATCCTGTCCCAGGCTTTCCATATACGATCCTCTCGCATCATCAGAGGCATCCTCTGACAATATGAAGGCAGAGCTATCTCCAGGCGCCGCATCCGAGAGTGCAAACACGATGAATGATGACAGGATAAGCGTCATCACTATCATCAGAAGATATCTTAAAAGCCGCCTGATCACGAGAGAAGTATAGAAGGAAAGCCTATCGGGAAAAAGAGGATGCCCAGAAATAGAATCCTTCCCCTAGTATCACGCCATCAAGATCGGAAGAGACGGCATAGACGGTGGAATAATGCCCAGGAACGATCACGGGAATGATTGACCACAGGTAGAGCTGAGCCTCAGTCCAGAGAGAGGAAGCCTCTTCAAGCGTAACAGCCTCATCGATATCCGCCAGCATCCCGAGAGCCTTCTCATCATTGAGCCAGCCGGGATTCGTGCTGGAAAGATAGGACTTGAGCTGAGGCAGGGATGTCCTGCTGTACGCTGAGATGAAGATATCCCAGGATGATGGATCGCTGCGCATCTCTATGAAGGATGCCCAGTCCACGACGGTGACCTCATTCCTGATGCCGGCCTCCGTAAGACAGTACGACAGGGCCACGGCTATCTTATCGATATTTGACGTATTCGATGAGAGTATCCTCACCGTGCTTCCGTCATAGCCTCCGGCTTCAAGCAGATCATCTGCGTCATCAAGGCTGAAGGAGTCATAAGGATCAAGGCTGGAATCAACGCTCCAGATGCTGCCATCCTCCATATAATCAGAATGAAGGCTGTAGCCATAATCGCCATAGCAGGCCTTCATCAGCATCTCCCTGTCCATGGCAGATGCTGCCGCCTTCCTCATCCCCAGGCTCGTGAACACCCCTTCCTTCTTGTTGAATACGATCGCGATCGAGCCATTCTCCTCTCCGCCGAGAAGCGTGATTGATGGATCTGATGAAAGGCGCGGGATATCATCGGAGAGCACGCAGTCTATCGCATCGTACAGGCCGCTCTCCAGCCCGAGACGCCTCGTCGTCCCATCAGGCACGAAGAGATACCTTATGCTCTCAGGACCATTGGACTTGTCTCCCCAGACTCCGCTGCTCTCCGCAGCATATGGCGAGTAACCATCGAACCGCCTTAGCTCAACGGCCTCACCCGGCAGCCATTCCTCTATGAGATAAGGCCCTGTCCCGATATGCTCATGCAATAGATAATCAGAGGACACAGCCAGGCGCTCAGGCATTATCACAGCGCTCTGAGGAGCTGAGGCAATCATCATCAGAAGCATCATCAAAGGACGCTCTGAATCGATCCAGACCTTATTCCCTTCGCTTCTGAAACGGTTTCCCATAGCCGAATCAGAGGCCGTGGCATAACGATCCAACCAGCGATTGAGCGAAGCCGCAGCATCTGATCCATCCAGCCTGCTTCCATCATGGAACAGGACATCATCCCGCATGAGGAAGGCAAGATGGCGGCCATCCTCCGAAAGCTCGAAGGATGAGGCAAGCTCGCAGCGTATCCGACCTTCGCCGTCGAGGACGACAGGCTTCTCATAGACATTGCCAAGCGCGATCATCCGTCCTGATATCGATGAGTTGACCTGGATATCGAGAGTCGGCGGTTCCTGCGCAAGGGCAACATCTATAGTTACGTCAGCCGTGTCAGGAGAACAGGCTGAAAGGATGATAGCCAAGATGAGTATGATCAGGGCATGAAAGGAGCCAGGTCGTCCCTGACTCCGGCGAATCGTCATTACTGCGGCTGCTTTCCGATATAGGCAAGGATTCCGCCATCGACATACAGGACATGTCCGTTGACGAAGTTGGAAGCATCGGAGGCAAGGAACACGGCAGGCCCCATAAGATCCTCCGTCTTACCCCATCTGTTAGCAGGGGTCTTCGCGAGTATGAACTCGTTGAAAGGATGGCCAGGCGTCCTGAGCGGAGCGGTCTGCGGAGTCTCGATGTATCCAGGTCCGATGCCGTTGCACTGGATGTTATATGCGCCATACTCAGATGCGATATTCCTGGTAAGCATCTTCAGGCCACCCTTTGCCGCTGCATATGCGCTGACCGTCTCGCGTCCAAGCTCAGACATCATCGAGCAGATGTTGATGATCTTTCCATGACCCTGCTTGATCATTCCAGGAAGGACTGCCTTGGAAACGATGAATGGGGCATTGAGGTCAACATCGATGACCTGGCGGAAATCCTTGGCTGACATCTCAAGCATCGGGATCCTCTTGATGATTCCGGCATTGTTCACGAGGATATCTATCTTACCGAAGTCATTTATGATCTTCTCGGTCGTCTCCTGGACCTGTGCCTCATCTGTGACATCGCAGACATAGCCCTTGGCATCGATTCCAGCCTCCCTGTAGGAAGCAAGGCCCTTATCTACAAGCTCCTGCTTGATATCATTGAAGGCAATCTTGGCTCCTGCCTTGTGGAAAGCGGTGGCGATAGCGAATCCTATGCCATAGGAAGCCCCTGTAACCCATGCAACCTTCCCCTCGAGGGAAAAATCCTTCATTTCCATATACTTTACTTCCTCCTGCCCGAAGGCATAAAAGTCAAATCAAAGCTTGTCTATCAGCATCGAACACTTACCGGATGGGATAGGAAGGGTCTTCTTCTTATCCTCATCAAGAAGGTGTATGGTGAAGTAGTAGAGCTTCTCGCTCTCAAGCCTTATCTCCCATCCTCTCGCATTCTTGTTCGAAAGTATCGTGATGTTGTTCTTCTTCAGAGAGAGATCCTCTATGCCCATCTCCTCCAGAGACTGCATCGTCCAGTTGACGGTCTTGCGCGGGAGTGATATCTCAAGGCCGACGATGTTCTCGATCACCAGCGATATAGTCACGAGGCCGAGCATCGGAAGGTAGCGCCGCCTATTCTCGGTTCCATCAGGAACATCGGCAGGCCCCTCCCCCATCGGCTTATATATCTCCCAGGCATCGCCCTGCTTCTCCGCATCGGGATGGAGGGTATCCAGGATGAAGTACATATGCCTGATGGCACATTCCCTTGCGAATATGAACGATCCGTAGTTCATCAGCCCCTTTACCACCATATAGGTGCAGAACGGGACGACTCCTCCGCAGTAGCCGTTTCCGGCCTTATCGAAATGGGCGGAAGAGGCAGGAACCGTCGGGAACGGATTTTCCGTACCGAACTCATTCTCGTCCTTGAGCTTCTCGATAAGGAACGAGGCATACTCATCATTCGGGATCTCGGCCAGCAGCGTCCAGTATGCCCCGATATGCTTATTGCGTATCCTCTGCTCGTTCTCATCCAGATCATAATAGAACCGGTCCTCGCTATCCCACATCATGGAATTGATCCTGGTCTTCACGGAGAAATAGATCCGCTTATAGCGGAACGCCAGCTCCTTATCATTGAGGATATCTCCGATATATGACATATAGAGGGCAAAGACCGCTACCGCCGCATTGAAGTCAATGGTATACACGGCACCCTCGCGAGGAAGGTTGCCCATATGCGTCGCGGCATATGGGACGCTATAAAGCCCGTCTGGCCTCATGCAGCTCTGCTGCATCCAGGAAAAGTACTTCTCAAGATACGGAAGCACGTCCTTCAGCCTCTTCTTATTGCCTATCTTATGGTAGAAGACGAACTCAACATAGGAAAGAAGAGGCAGCGACAGGCCTAGCGGGTTATCCTCGCCCAGCACTGGCAGGCCTGTTGATATATCATAACTCTCCGCGATCTGGCCATCCTCTGCCTGATGGGCATAGAAGTAATCGATCATCGAATACGGGCTGTAGCTCTGGTTGCTATATACCAGGAACAGAGAGGAGAGCGATGTATCGAAAAGGTTTATGATGCCATTGTCAGCATGGGTGAAATACCCTTCGGGGAATGGACCGTCCTTGTCTCCCTGATGCCATATCTCATCCAGCCAGACCCAGGTCCTGTCATACATGTCGACAAAATCCTGATCATAGAAATGAATGCGTGGAACTAAATCCTTAACCACCGTTTTTCTCCGTTTTCGAAGGAAAAAACCCTGATTTTTTGTCCTTGAATCTCATCATAAATGATATATCATGGGATTCGAGAAGTCAAACTAATTTTATCTTTATTATCTTTAATGAAAATAAAGAATTATCAAATCAACATTTTTCTTTGCTATGTATCAGGGCGATCGCCTGGGGGAGAATCTCGATATCAAAGGATGAACCGCGGCGGGAGAACACCTCGCCATCGCAATGCGCCTCTATGCCATCTCCATCCACCTCGATGCTCACCCTCCTGGCATTGAGATAATCGAAGTCGGCCCTGTCAGACACATGGGAGCCTCTGATGAATGACATGACGGCCTTAAGGATCTCCCCGAACCGGGAAAACGGATGGGTCGTGTACATCACATCGAAGACGCCGTCGCTTATCGAGGCCTTCGGAGCCATGATGAAGGCAGACCCCATCCTGCGGCCGTTGCATACCGATATCTGCTGCGTATCCAGCTCATGCTCCCTGCCATCTATCGTAAGGCGTACATGATGGGGCTTGGGGAAATGGAAGAGTATATAGAAGAAAGCCACGATATAGCTCGGCATTCCATTCAGATGCCTATACCCCATCGCACGGAAGTTAACGGCCGGCTCGAAGCCGAAACCCGCCCCGTTGAAGAAATACATTCCATCCCTGCGCCCGGAACCCTTGCAGAATCCGACATCCACAAGCGATGACTTCTGCGATATTATCAGCTCGACTGCCTTCCGGATATCAAAGGGAATGCCCGCGAACCAGGCAAAGTCATTACCTCGCCCGATCGGGATTATCCCCATGGTGACGCTTCCGGGGTCAGAAGAGGTCATGATACCGTTCAGCACCTCGTTCACCGTACCATCCCCGCCTGCCGCTATGATCACGCGATACTCGTACTGGACACCTTTCCTGGCAAGCATCTCAGCATGCCCGGGGCCTCTGGTATAGGCCACGGTACACTGCCGGCCGAATTGCTTGAAGGTATCCTTGATCTCCTGGGCCTTTTTCTTTCCACGTCCCTTGGATGCATTCGGATTGATGATCAGCAGGATGTCCTTCTCAAGCATAGCTTGAGGGTATATTACTTCCGGCAATATGGCAACCGATTTCTTAGCAAAGCAACGCCTGATCGGCAAGTTTCTGTACGGATATTGCCCTCTTCTTGATTATCAGGGCCCTTTTCACCATACTCTCCTCCGTGAGAATCGCTGACAGAGAGCTGATCGGCAGGCTTTCGCTCCTCGCCCTGCCAATAATGCTGCAGAATCTGCTTACATCCTCGCTTTCGTTCCTGGATACGCTCATGATCGGGCAGCTGGGACAGATGGAGATCGCGGCAGTTGGGATAGCCAGCCAGGTCTATTTCGTGATATCCCTGCTCTTCTTCGGCATAGCCTCCGGAACCTCGATATACCTTGCCCAGTATCATGGGGCTGGAGAATATGGGAAGATGAGGAAGGCGATGTCCTTAGCGACGATGCTGTGCCTTGCGGGAGGAGCTATCGTATCGGTTCTCTCCTTCATCTTCTCCGATCCGATCATGCGGATCTTCTCCTGTGAACAGGCCGTCATAGATGCAGGCTCGACATATCTGGAATACGTCGCGTTCTCGTACATGTTCTCTGCTGTCTCAGCAACGCTCTCGATAGGCTTCCGCTCAACCGGCAAGGCGTCGCTTCCGCTCATCGTATCATTGATATCGCTGACGATGAACGCCATCGGCAATTATCTCCTGATCTTCGGAATCGGGCCGTTCCCGTTCCTCGGAGTCGAGGGAGGCGCGATCTCCACATTCGCCGCCCGCCTTGCGGAGATGATGATCCTGATGCTGCTGGCTTGGGGAAGGCACGAGCCTTTCGCATTCTCCTTGAGAAAGGACCTTTCCTGGGACAGGGCATTCATCGCTTCATTCGCGGCAACGGCCCTCCCCGTCGTCCTGAACGAACTGTTCTGGTCGCTAGGGATGACGCTCTACAAGGTCGCCTACTCCTCCCTAGGGACGGAAGCCCTCGCAGCAGTGAATATCACGGAATCGATCGGAAACTTCTTCTTCATCGCCATGATGGGCATAGCCAATGGAGCTACCATCGTCCTAGGCAATGAGATCGGATCAGGAAGGCTGGAGAAGGCAAGGCGCTGGGCAAGGAAGCTTATCGCCATATCATTGCTCACAGGTATCGTCATGGGAACACTCGAATTCCTGCTTGCCCCAATCTTCACATCATGGTTCAACGTCACGGGAGCCGTCGCGATGACCGCGGCCGCAGCGCTGAAGGTAAGCAGCTTCCGCCAGCCGCTCAAGTCATTGAACATGTGCATGATCGTCGGCGTCCTACGTTCCGGAGGAGATACGCGCTACGCAGTGTTCGCAGAGCTTGGAGGCATATGGCTGATAGGGCTCCCCCTCGCATTCATCGGAACCCGGATGCTGGGACTGCCTCTGCAGTGGATATACGCCATCTGCGCAGCCGAGGAGATATTCCAGCTCATTGCCGAGAGCATAAGGATGAAAAGCGGACGATGGCTCAACGTTCTCGCCTAACGTGCTATACTCAATCCATGCTGACTCTCATAAAGGATGTCATGGCCGTCGAGGACGGCCGGATCGTTAGGACCGATCTATGGATCGATGGCGATACCATAGCCGCTGCGGATACACGTACCCCGGACAGGGTGATCGACGGGACTGGGCTCACAGCCGTCCCTGGCTTCATCGATACGCATATACACGGCTTCGGAGGCAAGGGAACGGAAGATGGTACGGCTGAAGCCATCCTCACCATGTCCGACGAGCTGGCAAGCGAAGGCGTCACGGCCTTCTTCCCCACGATATACACAGACACGATGGAACGTATGCTGAATGACGAAAGAGCCATCGTGGAGGCAAAGGGCAGGGAAAGCGGCGCAGCCATCGGAGGCATCCATGTCGAAGGCCCGTTCATTTCCCCGGGAAAGATAGGCGCGCAGAATCCTCTGGGCCGTCAGGACCCCTCTCTTGATACCTTCCATAAGATACTCTCTGAGGGAAAGGGCCTTGTGAAGGCAATGACATGCGCTCCCGAGCTCCCGGGCATCGGAGAGATAGCCAGGGCCGCGGAGAAAGAAGGCGTCGTACTGCTGATGGGGCATACGGACGCGACCTATGATGAGGCGATGAGGGGTGTCGGCATGGGCATACGCCACACCACTCACCTCTTCAATGCTATGTCAGGGCTGATGCATAGATACCCTGGTGTCGTCGGAGCCGCATTGATGCACGATGAGGTGAATGTCGAAATAATAGGCGATGGCAAGCATGTACACAAGGATATCATCATGTTCGTAATCCGCACGAAAGGAACGGACAAGGTGGCAATCATCACGGATTCGCTCCGGCCCACCAACCAGAGGGAAGGCGTGCTCACGGCCAATGGCGTCGAGGTGGAGATGGGAGACGGGCTATGGGTAACGAAGGGCAATCCTGATCTGATACAGGGCTCCTCGCTTACCATGCACAAGGCATTCAGGAATCTCGTAGGATGGGGGCTTACGATCCCGGAGGCCTCTGCCGTGACATCAACGACACCGGCGAGGATATATGGCCTGAAAGGCATGGGATGCCTCAGGCAGGGATACAGAGCTGATATAGTGCTGCTTGACAGTAGCCTTGGAATAAGGAATGTCTTTATTGGAGGAGAAATGAGATGTGGTACAGCAAACTGAGCAATAAGCGCCTTTGGCAGGCGTTCAATGAGATATCCAGGATACCGCGCGAGAGCGGAAACGAGGAAGGCATCAGGAACTATCTGCTATCATGGGCTGAGAAGCACTCGCTTGAGGCCAAGGCCGACAGCAAGGGCAACGTGGTGATCTATGCAAAGGCGACCAAAGGCTGCGAGAAGCTGCCGACAATCGCTCTTCAGGGTCATATGGACATGGTCTGCGTCAAGAGGCCGAACTCGAAGCATGACTTCCTGATAGACCCTATATCGATCGAGACCGATGGCGTTACGATAAAGGCAAGGGGAACATCGCTAGGTGCAGATAACGGGATCGCCATAGCGATGATCCTCTCCATCCTCGCCGATCCAAAGGCGCAGCATGGTCCTGTAGAGGCGATATTCACCGTTGAGGAGGAAACAGGGCTTGGCGGCGTATACGCGCTCGACACTGAACTCGTCAAGGCAAGAAGGCTTATCAACCTGGACAGCGAGGAAGAAGGCCTGATCTACACAGGATGCGCAGGAGGCCTCGATCTTGAGGCTACCCTCAAATACAAGACGGAAGCGGCAGCAGGAACAGCCCTGAAGGTGAAGGTATCCGGGCTTCTCGGAGGCCACAGCGGAAGCGAGATCCACAAGGAAAGAGGCAATGCGATAAAGATCCTCGCACGATACCTCAACAGGCTTCCATCCTTCTCTATCGCATCGATCGAAGGAGGAACCAGGCATAATGTCATTCCTTCGTCAGCAGAGGCCGTGATCACGGTAGAGGATAAGGACGTCGCACTCTCCCTTGCCGCAGCGATGCAGGAGGAGCTTGAGAACGAATACAAGGTATCCGATCCAGGCGTGAAGCTCTCTGTCTCATCCACCCAGATGCCTTCGACTACGATGAAGAGGAAGAAGAGCCAGAAGCTCGCAGACCTTCTCTTCGCATCACCGCATGGCGTCGCATCGATGAGCACTGTGATCGATGGCATCGTAGAGACCTCTGATAACCTTGCGATGGTAAGGCTCGTAAACGGCAAGGCAAACGTATCCTATTCGATAAGAAGCAACGTCGACTCGAGGAAGATGCTCCTTGCGTATGAGATCATAGCGATAGCTGAGTCGCTTGGCTTCAAGGTCAAGGCAGAGGGAAACTATCCAGCATGGGAGCCGAATCCATCATCCAAGCTTACCAAGGAAGTGGCCAGAGGATACAGGAAGATAACCGGCAAGAAGCCTGTGATCACCGCAATACATGCAGGACTCGAATGCGGCATACTCAACGAGCGCATACCTGGCATGGACTCTGTATCGATAGGCCCTGAGCTTCATGATGTCCACTCAGTGAACGAGAACCTGAACGTTGAATCCGCAGAGAGGATCTGCGACTTCCTCACGAAGCTCCTGCCAACGCTCAAATGACGCTTACGCTTGCCTCTCCGATGGCTTACAGGCCATCGGAGGCTTCACTGGATGAGATGATCGATAGGGCGGCTGCAGCTCCTCCCGGCTATGACGCCATAGTCCTTTACAGCCTTACGCTGTCAGACAGCCTCCGCATCAGCAGGCTGGGCGGCGGAGAGCGCGATGCCTTCACGCCGGAGGAAAGGGAGGCTGTGGAAAAGGGCCTTCCCGTAACGGCACGGCCTGACCAGACCTTCATTCTCCCTGCAGCCACCTATTCCTTCATGCAGCTTCCTTCCATCTTCAATGAGAAGGATCTTCCACGGCTGCTGCTGCCGTTCGCCACCCAGGACCGGCAGGTCTTCGTAAGGATCTTCCATGAAAGCGTCCTAGAAACGGTGATGCAGCTCTTCATAGCATAACTGCTGTTGCCCTTGCATTTTTCCATGGCTATACTCTTTTCATCATGCAGATAGAGAGAATAAGCGATACATATCACCGCATAAGCTTCTCCAACGGGAGCCAGGTCCTTCTTGTAGGAACGGCTCACGTCTCACAGAGCAGCGTCGATGAGGTCGCTTCGATAATAGAGGAAGAGTCTCCGGACAGGGTATGCATAGAGCTTGATGCCTCACGCATGGCAAGCAAGACGAAGAAGAACAGCTGGGAAGACATGGATATCAGGAAGGTATTCAAGGAGAAGAAGGGATTTCTCCTTCTTGCAAATACTGCCCTGGCATCATTCCAGCGCCGCCTTGGAGCCCAGACTGGGGCGAATCCAGGAGATGAGATCCTAGGTGCCGCGAAGCTTGCAGAGGAGAAGGATATTCCAGTGTCGCTATGCGACAGGGAGATACAGACGACATTCCGTCGCGCATGGGCGAAAAGCTCGCTCTGGAACAAATGCAAGCTTCTGGCAACGCTGATATCCGCTGCATTCTCAGACGAGGAGATAACACCGGAGGAGCTTGAGGAGCTTAAGAAGCAGGAAACCCTTGAGGGGATGCTTAACGAGGTCGCAAAGGAGCTTCCTTCGGTAAAGGAAGTGCTCATCGACGAAAGGGACACATACCTAGCCTCTAAGATCTACTCGGCCCCCGGAGAGAAGAAGCTGGCCGTTATCGGCGCCGGACATACGAAGGGCGTGCTTGCGACATTCGAGAAGCTTGAGAGCGATATCCCCGTGCCCTCGACCGATGAGCTGGATACGATCCCGGAATCCAGAGGACTAGGAAAGGCCGCCGGCTATATAATACCGACGCTCATCGTACTTCTGATCCTCATCGGCATATTCTCAAACGGCTGGGATCAAGGGCTGATGACATTCCTCTACTGGATAATCGTCAATGCAGCCAGCACTCTCATCACGACAGCCATTGCGGCAGCACATCCGCTGAATATACTGCTATGCGCAATCACGTCACCATTCTTCGCCCTCAATCCAGTACTTGGCGTCGGGATGCTCGGAGGCATACTCGAGGCAACGTTCCGCAAGCCAAAGGTAAAGGACTTCGAGGCTCTGAATGATGATATGATGACACTCAAGGGTTGGTACAGGAACAGGATCCTGCACTGCCTGCTGGTATTCTTCCTCAGCTCGCTCGGAAGCATGCTAGGAACCTTCGTAGCATTCCCGCTCCTGATTGCCAGAATATAATGGTCAGGAGCGCTTACTAAATGCTATTTCCTTCCAAAAGCCGCAATTAACGCGGTTTTTATATTCTTTGCGGAAACCTCCTGAAGCCTAGTCTCAGACTGTCCGTCAGCTACGATCACCCGTTTATAACCCATGCTTACTAATGATTTCACACGCCTTTCATGGAAAGTGACAGGCCTTACCTCCCCCGCCAGGGACAGCTCGCCGAACGATGCCACGCCGCGAGGGATAGGGATATCCTGCCGTGATGAATAGAGAGCAAGCGCAAGGGCAAGCTCGATCGAAACCTCGGAAAGCCTCATTCCACCGGCAACATTCACGTATATATCCTGATCGGCAAGCTGAAGGCCGGCATGCCTCTGCAGGATCGCCGCTACCCGGCTTACCCGGGCGCTGTCGATCCGCTCTGAATAAATGCGCTGCAGGCTCGACTTAGCAGGAACGACAAGCGCCTGTATCTCAACGACGAAGATCCTTGAGCCCTCAACAACTGGGGTGAATGCAATCCCGGAAGGAAGCTCATCGCCATGCCTTGATGAAAGGAAGGCTCCGGTCGGATCCTTCACGCCCCTGAGCCCTTTCTCATCCATGATGAACAGACCTATCTCATCAACGGAGCCAAAGCGGTTCTTGCTTGCCCGGAGAAGCCGCATCCCTGACTCAGCGCTCTCAAAGTAAAGCACGGTATCAACCATATGCTCTACGATCTTCGGTCCAGCGATATTCCCATCCTTAGTGACATGTCCGATGAAGAATATTGCTGCCCCGATGCGCTTTGCTAGCAGCGACAGCTCCATGCAGCAGGCCCTTACCTGGTTGGGAGAGCCTGCCAGGGAGGCTACAGAGGCGCTATAGAGCGTCTGTAGCGAATCAATGACGATATAACCTGGCCTGATACGTTCGATGATATCCAGAAGCGCCTCAAGCCTCGTATCGCAGAATACGGAGATCCTATCGCTCCTGAGACCAAGGCGCTCTGCACGGAGCCTTACCTGGGAAGGAGACTCCTCTCCTGATACATAAAGCACGTCCGCCGCATCTGAGAGATTGGAAAGCATCTGCTCCATGATCGTCGACTTCCCGATACCAGGCTCTCCACCAACAAGCACGGAAGACGGGCGCATCACGCCACCGCCAAGGACACGGTCAAGCTCGTCAATGCCTGATGAGACCCTCATTGCCTTCTCGTATGGAATCTCCGATAGCTTACGTACGCTTTCATCGATGACGGGCGAAGGATCAGCCTTACCCTTCTGCTTCGGTATGACCTTCTCCTCGGAGAATGTGTTCCAGCTTCCGCATTCCGGGCAGCGGCCAGTCCATTTTGCCTCTACATGGCCACATTCGCTACATACGTACCTGACAGCACCTTCCTTCATAAAACCTCTCAGAAATCAAGAAGCTCGACGTCGAAGATGAGGAACGAATTAGGCGGAATCACTCCAGGATATCCATACTCACCATATCCAAGCTCAGGCGGTATTATGAGCGTACGCTTCTCTCCCCTCTTCATCGTTACAAGAGCTTCATTCCACCCTTCAATGACCTGCCCCACATTGAACACCGCAGGCTCCTTCCTGATAAGAGAAGAATCAAAGACCTTGCCGTTAAGAAGCTGTCCCTGATAATGCACCTTGACAGGCTGCCCCATCTTCGGGCTTTCAGTTCCGGTCCCCTTCTTCTCGATAATATACCTTAACCCGGTATGGGTAATTTCAGCATTAGGATAGCGATTCTCTATCTCATGCTCGACCTTCGCGCGAGCTTCCTTCAATGCTTCCTTTTCCTTCTTCTCAACATTTTCAACATAGGTAGCGAAAGCCTCACCAGAAGTATCAAAGGATTCTGCATCTGCGCCAATACGGATAATCTCAACAGAATCAATCTTATCGTACTGCTCTATGCTATTAACCACGTCCTGCCCCTCGATGACATGACCAAATACCGTATGCTTACCGTCCAGCCATGGAGTAGCGACGTGAGTAATGAAGAATTGGCTACCATTCGTGCCAGGACCAGCATTAGCCATCGACAGCACACCAGGGCCATCATGCTTCAACTCTGAGTTGAACTCATCTGGGAATCTATATCCAGGGCCACCAGTCCCATCCCCCTTAGGGCATCCTCCTTGAATCATGAAATCCTTTATTACCCTATGAAAGTTCAAGCCATCATAAAAAGGCTCTCCTTTATCAGCCATATTAAGCGTTCCATCAGCCAATCCGATAAAATTACATACTGTCATCGGGCACTTCTTATATTCAAGCTCAAGTACGATATCCCCCTTATCGGTATGGATAACGGCGTAAATCCCATCTTTCAACTTTGATTTATCCATCATAAAACTCCTATAGATAATATAACATAAAAAAGCCCCCATGTTTCACGTGAAACACAGGGGAAAATATCAAATCAAGACGATTAATCAAAAAGAGCGTTTCCACCAGAAATAAGAGAATAAATCCTCTCAAGATCCTGCTGTGATCTGTATTTAATAAGAAGCCTGCCCTTATCGAGATTTCCCTTTATCTCACACCTGGATCCTATAGCAGATACAAAGCGTTCAACAACCTCAGAGACTTCAGGGTCTTCTTCCCTGACCTTTTTCTTAGGCTCGACCTTATGCCCTTTATTATATTCATCAGCCAATCGTTCAGCTTCTCTTACTGAAAGTTCATTATCAATGATCTTCTCCCTTAGAAGCTGCTGATCTGCAGGATTGACAAGCGAAAGAATCGCCCTAGCATGGCCAGCAGTAAGCTGACCAGATATGACATCATCCTTAAGCTTATCAGAGAGGCCAAGAAGCCTAATCGAATTCGCAATTGCCGAACGAGACTTACCGACCTTCGCAGCAACCTCTTCCTGCGTCATATTCGATCTCTGAATAAGATACTGATAGGCATATGCCTCTTCGATAGGATTAAGATCCTCTCGCTGTATATTCTCAATCAGAGACATCTGAATACGCTGAATCTCGGTCAGAGTCTTCACGATGACAGGTATGCTATCTATTCCTGCTATCTCAGCGGCCCTGAATCTACGCTCACCTGCAACGATGGAATATCTTCCAGGAACGATCTCCTCAACGATTAGCGGCTGTATGATTCCCTGCTCCTTTATGGAAGCCGCAAGCTCATTCAACGCCGCCTCATCAAATGTCTTCCTAGGCTGATTAGGATTCGGAGATATGCTCGTGATAGGAACATAAACAGCCCTGATAGCATTAACCGTCACATCATCAGAACCCTGCGGCATAGCAGCAACTTCTTCTTCCTTAGGCTCCACCACTGCCGCTGTAACATATTTCTTATCATCTACTTTCTTCGATTCAGCAGGCTTTCTAGAAGACTTCTTCTTGCTATCCTCTATCGCAACGATCTTCTCAACAAGCTCATCTTCTCGATCATATAAATCACCAAACAAGGCGCCCATGCCCTTACCTAATCCATGCTTCTTATCAGGCACGATCAATCACCTCCTTCGCGAGTTCCACAAACGCCTTTGATCCAGCGCTGCTCTTATCATAGTAATTAATTGGAAGACCATGAGAGGGGGCCTCTGCAAGCCGGACATTTCTCGGGATTATGGTTTTGAATACCATATCGCCAAAGAACTGCGTAATATCTTCAACTACCTGCTCATTCAGCAAAGACCTCTTCTTATACATCGTAAACAAGATACCAAGAACACGCAGATTAGGATTAAGCTCCTTCTTCACATTCGTTATGGTCCTCATAAGAAGATTGAGGCCTTCCATCGCAAAATACTCACACTGTAGCGGAATGATTATGGAATCTGCCCATGCAAGCCCATTCATCGTCTCAAGTCCGAGAGATGGGCCACAGTCAAGCAGGATAAAGTCATAATCTGTATCAAGCGGCTCAAGAACCGTCTTTAAGAGGAACTCCCTATTATTCTCACCGACAAGCTCAACAGAGAGCGCAGAAACATCAACCGAACCAGGAATCAGGTAAAGGTTCTTGAATATCGTAGTCTGTACGGCAGATGCAGCTTGAACATTACCAGTCACGACCTGATATATATTCGATTTCTTCGGATTTCCAGAAACCGCGCCAGTGAGGTTACACTGGGCATCAAAATCAATCAGGAGGACCTTCTTATCCAGCGAAGCCAGGGCAGAGCCAAGATTCACGCAAGAAGTCGTCTTACCAACGCCACCTTTCTGATTATAGAATATCACCTTATGCGCATTCATGACTCAACATTACACAATAATCTGGAATATGTCACCAATAATAAAATGCAAACTGCAAATATAATCTCAAAATGCAAAAGCAGCAAAACAGAAAACCTTGACCTCAGTCACCGATACTGTTATCTTCAAATCATTAAAGGAGATGTAATCCATGGATAATATCGCAAGCGAGCAGGCAGTCAAGGAGGCAATCAATGCTATCAGACCTGCTCTTCAAAACGACGGTGGTGACATCGAATTCATCAAGTACGATGCAGAAAGCAAGAATGTACACGTAAAGCTTGTTGGCGCATGTGCTGGATGCCCGATGAGCCAGCTCACGTTAACGAATGGCGTTCAGCGTTATGTCCGCGAAACGGTAGATAAGGATATAAACGTAATCAACGACAACCAGCTCTGATACGACAAAAGCTGAGAGAGGGATGCAAAACAGGCATCCCTCTTCTTTTTTCCCTGATGAATTATCACATTTCAAAAATTCCATAAACTCACCCCTCTAACCCCTTAAGTTGACGCTTAAAACATCAACCCCGAAAAATCCATATCTTATGATTCTGCTTAGAAAGTTATGGAATCAATGTGTGATAGGAAAGCAACAAAAGAAGGATGAGAGCATAAGCCAATACATTATCGTAAGCATATTTCCTTTGCGGAGCCAGTCTGGTATGCATTCCCAGACTCGAAAGATATACGCCGAAAAGAGGCACGGAAGACTGGCTACAATTGCGGCGGACTCAGGTATACACGTGACACTAAAATTCAGAGAAACGATGTATCATATGGATGAATTCTGAACCACGCCTGCTTCGCGATAAGTTCCGGCTGGATCAAGGCAAAAAAAGCATGAACAAGACTATAAGAAGAAAGACTTACACTATACGCCATACGTCCTTCGTCCGCTCATATCAAGGAGCCGTAAACCTCTTCTGGCATGCAGATCTCAAAAACGCACAAATTTCTGAACTAATTCAATATTAATATCTGTCTAGGATATTTTACCTTACCGTTTTCGATATCAACAAGCACGCACACTAGCAAACAATGCGGTAACATTACATTGATCAACAACGCAAATACTGAATCAATAGCAGTACAAGTAATATAAACGCACAACAAACATCTTATTGTTTCACGTGAAACATTAAAAACAAAAAAGTTCTACCAACACGGCACTCTCTATTTGCCTAACATCAAGGCTGACGGTCCACAAAAAAAATGGTTGACTTTTACTCATATAAACGTAAGACTAAAGAAGGTTCTGGTCAGCTTTTGATTTAGAAGCTTTGAGCTGCCACGAAACCTTAAAAACCTCAAATAAACGCTTTATTTGCAGGTTTTAGGCCCTAAATTACTATATAAAGATACAAAATCCCGTGGCTTATCTTTCGATAAATACCTATTTAATAGGGTAGTATTTTGGCTTTTTTCTGACTTCTCCCCAAGGGCAAAAAAACATGGGAGTGAAATAATATTTTTTTGCTTCTGCAACCTAATTTCACGCGTTTATTTGCCGCTTTCATAAAAAGAAACAGAATCATGTAGAGAAGATGCATTTTTACTCCAAATCTTGTATTCTTGGGTCTTATTTTCCTGTGTAGCAAGAAATTATAATTAATTTTTTATATAGCAAGAAATTACTTTAAAATCCAGCATTATTTGAATAATTGCGGAAGGATATGCCGTTCCTCCATCATGAATCTTGATTTCCGATTCAAGATCATCCAGCTCATCGCATCGAGACAAGCCCCGCTCTTTCCAGGAGGAGATATACGAGCTGGTACAGTTGATCGTGAAAGTCGACCATGATCATCTTGAAAGCAGCTATACTTACACGCACTATACGATAAAGCTGGCTTCTATTCCTTTTATCGATGCCACATAGATACTTCCTGCAAGGTATTCAGGATATTCGCAGGATTACGAAAAAAGGCGCCTTTTCAGACGCCTTTCTAGATTCAGGATTGGAATCATCATTCCTTGTTATCTGATGATTCCTCGACCTGTGCCTCTTCAGAAGCTACGGATTCAGGCTCTGCTTCTTCTTCCTGATATCCAGTCACTGCAATGGCATTTACCGTATCATCCTTCTTCTTGAAGGATGCTACCTTCACGCCCATCGCAGCACGGCCCTGGATGGAGATGTCACGAGCATGAACCCTTATGGTCTGTCCCTTCATGGTGATGAATACGACATCAGAATCATCATCAACGGAAACAGCTCCGATAAGCCCAGATTCCTCAACAGTATAGATTTTCTGCCCCATAGTCCCACGGCCATGTGCATTGAACTGGTCGAACCTGACCTGCTTCCCCTTTCCTTTATCGGTGACCATGAGTATGCGCTTTGAATCATCGACTGCGACAACGCCTATTACCACATCATCGTTCAGGAGACGTATTCCTCTCACACCGTGAGTAGAACGGCCCATCGTCCTTACATCATCCGCATGGATCCTCAGGCCCTTTCCTCCTCGCGTGATGATCATCACATCATCATCATTCTTAACGAAGATAGAGGATACAAGCGAATCGCCCTCATCAAGGATGATAGCCTTCACACCCCTTACCTTTGCATTGCGGAAATCATTCAGCATGACCTTCTTGGCAACGCCATACCTGGTAACCATCATAAGATAGAGATCTTCGGAGAAAGTAGGGAAGGTGATCACGGATGTGACCTTCTCATTATTCTCGATCTGCAGGAAGTTCTTTATGTTGGCCCCCTTGGTATTCTTAGCACCCTCAGGAATCTCAAAGGCCTTGATGTAATACGCCTTGCCGAAATCAGTGACGAACATCACGATATCATGGGAAGAACAGATGAAGAGATGATCCACATAATCACCATCGACAAGCTTAGCTCCGATCGTTCCCTTTCCGCCTCTCGCCTGAGCCTTGTACTCGGTCGTGCTGAGCCTCTTGGCAAATCCCTTCTTCGATATGCTGATAACGACATCTTCCTTCTTGATGAAGTCCTCAGGAGATGCATCATCAAGCTCCTGCTCGATGATCTCGGTCCTCCTCCTGTCGCCATAGTCCTCACCGATCTTGCGTATCTCATCACGAACTACGCCGAGGATCTTGTTCCTATCAGAAAGGAGATCCTTATAGTATGCGATCTTGGCCTCAAGCTCGGAAAGCTCGTTGAGGATCTTATCGGTCTCAAGGTGAGAAAGGCGGCCAAGCTTCATATCAATGATGGCATCAGCCTGTATCTTCGTAAGGTCAAAGGCCTTTTGAAGCTCGATCGAAGCGATGTTGTTATCCTCGCTCTCCTTTATGATCCTTATGACCTCATCGATATTCTCAAGTCCGATCTTTAGCCCAAGGAGGATATGAGCCCTCTCCTCAGCCTTCTTGAGGTCGAACCTGGTACGCCTCTCTATGACCTCCTCCCTATGATCCACATAGATGGCGACCATATCCTTAAGGGTCATCAATACTGGCTTTCCGCCTACGAGCGCAAGGTTATAGGCATTGAAGTTGCTCTGAAGCGCAGTCCTGCTGAAAAGCATGTTCAGGACAATCTTAGGAACAGCTCCCTGCTTAAGCTCTATGACGACCCTGATGCCGTCACGTCCGCTCTCATCTCGGACCTGAGCGATATTCGGTATGATATTGTCCTTTCTGAGATCATCTATCTTCTTGACCAGCTCTGCCTTATTCACCTGATAAGGCAGCTCGGTGAAGATTATGGAATCGTGCCCGCGATCGTTCTCCTCGATCTCGTAGCGTGAACGGATGATGATCTTTCCGCGGCCCGTGGTATAGGCATCCATGATTCCTTTCTTTCCGCAGATGATGCCATAGGAAGGGAAGTCCGGTCCCTTGATGTAGTTCATCAGCTCTGGAATCGTGATATCAGGATTATCTATATACGCACAGATGCCATCGACAACCTCCTGAAGATTATGAGGAGCGAGGTTGGTAGCCATTCCTACAGCGATTCCAGAGGATCCGTTCGTAAGAAGGAACGGGAAAGCCGCAGGCAGGACCGAAGGCTCTGTCGTCGACTCATCGTAGTTCGGCACGAAGTCAACGGTATCCTTCTGTATATCAGCAAGCATCTCCTCGCCGATGCGGCTCATCTTGGACTCGGTATACCTCATCGCCGCCGGTGGATCGCCATCTATCGATCCAAAGTTTCCCTGAGGCGATACGACAGGGTAGCGAAGCGAGAAATCCTGTCCAAGGCGCACAAGGGCATCATATACCGACGCATCTCCGTGCGGATGATACTTTCCAAGCACGTCACCGACGATACGCGCGCACTTCTTATTCGGACCGTTATACCTGATGCCCTGTTCCCACATATCATAGAGGATCCTGCGGTGAACAGGCTTGAGGCCATCCCTGGCATCCGGAAGCGCACGGCTTATGATCACGGACATCGCATAGTTTATATAGCTGGTACGCATCTCCTCAGATATATCTGCATTGATGACACGTCCGTTGAGTTCCTGATTATCTTCCATACTATCCCTTAAATATCTAGCGTCCTGACGAAAGTCGCGTTCTGCTCTATGAAGGCGCGCCTAGGCTCGACTTCCTCTCCCATCAGCATCGAGAACACCCTGTCAGCCTCCTCGGCATCCGCAAGGCATATCTTGCTGATCATCCTCGTCTCAGGATTCATAGTAGTCTCCCAGAGCTGTTCCGGATTCATCTCTCCCAGACCCTTATAACGCTGGATAGGAATCTTGTTCTCATCCATTCCCTGGGCATATTCAGCGAGGATCTTCTTCTTATCTATCTCATCATAGGCATAAAAGATCTTCTTACCGATGGTGATCTTATATAGGGGAGGCATCGCGAAGTAGACATATCCAGCCTCGATCAGCGGCCTCATATAGCGGAAGAAGAAGGTAAGCAGCAGCGTCCTGATATGCGAGCCATCAACATCAGCATCTGCCATGATGATGACCTTATGATAGCGTACCTTGCTAAGATCGAACGTCTTTTCCTTCTTCGAGCCATCATCCTCTTCATCCTCATCATGATCGCCGCCCATATCGTTATAGCGCGTTATGCCGGCTCCGATGGTCTGGATGACAGGCTGGAGCTTATCATTGTTGAGGACCTTGGCCTCCTGGGACTTCTCGACGTTCAGCATCTTTCCCCAGAGAGGAAGGATAGCCTGGAACTGCCTGTCACGTCCCTGCTTGGCGGATCCGCCTGCGCTATCACCCTCGACGATGAACACCTCACACTTCTCAGGATCCCTCTCAGTGCAGTCAGCAAGCTTTCCGGGAAGTCCGCCACCCTCACTCTTCTTCCTTATGTTCTCTCTTGCCTTCCTGGCAGCAACACGGCCCAGGGCGGCATTAGTGACCTTATCGAGAAGCTTATCGATCGAATCAGGGAACTCATCGAAGTAGTTCGTGAGATTCTCATAGACAAGGGAATCCACGATGCCCTTCACATTTGAGTTTCCAAGCTTCATCTTCGTCTGACCCTCGAACTGCGGATTCGGGATCTTGACGGAGATCACGGCGGTAAGGCCTTCGGAGATATCTGACCCCTCAAGGCTTTCGGAGTACTTCTTCATGTACTTCACGCTCTTCTTGAGCTGGTTGTTCAGGCATCTTGATAGAGCGGCCCTGAATCCAGAGAGGTGAGTTCCACCTTCACGGGTGTTTATGTTGTTGACGAAGGTAAATATCTTCTCGTCGTACTTATCGTTATACTGAAGCGACACCTCGACCGATACATCATCCTTCTGGCACTCGAAGGAAATAGGATCAAAGAGCGTTGTCTTATACTCGTTGAGATACCTTACGAATGACGATAGTCCGCCCTCCGCATGGAAAGTCTCGCTCCTAGGCTCTTCCCCGCGGTTATCGGAAATGGAGATCGTTATTCCCTTATTTAGATATGAAAGCTCTTTGAATCGAGCAGACAATGTCTCATAGCTGAAGGAATTAGGTTCCATTATCTCGAAATCGGGAGTAAACCTTACTATCGTTCCGGTCCTATCGGTATCTCCTATGATCTCAACAGGCTTCTCTGGAATGCCCTTATGATATACCTGCCTATATACATGAGGAGCTCTATGGACCGTTACTTCCATCCAGGAAGAGAGCGCATTGACGCAGGAAACTCCGACGCCATGAAGTCCTCCTGATACCTTATAGGCATTATGATCGAACTTACCTCCTGCATGGAGCTGGGTAAGCACGACCTCAAGCGAACTCTTGCCTTCCTCCGGATGGATATCGACAGGAATGCCTCGTCCGTTATCCTCGACCGTACAGATCTCACCATCAGGACCATCGTCAAGCATAACCCTTATCTCATTGCAGAATCCGGCCATCGCCTCATCGATCGAGTTGTCGACGACCTCATATACGAGATGGTGAAGACCCTCTATTCCTGTTGATCCGATATACATGCCAGGCCTGAGGCGCACGGCTTCAAGCCCCTTCAGGACAGTAATACCGCTGGAGTTATAATCCTCGCTTGCCTTGATCTCAGCCTCAAGCTCAGCCTTATCATGGCCCGCGATCTTCAATTCTTCCTCTTTCATCCTTACTATTTCCCTCTGGTTACGAACGCTCCAGCCAGCACGGACGCATGGCCAGATATGGCGGTTCAGTCCCTTTCATTATACATTCCGAGATATTTTTCTTCAAGGAGGCATGATAAAATGACCATGTATATATCTTTTTCCAAAATATGAAGTTGCTATACTATGCCATGACTGCCTGGGGATATGGCGGGCAACCATGTCCACAGTACTCTGCCTCCATCTGCCGAAGGTATGCTATACTCACAGCGATATGGCAAATCTTGAAACTGCATGGTATGAGGCAGAGGAACGTCTGGAGGGATCGCTTCCAGCATCCAAGAAGCAATGGTTCGATAGGATTTCATATAAGGGAATCGAAGATGGCGTGATAGTCCTTTCGCTCTCTTCGGACTTCTTCAAGGACAACGCGGAGAAGAGCTGCGGCGAGGAGATAAGGAACACGATAGAGGCGATAGCCGGAGAGAAGATAGGCGTCAGGTTCATCGTGGACAGCGATTCAAAGCCCTCTGTCAAGAAGAAGGCTGCTGCAAGAAAGACACAACAGGAAGCAGTCCCTGTCTCACGCAACACTACCCTCAACAAAGCATATTCATTCGATAACTTCATCGCTGGCGATAACAGCATATTCGCGTTCAATGCAGCCAAGGTAATAGCCCAGAATCCGGGGCTAAGCTACAATCCATGCCTCATCTATGGCGGAGTAGGGCTTGGAAAGACCCACCTGCTGCAATCGATAGGAAACTATATCGATGAGCATAATCCAAAGATGAAGATAATCTACGTGACAGCAGAAAGCTTCACAAACGAATTCATCAGCTCGCTGTCAGCAAACCAGACCTCATCCTTCAAGTCGAAATACAGGAACGTAGATGTACTGCTGATAGACGATATACACTTCCTGCAGAAGAAGGATCAGACACAGGAAGAGCTTTTCCATACGTTCAATGAGCTATACGACAACCATAAGCAGATAGTTCTCACATGCGATCGTCCCATAACAGAGCTTACTGATATAACAGACAGGCTCAAGACACGCTTCCGCAAGGGGCTTACCGTGGATCTCCAGCCACCTGCATACGAGACAAGGGTAGCGATAGCCATGCAGAAATGCAGGGAGAAGGATTACCAGATAGACAGCAAGGTGCTTGAATACATCTGCCAGAACATAGATACGAATATAAGGGACCTTGAGGGAGCCCTGACCACGCTAAGCTCATTCGCAAGCCTGGTAGGAAAGCCCATAACGATCGAGATAGCGAAGGAGCAGCTGAGGAACTTCATAGTAGCGCCGGCAATACGCAACAACGATATAACGATTGACATGATAATAAGGAAGACTGCTGATTACTTCAACGTAACTGATTATGACATAAAGGGTAAGAGCAGGAATAAGAACATCATACTCGCTCGTCATATATCCATATACCTATCATCTAAGCTCACCTCATATTCCCTCTCTGAGATAGGCAAGGCGATGAATGGAAAGGATCATACGACGATAATGCATTCAGTAGACAGGATAAAGTCCCTGCTAGAGACAGATGAATCGGTAAAGACAGCGGTCTCCGCAATAGAGGAAGAGCTGACAGGATTCTGATGAGTTTTCCACAGCCTGTGGAAAAGTCGGTGGAAAACTCACTGTAAAAGCTGTTGAAAACATGTTGATCGAATCTGGAAATGATGTGCATAAGAGAAGGGTTTTCCACAGCCGATCGGAAAGCTTGGCGGCAGCATGTGGAAACTGTGGAAAACCAAGCCATTCATTCCACATAGTTATCCACATCGTATATCTATCCTATGCAATGATATGATATGGCTTTTCCACTTTTCCACAAAGACTATTACTACTACTGCAGTTTGTTTATATGTTATATTATCAATAATAGAAGGAGCCTACTACGATGAAATTCACCTGCTCGGCAAGCACGTTAAGACAGGAAATAGAATACGCAAACAACTTCTCAAGCTCAAAGAATTCGCTCTCGATAACAAGCAATGTACTTCTTGAGGCATCCAGCGATATGCTATCGGTAAGATCAACCGATCAGAAGATGGGTTTCTCTTCAACCGTTCCGGTATCAGTGATAATCCCTGGATCAACGACGGTATTCTGCGAAAAGCTCTCCGCCGTGCTTAAGAACATACCAGATGTCGACATAGAGCTGAGCGATGAGAACGGAAACCTGAGCATAACGCCGATCGAAAGGACCGAATCAATCAACTTCTCCGTAAATATAAAGACTATAGACGCATCGAAGTTTCCTGAGATGGAAAGCATAGAAGATGATGCATATTTCTCTATCGCACAGCGTGATTACTTCGATATGATAGACAAGACATCATTCGCGATAGCAGATAACGATACGCGTCACTTCCTCACCGGCGTATACATGGAAAAGAAGGACGGAAAGCTTGTCCTTGTCGCGACCGATGGTAAGAAGCTTGCCTGCGTACGCCGCGCATTCGAGCAGGATATACCTGATTTCACTCCTGCGATCATGCCTGTCAGGTTCCTGACGCTTATGAAGTCCATAGGCACAGGCGAGGGAGTATTCTCCATAGCCGTGAAGGAAGGTACGATGTTCGCAAGGATAGGCAGCAGAACGATATACACTTCGCTTATATCTGGCGCATATCCTAATTATGAGCGAGTAATACCATCAGATCTTGAGAACAGCCTTACGATGAAGACAGAGGATCTTGAGAAGGCTATAACGCTTATCTCCATACTTGCGGAGAATAATTCTAAGAGGATATTCCTTACCTTGAAGGAGAATGAGGTAGTGGTATCTGGAGAGAATACCGAGTTCGGAGACAGCAGGCAGGGAATTCCATGTCAGTATGACGGTCCTGAGAATACCATATCATTCAACTTCGCCGTGCTTCAGACTCCTATAAAGAAGATGGACAGCGAATACTTCACGCTCAGATATACCTCACCTCTCAATGCCATGATATTCGCTCCTGAGCCTGAAAGGGACTATATCTTCGTTCTTATGCCTATGCAGGTATGAGATTCAGAAGCATATCGATACATGATTTCAGGAACATATCCTCCGCTTCGGTAACGACTGATGCGGAGGATGTGGTTCTTATCGGCACCAATGGCCAGGGAAAGACAAGCTTTCTGGAAGCTGTCTACATGCTCTGCTATGGATCATCGTTCAGAACGCAGCATCTAAGGGAAGCCGTGAGGCATGGACAAAGGGGATTCTCTATCAGGGCAAGCTTTGAGAATGAATACGGAGAGCTTGAGGATATACTCACCTCATTTGAGGAAGGAAGAAGGAAGATATGCATAGATGGCAAGGAAATAAAGGACCGCAAGGATCTCATATATCATTTTCCGTGCATCGCATTCATACATGAGGATATATCATTCATAAAGGGAGAGCCTGAGGAAAGAAGAAGGTTCTTCGATCAGATGATGAGCCTTCATTCTCCGTTCTTCTTCGATGATCTTAGATCTTACAGATCGATACTTATGCAGAGGAATGCTGCGGCCAAGACAGGTGATAAGTCAATCATATCATTATATGACAGAAGATTAGCTACTTATGGAATAGAGATAATGAAGGCAAGGGCAGAGGCGGTATACGGATTTAATTCGATATTTCCGTCTCTTTTCAGGAAGGTTTCGAAGCTTGATATGGACCTTGAGATAAGATATCAGCCATCATGGGCAGGTCTTAACAGCGTTGATGAGATCACTGAATATCTGTCTCAGAACATGGATAGGGATATAATACTGAAGACTACTACCAGCGGCATACACCGCGACAGGTTCACGGTAATGTCACCTCTAGGTCCTTTCTCATCGATAGGATCGACAGGCCAGATAAGGCTCTGCTCTATAATATTCCGCATCGCGGAATCTGAGTACTTCAGGAAGATGACAGGAAAGGAGCCTATACTTCTCATTGATGACGTGCTTCTTGAGCTTGATGATGAGAAAAGGGCCTCTATCCTTTCAGACCTTGGATCATATTCCCAGGCATTCTATACGTTCCTTCCTCGCGAAAGCTATTTCGGGAGTGATGCCGATGCCATGTACTATGAAGTGAAAGAAGGAGATATAAGTGAAGGGTGTCGTACAGATAGGTGAAGTCATCGATGAATATATGGAGAGGCTTATCGGTAAGGAAAGGATAAGGATGGCTGCAGCCTGGCCTGGCATAGCCGGAAGCCAGCTATATGGAGTTACTGAGTTCTGGAAGGTAGAGAATGGTGTCCTGTATCTTAGGGTACGCAGCTCTTCAGCAAGGAATCTTGTCAATCTTCGTTCTTCCAGGATAATCAGGGACTTCAACGAGGCTTTTCCTGATAATCCTATTAAGTCGATACGTACATCCAGGATATCTTGACGGCTATGATGACACTCTGATAGAATCCCAAAGCCGGGCATTTGTCCGCGTTACAGAGAATAACCGCTTAATAGCGTTGAGATTGGAGTAATCGATATGAGTTACAAAGGCAAGAGAACCTATCATCCAAGCAAGATGAAGAGGACAAGGAAGTTCGGTTTCCGCGCAAGGATGGCCACCAAGGGAGGTCGTCGCGTTCTTGCTCGCCGCAGGGCAAAAGGCAGATACAGCCTCACGGCAAGCGATGAGAAGAAGCCTTACTAAGACAGAGATCATAAGAAGGAAAGAGGATATCAATCGCATCTTCAGGGAGGGCAGGTCTAGCTCTTCATATGGAATGCGATTGATCAGTCTTGATAATGGACTGGGCTTCGATCGCTTCATGGTCATACCGGCCAAGCACTATGGAAGGGCGGTAGACAGGAATCTCCTCAGGCGAAGGGCAAAGGAGATATTCAGGTGCTATGAAGGCAGGACAAGCGTATCCGATCCCGTAATGGGAAGAGGCCAGGATCATATCCTGGTAGTGTATCCTGGGAAGGTCTCTGATTTTTCCTTGCTTGAGTCTGGATTCATTAAGCTTCTAGACAGGAACGGTCGGAGATAGTTCCCCATCCTCATCAGCAGAGTTCCTATTCCAGCTTCCCGGATACATCCTTTCTCTTAAGGAGAGATAATGGATAGGAATACCATAATCGCTATAGTTCTATCTGTCATCGTCATCTCAGTCGGGATGACGATGCAGACATTGTTCATCGAACCTCAGCCTGTAGCCGAAGGGACTACGATGGAGGCGGAGGAAGCGATCGTTGAAGAAGGCGTAAGTCCTTCTCATTCCAGCATAGCTGCCGTCGGAGATGTAACTGACATATCACAGTTTCCGGTGACTACGGAGAATTTCGAAATAACGTTCGATCCGATCGGCGGTACGATAGCTTCTATCAAGACACTTAAGCATCTTGATAATGGGAGACCTGTCGATCTCCTTTTCAAGGATGCGGATGATCCTAATGCCATGATGCTCTATTCAGGTTCTGGAAATGAGAACGCCATCGATGATGCATTCTCTTATAGGATCCAGCGCAGTGAGGATGGAAGCATGCAGCGCGTGATATTCAGCCGTGATTTCGAAGCCTCTGATGGAAGCGGAAGGTTCACGCTTGAGAAGACATATACTGTTCCCAATAGCGATGAATACATGATCAGGCTTGATGTAAGGGCATATACGTCTGATGGTTCGGAGCTTCCTATCGATGGGTACACGCTTTCGCTCGGACCTCAGGTTGGTCCTGCATTCCAGTCTGTCGGGAGCAATTATGATTATCGCCGCGTAGAGGTCATGTATGAGGATTCCGGAAGTAAGAAGAATGCTGGATTCAACAGGAATGGCCTCTTCACAGCTGATTCTGATGAGATCATCGACTGGATGGCCATATCCGGAAAATACTTCGCGTTCATCCTTGTTCCTGAGGTTACCGTAAGCGGTTATGCCGAGCAGTTCTCGTATGATGAGGGAGTCACTCAGGAAGATACCATCTATATGACCCGTGCATATGATGGTGCTTCTGACGTCAGCGATACATATTACCTATACGCAGGTCCGAAGGTTGCTGCTAATCTCAGCATCTATGATGCCGCTGATGATAATACGTTCGGGCTTTCTGGCCTTGAGCTTACTGAGATAATAGATGGCAACTGGCTCTCATGGCTTGAGGCCATCCTGAAGTGGATCCTCCAGCTTTTCTATAGGCTCATACCTAACTATGGAGTCGCCATCATCCTTCTGACGATACTTATAAAGCTTCTTCTTCAGCCTATTGCCAAGAGGGGAATGGATTCCACGGCTAAGATGAGCGCGCTGTCTCCGAAGATCGAGGAAATAAAGCAGAGATTCCCTGATAATCCAGAGGCTCAGAACGCTGCGATGGCAAAGCTTTATAAGGAAGAGAAGATCAGTCCGATGGGATCATGCCTTCCGATGCTTATCCAGTTCCCGATATTCATCGCCCTTTATGGGCTGCTGAATACGAACTTCGATCTGCGTGGGTCCATGTTTATTCCTGGATGGATACCTGATCTCTCCATTCCTGACACGATCTACACGCTGCCGTTCTCCCTTCCGTTCCTCGGTACGCAGATACATCTGCTTCCGATACTCTATGTGATATCGATGATCTTCTCCATGAAGATAACGCAGAGCGCCAATACGGCTGGATCGCAGGCAGGAATGATGGCCTTCATGACTTATGGAATGCCTATCATATTCTTCTTTGTCATGTATAATGCGCCATCAGGGCTTCTTCTCTACTGGTCTACGGTGAATATCATATCGATAGGCCAGCAGATGCTTGTCAATAAGAGGAAGAAGGGTGTCTACGCGCAGGAGATAGCGGAGAAGGATGCTGAGAAGGCCGCTAAGAAGAAGGCTAGGAGAAGATAATCATGCAGAGCGAATTTGAAGGAAGGACCGAGCAGGAAGCGATAGATAAGGCGATTGAGGCGCTTAACCTTGAGCGTGATCAGTTCGATGTCGAGATAGTAGAGACTTCTAAGAAAGGTCTTTTCAAGAAGGGAAGCGTAAAGATACGCGTCTACTATGGAAGTGATGATAATGATGAGTTCGTTGAGGAAGAGTCGGTAAGCGATGATGCTCCTCTTGCCGAGAATGATGTTGAGAGGAAGGTGATAGAGTTCATCGAGACGCTCATCAGGAAGATGGGCTATGAGGGAAGCGCATCTATCAGCTATCGCCGTGACAGCAAGATCGGCATATCGATCGATAGCCCTGATTCCTCGATCATCATCGGACGCAAGGGAAAGAACCTTGATGCCATACAGCTCGTGACGAACGTCTTTGCCGGTAATCTTGATCCGGATATCAAGGTGGTCATCGATAGCGAGAACTACAGGATGAGGCATGAGGAGCAGATAATCCGCTCAGCCTACCGTGTAGCTGAATCGGTCAGGCGTACTGGACGTTCGAAGCTTCTCGATCCGATGAATCCGTTTGAGAGGAGGCTTGTACATACCGCCCTTAATGATTTCGCTGGTGTCGAGACAAAGAGCGAGGGAGAGGGCCTTTACAAGCAGGTAAGGATCATACCGAGAAATGATCAGTGAGTGATTGCTCAGGCCAGCGGGAGCGGTGCTATGCTGCTCCCGTTCTTAATTGACATTAATCATTAATAATGATACCTTATTGATAATAGATATCAATATGAAGGATAGAAGGAACACGATGCAGAGGGAGCTTACATATGAGGCTGTCCTCTCATATCCGGGCCATCCTAGCGCTGAGGATGTATACCGGGTGATATCATCAAGATATAGCACGATATCGAAGGCTACGGTCTATCGTAACCTAAACGCCTTGTATGAGGAAGGAAAGATAGGCAAGGTTCCTCCGATGATAGGGTATGAGGCCCATTATGATCATCGTACGGATCATCATTGCCATGCGATATGCACAAGGTGCGGAAAGGTTGTCGATGTTGATGTACAATATGATTCGGCAATGTTCACAAACGCAGTATCCATGGAAGAAGGGTTCATGCTTGACTCCCATGATCTGATATTCGAAGGCACCTGCATGGAATGCAGGAATAAGGAGAAGGAAGATGGAACTGAAGGGATCTAGGACTGAGAAGAATCTTCAGACGGCATTTGCAGGCGAGAGCCAGGCAAGGAACAAGTATACCTATTTTGCATCAAAGGCAAAGAAGGAAGGATATGAGCAGATCGCTGCAATCTTCCTTGAGACTGCTGAGAACGAGAAGGAGCATGCAAAGCTTTGGTTCAAGTATCTTGAGGGTGGCGATATCCAGGGAACCGCTGCTAATCTTAAGGCTGCTGCCGAGGGAGAGAACTATGAGTGGACCGATATGTACGCTGAGTTCGCCAAGGTAGCCGAGGAAGAGGGATTCAAGGAGATTGCCGCTAAGTTCAGAGGCGTTGCTGCCATCGAGAAGCATCATGAGGAGAGATATCTCGCCCTTCTCAAGAACGTTGAGGAAGGTCTTGTGTTCTCAAGGGATGGAGAGATGATCTGGAAGTGCAGGAACTGCGGACATATCGTAGTCGGAAAGAAGGCTCCTGGCATCTGCCCTGTCTGCAATCATCCTCAGGCATATTTCGAGCTTGTCGGACAGAACTATTGATCCGGCATCTTATCATCGGGGCCCTTCAGCGAAGGGCCTCTTCTCTTTCATAAGCTGAACCGATCTGTTATTCCTGCTTTGATCTCATCTATGCATCCAGAGCTGAACTGCGAGCCTATCTGACCTATGATCTCGCCTGCAAGGTATGATGCGATCATCCCTGACTTCTCCGTGCCATATCCTGAGAGATAGCCGAACAGGAATCCTGCTGCATATGTATCTCCGGCTCCTGTCGTATCCACGGGATCCGTAGTTCCATATAGCGGTATCTTCTTTATCACGCCATTATCTGAGATATAGGAGCCATGCTTTCCATTCTTCACTATCGCGATGCTGCATAGCTTGCCCATAGAACGGCAGCATTCATACGCATCATAATTGTCGAACAGGAACCTTGCCTCTTCGCTGTTAGCGAATACGATGTCTGCATTATCACGTATGATGCTTAGGAAATCCTCGCGATAGCGGCCTACGGCAAATGGATCTGCCAGATCGAATGCGACCGTCTTGTTCATCTTCCTGGCTATCTCAAGCACATGGCGTACGGCCCTGCGCTGGCTTTCCGTGTCCCACATGTACCCTGTGAAGTAGAACATATCGGCATTCTCGATGCTACTGTCATTCACGAAGCTGCTGTCGAACAGCCTGTTAGCGCCGAGATATGTATTCATCGTACGCTCCTTGTCAGGCGTGAGCAGTATTATCGATGTTCCTGTGGGGCTGTCGAATGATACGAGCTCATCATTCACTCCGCTCTCTGCCAGCCTCCTGCGGTAGATCTTTCCTTCCTCATCGCTGCCGATTCCTCCGGCAAGGGTCGTATCGATTCCAAGCATCCTTAGCGTGACCATCGTATTTGGGCATGAGCCGCCGCAAGAGTAGGATGTATCGAGATTCCGTATATGGCTCAGTATCTCCTGACGCTTTCTCTCATCTACCAGAAGCATCGTGCCCTTATTGAGCGATAACCTATCCAGCTCCTTGTCATCAACCCTGCAAAGGCAGTCTATCAGGGGATTTCCTATTCCATACACAGATGCCATGACAGGATTATAACCGAAAAGGAGCCTTCTTGATACGTGCTATTGACATACGCTAGATATGGGTTTTCCACTAGTTTTCCACAATTGCGTGTATAACTTGTGGAAAGCTGTGGAAATCATGGCTTTCAGGCATTGTCAACAGCATATGCATGGCATTGGTCACTATAAATTAATTATTTGTAATATAATGATATAAATTGAAACATTACAATCAGGATTTAATGTAACCAATATAATTTCTTAACTTGTGGAAAACCTCTTATCATGCTGTGGAAAATGGCTTATTCGGCAAGTTTTCCACAGGTTTTCCACATGGTGGCATTATTCTGCTGCTCACTTGATAACTGCTATTGCCAAAGCGAATTAGTTGAAACAGCACGAATCCTGGCATATGGAAATCTAGTGTGGTCAGACCATGAGTCCGATATGGTACATCCTTACGGCATTGAAGAGTTCCCTGACATTTCCGCTCCATTCGCGGTTGAGGAACGGAGCGAAGTCAGTGATCCTGTCCTGAACGCTTATGCCGATCTTCTCCTCGATATTCTCTATCAGCCTAGGTATATCTTCCATGTGCTCTGAAAGGCTTGGCATCCTCAGCGTGATTCCTGAGATCCTATGATAGAAATCGTTGCGCATCTTCTTCTCCGTGACCATGCGCTGCATGTCTATGTTTGAGGCGGTTATGAGCATGAATTCAGATTTCTTCATCCGGTCATCGCCGATCGATCTGTACTCTCCTGTCTCCATGAGATGGAGCAGCTTCGATTGCATCCTTAATGGAAGATCCTCGATCTCATCAAGGAACAGGATGCCTCCATCAGCAAGTGATACTATGCCGTCAACCTGATCCGTCGCTCCTGTGTAGGCACCCTTTGCATGACCGAAGAACCTTGATTCAGCGAGCTCTCCATCAAGAGCGCCGCATGATTCATATACGCTCTTGCGGCTCTTCGGGAGGCAGGCCTGCTTGATATACTGCACGACGAGATTCTTCCCTGTTCCTGTATCTCCTGATATATGGAATATCCTCTGCTTTGTCTTGATGATCCTCTCTATCGTGCGCCGCAGGGCTTCCATCACCTCTGAGTCTCCGACAAGCATGTCCTTGAGCGTGCCTATCTCATCCCTTATCCTCTCGGCGTCTTCCATGGCTCTTCCAAGCTCAGGCCCAGAGTAATCATATGGAAGGTATACGGTGTGCTGATATGACAGCAGGCGAGGGATATCTATCTTATCCGGATCATACAGCGCGATCATGGCATTGAGCGATGATAGCCTGTCCCTCAATGCTGGTGGTTCGATATCTGCCATATCGATGATGATCACGTCGTCCTTCTTAGGCAATGCTGACTTAAGCCTTTCGATCGAGCTATGTATCCTTGCCACAAGCGATGGCTCTGATGAAAGCCTTTCAAGCACGCCGCTGAGAGCAGGATTGAATATCTGGTACAAACGACTCCCCCCTAATACAGATATGCCTTATTTATACAGTGTATTTCTGAGAAGTCAAATAAAAATGCATAATATATTCAAAATCAAAAAAATAAAAGATTATTTGTTTATGATTTATTGCTCATCATTAGATTTCTTGCTTTGAAGGATAACTTGTATTGCTGCAGCGGCGTAAACGGCAGCGGTCTCGGACCGAAGGATGTTTGTCTTTAGCAGCACAGGAAGGGCGCCCCTGTCCTCAGCCTTGAGGCATTCCTGTTCCGAGAAGCCTCCTTCCGGGCCTATCATGGCTGTTACCGCCCTGGCATCTGCAGTGGCTTCCTCTATAGATACGGATGACTTCCTCATTCCCTGATGAAGGATCATGAGCTTCCCTTCGGCCTCGTCGAGGGCCTTTTCGAATGGAAGTGGTCCGACAAGGGTCGGAAGGTCGGCCCCGGATTGCTGCACGGCTTCCCTCATGATAAGCGACAGCCTTTCCATCTGATGATCGTTCAGATGCCCTTCGGTGAATTCCGTCTCCATCAGGACGATCTTCCTGACGCCCATCTCGGTGAGCATCCTGATCTCTCCTTCGTTCTTCTTGTTCTTAAGCACTGAGATCATCATGGTTATCGGAAGCAGGCTGCCCTTGAATGCGGAGAGGTCATCAAGGAGCGTCTCTTCCGGATGGTCCGTTTCTTCCAGTGCCAGGCTCTCCTCATCATAGAGGAATGCCTTGAAGTATCTTCCATCCTTATCCTTGGCCGTGAACGTATCATTCATGCTCAGCCTGAGTACTGAGAAGAGGTATCTCTGCTCCTTCTTGCTTAGCTTGTAGATCCCGCTGCCGTCCCTATTGCCGCTGAGAAGGAATATCCTCATTCTCCAAGAACCTCCATCGCAGCCTCCAGCGCCTTGTCATATTCAGGCTCTGCCACAGGCCTGTCATTCCAGTCCATCCTGTAAAGGTATTCATTCCTTACCAGAAGCTCAAGGAGCGAGGATGGTACTCCGCTTTCCTCGTTCTCCGATACGAATAGGGCGACGTTCTCATATGAGTAATCAGGATGATCGTCTACGAAGCCTGCTATGTCCTCATTCTCCATGAAATCGCTATAGGCCTTCATATCCTCATCGCTGTATTCCTCTTCCTCTACGAGGATGTCTGGAGCTATCCCGACATGGTGGATATCACTGCCGTCAGGAGTGAAGAAATGACCTGTCGTCACCTGTATGTAGCCTTCGCTGAAAGGCCTTACCTCCTGTGATATACCCTTGCCGAAGGTCGTTGATCCGACAACCGTCGCACGGTCGTTGTCTGATAGCGCTCCCGTGAGTATCTCGCTTGATGATGCTGTTCCGCCGTTTACCAGCAGCACTACCGGCACGCTATCTGGCACGGCTGTTCCCGCAGATGCGTCTATGATGCTTTCCTTCCGCCCTGAGCCGTCCTTATAGCGCGTGATCAGCAGCGTCCCGTCATCAAGGAACATATCTGCGATCGTTAGCGCGCTCTGGACCGTTCCTCCTCCGTTGTTCCTGAGGTCGATGATCAGCTTTCCTGCTCCTTCCTCCATAAGCTTTCCGATCTCTTCCTCGAAGCTTTCTGCCGTTGATAGCGAGAATGTGAATATCCTTATGTATCCTATGTCTTCGCTGATCATCCCGGCTGAGGTGGAAGGCGTGTTGACTCTCTCCGGACGCAGCGTGAGATCGAATACGGCATCATCGCGATGTACCGTTATCGTTATATCCTTTCCTGCTTCTCCACGCAGCTTCCTTGAAGCCTCTACGGCGCTCATCGGAGCGACATCCTCTCCGTCTATATGGCTTATCATGTCATGAGGCCTGAGCCCGGCCCTGTCTGCCGGCCCGCCCGGGAATGGCGCCTGTATTATGACCATCATGGTAGATGGATCGGATGGATCCTGATGCGAAGGATTGTATTTCGTCAGATAGAGTCCTAGTCCTATGTAGCTTCCTTCTGAGCTTTCGTCGAATTCCTCTGCCTCATCAGATGGGATATAGTATGAATATTCATCGCCCAGGGAATCGATCATGGCGGCAACGAGCTCCTCCTCCATTGCCTTATTGTCTATGTCGCCAAGGTAATATGAGTCGAGGAATGAATACAGATTGCCGAGTGAATACAGCATGCTTGATATGCTTACAGAGCGTTCGATCGTGCTTTCCGCTGTCAGCTCTATGGGCGCTGATGTATCAAGCGAGGTATATTCCCTGCCTCCTGATGCGGATAGCGAGACTGAGATCAGGGCTATTGCAAGCCATGTTATTGCCTTCTTCATGGGTATGAGTATAGTACAACGCTCAATTGCAATCATCTCTCCAAGAGTTTAGACTTTCGACATGATTCCGCTTTTCGTGGCATTTCCCAGCTGGATAGACCCATATGTGATAGATGGACTGCCTGTGCGGTGGTATGCGCTTATGTATATCGTCGCATTCTCCATTGCCTATATCCTCTTCAGATACCAGTGCAGGAATGATGGGGTGATAAGCATGAACGCATCGGAGAGCCAGGACTTCTTCTTCATCGCGATCCTCTTCCTTCTGATCTTCGCGAGGCTTTTTTCCGTCCTATTCTATAGTGATGCTAGGTATTATATCACCCATCCATGGATGATATTCTGGCCTTTCAGGGACGGACGCTTCATAGGTCTTCCTGGGATGAGCTACCATGGAGGCGTGGCAGGGTGCATCATCGGAGGCTGGATATATGCCAGAAGGCATGGCAGGAGCCTCCTGCAGCTGACAGATATCGTGACGGCAGGGATTCCCTTGGGTTATACCTTCGGACGCCTTGGAAACTTCATTAATGCGGAACTTTATGGAAGGGTCTCCTCGCTGCCATGGGCAATGGTCTTTCCTACGGCTCCTCGCTTCTCGTCCGATGAGGCATGGGTGAGGGAATTTGCCGACCGCATCGGGATGGAGTATTCAGCAGGAGAGCTTCTGAACCTTCCGCGCCATCCTTCACAGCTCTATGAGGCATTGTTCGAGGGTATTATCCTCTTCCTGATACTTTTCTTCATCATAAGGCCGATCAAGATCAGGAAGGGAATGCCTCATGGATTCGTGTTCTCGTTCTATCTGATGGGATATGGCCTGTTCCGCTTCCTTATCGAGTACTGCAGGCAGCCTGATAGCAATATAGGGTATATCATAAGCCTGGGAGGAAGCGGGAATATCGCGGTATTCGAATCATTCCTAAATATCTCAGAAGGCCAGATATTCTGTCTCCTCATGATAGCAGCAGGAGCGGCTCTGCTCGCCTTCGTCATGTGGAGGCATTCAGTTGATAGCAAGGAAGCTGCAAGGTCTAAGGGAAGAGCTAAGGGAAAGAGGGCTTGATGGTTATCTGATAACAGGAACAGATCCTCATCAGAGCGAGTATGTTCCGCTGCGATGGAGGACCCGTGAGTTCATATCTGGCTTTACCGGCTCTGCCGGTACCGTCGTAGTAACGATGGATAAGGCCCTGCTGTGGACAGATAGCCGCTATTGGATCCAGGCCGGCAAGGAGCTTGATGGTACGGGATTCATCCTCATGAGGGATGGTGATAAAGACGTTCCGTCAGTCTCCGGATGGCTTGCTGGAAGCGGCCTCAGGATAGGTGCTGATGGCCTCACGCTTTCGCTTTCTGAGAAGATGAGGCTTGAGAAGGCTGGCGTGGATATCGTCATTACCGGTGATCTTCTCTCTCCTCTCTGGCCTGACAGGCCTTCCGTGCCATGTACTCAGATCCGCGAGGTGGGCATGGAACAAGCAGGGCTGAGCGCGTCGAAGAAGCTGGATGCCGTTCGTTCAGCGTTGAGGGAGAAGGGTGCGGACTGGACGCTCATATCCTCCCTCGATGATATAGCATGGCTCACTAATCTGCGAGCAGATGATATCCCATATAATCCTGTATTCGTCTCATATGCGTTCATATCCCAGGATAAGGCTATTCTTTTCGTGGATAGCGCAAGGTTTTCCGATGAGATCATGGACGAGGTGGCCTCTCTTTATTCCATAGCTTCCTATGAGTCCATCATGGAGGAGGGAAAGGGTCTCTTTGAGGGAAAGGGCTATATCTCTCCAGAGCGTACATCCGCGTCCATCGCCTCTATGTTTTCCTCGTTCATCACAGGACGTGACATAACCACGGATATGAAGGCAAGGAAGAATGAGACAGAGCTTGAGGGGATGAGGAAGGCCCATATCCTTGATGGCGTTGCCTATGTCCGGTTCCTTTCTCGCCTTGACCGTAACGGAAAGTATACGGAGATGGGGCTTGCGAGGATGCTTGAGGATGAGAGGGCGAGGATAGAAGGATATCAGGGCCCGTCATTCTCCCCTATATCAGGATGGAAGGAGCATGGTGCTATCGTTCATTATGCTCCTGACGAGGAAAGCGATGCCATAGTCGAAGGAAGCGGGCTTCTCGTGCTTGATACAGGCTCACAGTTCTCGTTCGGCATGACCGATATAACCCGTACGCTGCTCTTTGGTGAGGCGACAGAAGAGGAGAAGAGGGATTACACGCTGGTACTGAAGGGCCATCTTGCTCTTGCAAGGGCTGTCTTCATAGAGGGTACGAGGGGTGTGCAGCTTGATGTGCTTGCAAAGCAGTTCCTGTGGAGGGAGGGAGAGAGCTTCTTCCATGGAACGGGCCATGGCGTCGGATGCAATCTCTCTGTCCATGAGGGACCTCAGAGGATATCCTCAGCGCTTATAGATGTGCCGCTTCGTCCAGGGATGGTCATATCCGATGAGCCAGGGGTCTATAAGGAAGGGCGCCATGGCATCAGGATAGAGAATCTTGTCACGGTCAGGGAGGCGAGGACGACGGAGTTCGGTACGTTTTATTCGTTTGAGACTCTTACCCTTGTTCCGTATGAGAGGGCGCTCCTGGATATGGCTCTCCTGACGGATGAGGAAATTAATCAGATAAACTGCTATCATGAGGTAGTAAGAAAGACTCTTTCTCATTATCTTGATAGTGAAGCACTTAGATGGCTTGAGTCCGCTACGGCTCCCATCGAGAAGTGAATAGCTGAGTATACGGAGGGTATATAGATGGTTGAACCATTGAAGAAGAGCGGCAAGATCGAGAGGAAAGGCCCTGTCGTGCTTGTCATAATGGATGGTGTCGGATTCGGAAAGTATAAGGACGGGGATGCAGTCGCTGCTGCCATGACCGGCAATCTCGATAAGCTCTACGCCACATGCCCGTGGACCAAGCTGAAGGCTCATGGTGTCGCGGTAGGGCTTCCTTCTGATGCCGATATGGGAAACAGCGAGGTAGGTCACAACGCAATGGGTGCCGGAAGGGTATTCGCGCAGGGTGCTAAGCTTGTCTCGAATGCGATTTCATCCGGTGATATGTACAAGGGCGCCACATGGCAGAAGCTTGTCAAGAACGCTAAGGATAATGGTTCAACGCTTCATTTCATCGGCCTTCTTTCAGATGGGAACGTCCATTCCCATATCGATCATCTAAAGGCTATGGTTGCCGAGGCTAAGAAGGAAGGCGTGAAGAAGGTCCGCGTCCATGCGCTTCTTGATGGAAGGGATGTGGGCGAGGTTTCCGCTCTTGATTACTTCGATCCGTTTGCCCAGTATCTTGCGGAGCTTTCCGCGGATGGCACCTTTGATGCACAGATCGCATCAGGCGGCGGAAGGATGGTCATAACGATGGATCGCTACAATGCAGATTGGGATATGGTCAAGAAGGGCTGGTATACCCATGTCCTTGGCGAGGGACGCCAGTTTGCGAGCGCACATGAGGCAATTGAGACGCTCAGGGCCGAGACCGGCGCTATCGACCAGGATCTTCCTCCGTTCGTCGTCGCGAAGGACGGCAAGCCTGTCGGAACGATCGAGGATGGCGATTCCGTTGTTCTCTTCAACTTCCGTGGAGACCGCGCTATCGAGCTTTCACGCGCGTTCGACGAAGAGGATTTCAAGGAGTTTGACAGGAAGAGATATCCTAAGGTGGAGTATGCAGGAATGATGGAGTATGACGGAGATCTTCACATCCCGGCGCAGTATCTTGTATCTCCTCCTGCTATCGATCGCACCATGGCTGAGTATCTCTGCGCCTCTGGGGTAAAGCAGTTCTCGATCTCCGAGACCCAGAAGTTCGGCCATGTCACATACTTCTTCAACGGCAATAAGTCCGGTATGTTCGATCCGAAGCTTGAGGAGTATGTCGAGATTCCTTCCGATAAGGTCCCGTTCGAGCAGAGGCCCTGGATGAAGTGCGCTGAGATCGCTGACCGCGTGATCGCTGAGATCGAGGGCGGCAAGTGGGATTTCATCAAGCTCAACTTCCCCAATGGCGATATGGTAGGGCACACTGGAGTCTTCGAGGCAGTCGTCTGTTCCATGGAGGGCATGGATCTTCAGATCGGGAGGATCAGGGATGCTGTTGAGAAGGCTGGCGGCGTTATGGTGATAACAGCAGATCATGGCAATGCCGATGATATGTATGAGCATGGCAAGGACGGTTCCGTTAAGAAGTATGAGGACGGTGAGCCTAAGGCCAAGACCTCTCACTCCCTCAATCCTGTTCCATGCATCATCTACGATCCAGGGTATAAGGGAGAGTACTCCCAGAAGCTTGAGGAGGGCCTCGGTATCTCATCTATCGCGGCAACCTGCATGACGCTTCTCGGTTATGTACCGCCTGCAGATTACGATAAGAGCGTCGTGACGCTTAACTGATAAGGAACATCAATCGTGTGTTCACGGCCTCTCGAAAGGGAGGCCGATATTCTTTCTGCATATGTTTCCGCTATATGAGCGCATATCATGCAGTCATGTTGCTAAATTGACAATTCATAGCTCAAATTGTTTAATTAAATGGTCTGATGCTCGAATCGCCTCTACGGAGAGTGGTTCATCAATGAGGTCAGGCTTATTTTATCTCAACAGTTTATAGTGTGTTTACATCAATATTGCTTATTATTCTGTAAAGCCCTCACGAATAGGCATTTTATGTTTTGTCGAATATTCGATAAGTTTAAGATACAATGTGAATTAGTTTTGGGAGATAATCATGACATTTCTGAACCCTGACGAGATAGCTCAGCAGCAGCGTAATGAAGAGACAACAAAGCTTCAGATAATCACGCCGGAGATCCTGAAGAAATGGGATGACAAGCGGATAATCATGGAATATGTGTTCACCGATGGGCGTATATCCATCGACGAATATAATGTCGCACATAGGGGAAAGCAGAAGAAGGCTGATTACCTCCTTCTCCATCGCGACAATCTTATCCTAGCTATCGTAGAGGCTAAGGGACAGGATGTATCGGCAGATGACGGCTATCAGCAGGCTGTGGATTATGCCCGTATTCTTGATGTTCCGTTTGCATATGCTACTAATGGCATTGACCTCATCGAGAAGGACATGATATCCGGGCTGAATAAGAAGATGAAGCTCTCCCAGCTTCCAGGACCTGATGAGCTTTGGGTGCGCTATAAGGCTGAGAAAGAGATCTCTGATGATGAAGAGAATGTCATAACCTATCCTTATTACTACGAGGCTGGCGGCAAGAAGCCAAGATACTATCAGCGCATCGCCATCAACCGTGTTATTGAGCATATAGTCAAGGGTGAGGATCGTATACTCCTTGTCATGGCTACAGGCACCGGCAAGACATTTACGGCGTTTCAGATCATCTGGAGGCTCTGGAAGACGCATTTCAAGAGGAAGATCCTCTTCCTTGCTGACAGAAACATCCTTGTTGATCAGACGATGAGAAAGGATTTCAAGCCATTCACGGACGCTATGGAGAAGATAGATAATGCCAAGATCAATACATCAAAGGATATCTATCTTGCGCTCTACCAGCAGTTGAAATCTAAGGATACTGATTACTACAAGCGGTTTCCTTCTGATTTCTTCGACCTCATCGTCGTTGACGAATGCCATAGGAGCTCCGCTACCCCTGATTCCAACTGGCATGAGATACTCGGATACTTCAGCTCAGCAACTCAGATAGGCCTTACGGCAACCCCGAAGGAGACTGGGGTCGCAGAGGCACAGGAAGAGGAAGCTGAAGCCAAGGAAAGGCTTGAACGTGCAATAATTGCAGGAGAGGTTGCTGAGAAGGAAAGGGCATATAAGGCATTGAAGAAGGCAACGGAGAAACGCGAGGAAGCCGAATCTGAATCAAATGCCGCATACTTTGGTAATCCTATATATACCTATTCGCTCAAGCAGGGAATCGAGGATGGATTCCTTGCACCATATAAGGTCATATCAGTTGAGCTTGATATCGACAAATACGGCTATAAACCTAAGCCGGGCACGAAGGATATGGATGGCAATCCTGTCGAAGATAGGCGGTATTACCAGAACGAGTTTGATAAGAAGATTGTCGTTGTTGATAGGCGTAAGCTCGTTGCGAAGCGCATAAGCGATTACCTCAAGACCAATGACCGTTATGGTAAGACGATAGTATTCTGCGAGGATATCCCGCACTGCGAGGAGATGGTCCGCTTTCTTGAGAATGAGAATGCTGACCTTGTCGCAGAGGATTCGAGATACGTCATGCAGATAACAGGAGACAATGAGATCGGCAAGAAGCAGCTCGATAACTTCGTCGATCCTTCTTCGAAGTATCCTGTGATTGCTGTAACAAGCCGTCTAATGTCTACCGGGGTGGATGCTGAGACATGTGAGAATATCGTCCTCGACAGGTCCATCGGCAGCATGACGGAGTTCAAGCAGATAATCGGCCGTGGCACGAGGATCAAGAAGGAATATGAGATCGATGGTGAGGAGAGGTCGAAGATGTACTTCTCCATCCTCGATTTCAGACGCAACTACCTGAAGTTCCAGGATCCGTCATTCGATGGCGATCCTGTGACCGTTACGGATGTACCAGAGGGTGGCGACTTCCCGAAGCCACCTGTACGTCCTACTCCGCCTCCTGCCGGCACTCCTAAACCACCAACAGCCACGAAGCAGATAAGGGTGAATGGCGTCGATGTATCGATCATCGATGAGGAAGTAACGTATCTAGACCAGAATGGCAACCTCGTGAAGCAGAACCTCGATTCATGCGTCAGGAACAATATCCTCACGCAGTATCCTGACTATGAGGACTTCAGGAAGGCTTGGCTCCTTGCCAAGGATAAGGCGCGCTTCGCTTCTGAGCTTCTTCTTGATGATGAATGGGGAAAGCGCTTCAAGATCCAGTATGGATACACAGTTGATGACTTCGATATCATCGCGTATCTCGGCTATGACATAGAGCCTCCGATGTCGAAGCATCAGAGGACGCATAACGCGGCGATAGCAAGGCTTCTCGATTCGATGGATGACGAGAAGAAAGGAATAGTGAGGACGCTTCTTGATGCGTATGCGGAGACGAATTTCCAGAACCTCAGGGATATAAAGACGGTATTCTCGATGCCTGCTTTCACGGAGATGGGTTATACGCCGCTGAAGATAATCAAGGATTATTTCGGATCCAAGGATAAGTATTTTATTTTCCTCAGTGAACTGGAAAACAGGCTATATGAATAATTGATAGGAGAAATCAATAAATGGGATTGGAGACTCTTATAAAAAGGCTCAAGGATATAATGAGAAAGGATATGGGTGTCGATGGGGATGCCCAAAGGCTTCAGCAAATCGTCTGGCTTATATTCCTCAAGATATTTGATTATAAGGAAGAGACGGCTGAACTTGATGACAATTATGTTCCTATAATCCCTGAAGGCTATAGATGGCGGGATTGGGCCGTAGGAACATCGCTGAAGGACCAGCTGACAGGGGACGAGCTATTAAGCTTCGTCAACAATGTTCTTCTTCCTGTTCTTAGTGGCAACGAGATCAAGGACGAGAACGGGAAGATGATTATCCCGTTCGACTCTACGGATGAGCGAAGTATGCTGGTTAAGTCTATTATCCGGAGTTCATCTAATCTTATGCATAATGGATATCTTCTTAGGGATGTAGTCAATATTCTGAATGAAGTGGACTTTTCTGACATTAATGACACACATCAGTTCAACATTGTGTATGAGGAATTATTGAAAGGACTCCAGTCCGCAGGAACGATGGGGGAATTCTATACAGGCCGTGCGATAACACGTTTCGGCATAGATAAGGTCGATCCTCAGATAGGGGGCATGCTTGCAGATTGGGCTTGCGGAACCGGAGGATTCCTCATCGATGCTCTTAATCATATGAGAGCGCAGGTTGGCAATGATCCTGACAAGCAGAGGATGCTTCAGCACGCAGTCCGTGGTGGTGAGTTCAAACCTATGCCATACCGTCTTTGTGTCACAAACCTCCTTCTTCATGACATAGAGCTTCCTGATATTACATATGGTGATTCTCTCGATCAGAAGAACTTTGCTGATTATAAGGGAGATGACTTAGTGGATTATGCTGCTCTGAATCCTCCATATGGTGGTGTTGCCCTTGAATCTGACCTCAAATCCTTTCCGGCGAATCTTAGAAGTTCAGAAACGGCGGACCTATTCGTTGCTTTGACAGTTAAGAGGCTTAAGAAGAAAGGACGGGCAGTTATCGTTCTTCCTGATGGATTCCTTTTTGGCAATGACAATGCGAAGGTAGAGATCAAGAAGTATCTCATGAAGGAGTGCGATCTCCATACGATCATCAGACTTCCTCAGACATGCTTCTCTCCGTATACATCAATAGCTACGAACCTCCTGTTCTTCGATAAGACAGGGCCTACGGAAGCAATATGGTTCTATCGTCTTGATATGCCGGACGGCTATAAGCATTTCTCAAAGACAAAGCCTATGAGACGTGAGCATTTCGCTCCTGTTGATGAATGGTGGGATAACCGCACTGAGATAAAGGATGCGGATACCGATACCTACAAGGCTAAGAGATATACCATCGATGAGATACAGGCCAATGGCTATAATATCGACCTCTGCGGATATCCAACAGCTGTTAAGGAGATACTCTCACCAGAAGATACGATAAGGAACTTCATGGAGCACAGAGCAACGCTCAATGAGAAGCTCGATAAGCAGCTTCATGACATCCTTGCTCTCATGGAGGGACAGCAGTGATAGGAATCTGTGAAGACCTCAGAAAATCAGTACTGCAGGCAGCTATTCAAGGCAAGCTTACACAGCAGCTTCCGGAAGATGGGGATGCAGAGGCTCTCTATGCTGAAATCCAGAAAGAGAAGCAGAAGCTCATTAAGGAAGGAAAGATCAAAAAGGAGAAGCCGCTACCTGAAATAACCGAGGATGATATTCCGTTTGATATCCCGGAGAATTGGAAGTGGGTTCATGTCGGAGAAGTAGTAAAGAATGTACAATATGGTACTGCTAAAAAATCATCAAAAACGGGGCTCATTCCGGTATTGAGGATGGGCAATATTCAGAACGGCAAGATTGACTATTCAAATCTCGTCTATACTTCTGATGTAGATGAGATAAGCCATTACGCATTACAGAAAGATGATTTACTTTTCAATCGTACCAACAGCAGAGACCAGGTTGGCAAAGTAGCAATCTATAAAGCAGAAATGCCTGCAATTTATGCCGGCTATCTTGTTCGTATAACTCCTGTTCAAGTTGATTCTGATTATATCAATTATGTTATGCAGACATCTTATTACTGGGAATACTGCCAAGCTGTTAAGAGTGATGCTATTGGCCAGTCCAATATTAATGCAGAGAAGTTGAAAAACTTTATTTTTCCGCTTCCTTCTCTTCCTGAGCAGAAACGCATCGTTGCACGTGTCGATGAGCTCATGAAGAGAATCGATGAGATGGAGAAGACGGAGAAGGATATCACAGCGCTGTATGATGCGTTCCCGGGGGATATGAAGGCATCGCTTCTGCAGGCGGCGATACAGGGAAAGCTCACTGAACAGCTGGCATCGGATGGTGATGCAGAGACGCTGTATGTTGATATCCAGAAGGAGAAGCAGGGGCTTATCAAAGAAGGGAAGATCAAGAAGGAGAAGCCGCTTTCGGAGATATTAGAGGATGATATCCCGTTTGATATCCCGGAGAAATGGAAATGGGTAAGACAAGCAGAAGTCTGTAGAATTTATACAGGTAACAGTATTCCTGAACATATTAAACTTGAAAAATATATGAAGTCAGGTATTGAGGGGTACAACTATATTGGTACAAAAGATGTTTCTTTTGATCATGTAATCGATTATGAGAATGGTGTACGCATCCCGTATTCTGAACAAAGGTTCAAGCTCGCTCCTGAAGGATCAAGCCTTATTTGTATAGAGGGAGGAAGTGCGGGTAAAAAAGTAGGTTTTCTCTCACAGACTGTTTGTTTTGGTAATAAGCTATGTATGTTTAACCCGTATCTTATTGAACAGAAATATATTTACTATTGGTTGCAATCTCCAACCTTTCTTGAAAGCTTCTTTGAAAGAATGAATGGCATTATTGGTGGAGTAAAAATAAATGCTCTTTCTAATATTATTATGCCATTGCCTCCTCTTGAAGAGCAGAAGCGCATCGTCGAGAAGCTGGATCAACTACTACCTCTCTGTGATTCCATGAAGGAGGCCATAGATGCCACGGCCTAAGAGAGAAGGACAATGGAAGACAATCAATCTGCAGATATCAGCAGATCCTTAAAATCTGTGCTGGTATCAAAGATACGTCTTGGAAAAGCGCGGAGTGATGAATAAGAAGGAGAGACAACTTATATGAATTCTATGCTTTATCAGAGAGCAGATTATAAATTAGATGCTTTGCTATCGGATATCGAAACAGGTGTATTGGGACTTCCAGATCTGCAGCGACCATTTGTATGGCAAAACATAAAAGTCAGAGATCTTCTCGACTCGATGTTAAGAGGATATCCGATAGGGTATCTAATGCTCTGGGATGCTCCTGATGATATCAACAAAGAGAAGCAGATAGGAATCGAAGAACACACAATCAAGGCTCCAAGACAGTTGATTATTGATGGGCAGCAACGTCTTACTTCCTTATATGCAGTCATGTATGGAAAGGAGGTCTTAGATTCACGTTTCCAGAAGAAGATGATCAGTATTGCCTTCAATCCATTGAAAAGAATATTTGAAGTAACGTCTGCAGCACATCGTAGAAGCGCTGAGTGGATTCCCGATGTCAGTGTTGTTTTCAGAAACTCAGGGAAGGCATATACATTCATTGGAAGTTTCATCGCAAAACTTTCTGAATATAGGGTACAGAATGGTAATCCTCTCACACAGGAAGAAGAAGATCTTATTGCAGATAATATCCAGGCATTGCTTTCGTTGAAGGACTACACTGTTCCAACGTTGACTATATCGAACAAGACTGATGAGGAAGCAGTAGCCGATATATTTGTTCGAGTGAATTCCAAGGGAAAGTCTCTTAATGAGAATGATTTTATCCTTACACTAATATCAGTTCATGATGAATCTGTAAGAAGGAAAATTGAGAAATTCTGCAGTGATGCTCTCATTCCCGTTGCTTCTGGAACGTCATACAATCAGCTTTTTACACCAAAGGCATCCCACATAATAAGAGCTGTTATGGCTTATGGCTTTAAGCGAGCAAGGCTCCGTTATGCATATATGGTTCTTGAAGGCAAGGATCTTTCGACCGGTCTGTATGATTCGTCACTGCGAGATAAGATGTTTGATCAGCTAAGGGTAAAGCTTGATATTGTTCTCAATCTTTCAAATTGGCATGATTTCATGAATTGTCTTATTTCTGCAGGATATGTTTCATCAAAGCTGATAGCAGCTGATAATGCAATCGTCTATACGTATGTGATGTATCTGATTGGTCTTTGCGATTTCAAACTTGATAGGATAGAGCTAAGGAAGCTTATTGCCTTATGGTTCTATATGTCAGCAGTAACGATGCGCTATTCAATATCGACCGAAAGTACAGTTCAGTCAGATCTGAACGACATTGGAAAGCTCACTACAGCTGATGAATTCAGGAGCTATATCATGCAGCGTATTGAAGAAACGTTCACTGATGATTTCTTTGCAATACAGCTTCCTGTGAATATGGAGACTTCAGCTGCAATCAGTCCATCGTGGAACGCATATTGTGCCGCACAGAATATCCTAGGAACAGATGCTATGTTTTCTTCTGTTCCACTTAAGATCTTGTTCTCTCCTGGTTCAGGTGGGAGTAAATCATCTATCGAGAAGCATCATCTATTTCCTCGTGCATATCTTCCGACTATAGGTTATTCAAGCCAGCAAGAAATTAATCAGATTGCCAATTTTGCTTTCATAGAATGGCCTCGCAACATCGCAATATCTGATGAAGCGCCTTCTGTATATTGGCTCCAGATTATATCTTCAATGAGTACAGATGTGATAAGAAAGCTATGTGATGAGAACGCTCTTCCTGAAGGTTGGGAGAGTATGGATTATCCAGAGTTCTTGGATGCAAGACGCCATCTGATGGCTGATATCGTGAAACGTGGATATAAAGCTCTTCTGGTGTTGTGATTGTTTTCGACCGAATATATTTGGTTTGGATGGGCATAGGAATCCTTGATTTATGACATTGGTCTAACATGGTAGATAATTTATATTGGAGAAAACAACATGAACGTATTTCTGCCTTATAGTTTTACATTCAATGGTTATAAATGTTTCAAAGAAGTAAATAGCCTTCCGTGGTTTAAGTCTTTTAATGTCATAATCGGTCGTAATAATTCAGGGAAATCATCTTTCATTGATATAATCCATTCTCTTTGCGATGCAAATTTCCGTGCAAGTATTTCTAAAGATATTAGAATAACAATGAAATACAGAATTGATGGATATGAATACTTTGATCTCGATAATCTTGATTTGCAGATTTACAGAAATAGAAGTTTAACTCTTTCTTATTTTGGCTTGCATTTTATTGGTAAAGAACTAATAGCGGATGTAAGCTTAAAACAACATAACTCTGGATATAACAATTCATATGATATAGTATCTGGAAAAAGGTATGACATAGATAATAACATAGTATTATTAAAGTTAAATGATGATACTATGCTTGATCCTTTCAACAATTCAGTTTTCAGATGTGTATCAAGTGAAAGAGATATCACCCCAGAGGCGTTCTTTTCTGGTGCAGACCAAATCGATATAGATTCTAATGGTATAGGAACAACCAGATATGTCTGCTCGATACTTAATAATAAGAATAAGAAAGATACAATCATACAGGAAGATGTGCTAAACGCTTTTAATGAGATACTTGGTACTGATGGTCATTATAGAAACATAAAGGTTAAGCAGGATAATGGTGATAATTGGGAAATTGTCTTAGAAGATGATGATAAAAACCAATACCAGATATCAAAGTTAGGAAGCGGACTGAAAACCATTCTGATGGTACTTTTGAATCTAATTGCTATTTCAAATGATTTCAAAGACAAAACCATGGTATTTGCTTTTGAAGAGTTGGAGAATAATCTTCATCCTGCATTAGAGAAGCGACTATATTCTTACATATTCAATTATGCCCAGAAAAATAATTATATGATTTTCCTGACAACACATTCCCCGGTCGCAATAGATATGTTTTCAAGAGAAGAATCTGTCCAATTCTATAAGACAGAGAGAAATTCTAGTGGCTATCAAATTGTTCCGATCTCAAGTTTTGATGATTCAATTGAAGTAATAGACGATCTAGGGATTAAAGCCAGTGATCTCTTACAAGCAAACGGCATAATATGGGTAGAAGGGCCTTCTGATAGGATATATATCAAGAATTGGCTAAATGCGAAGTATTCTGGAATTTTTGAAGAGGGAAGGGACTACCAATTCGTTTATTATGGGGGAAGATTGTTGGCCCACTATACTGCATGTGACCCTATGAAAGAAGAAGTCGATAGCTATATCAATGTCCTCGCGGTAAATTCAAAGGCTTTCTTTGTGATGGACAGCGATCAGGATTCTCTTGATGATCCCTTGGATAAACGTAAAGAACGTATAATACAAAGACTCAAAGAGAAAGATATGGCTTATTGGGTTACAAAAGGCAGGGAGATAGAGAATTATCTTGATTTATCGAAAAGCGGCATTCAGCTAGGGCAATTTGATAAATTGGAAGATATGCCTAAGATGGCGAACTTCGATAAGATCAATTTTGCAAGGCAACATCATGGAGATGTAGATTTCAATAAATACAATTTAAATGAGGATTTAAAATTGTTGGCGAATGAAATCGCAAGATGGAATGGTAGAGAGTTGCCTGCTGATAAATGCTGATTTAACAGTATGGATTTAACCTAAAGAAGAACTACGATAGGCCAATGAAAAAGACTGTTTATGCTGCTAACAATGAACAAGCCACCTATTATCTAAAGAAGCATCAAGGTGAGAATATAAAGAATATCGAAGATGGAACTATTGCTCGGTATGGATCAGTTGGCCGTAATAAGATGATTTCAAACAAAGCCCGTGAAAAGTCTTTGAAGAATGGTTTTACTCCTCAAGAACATAACACAGCAGCTGCTAATATTGCCATCCTATATGAACATGGGCATAAGCTCGTTGAGCGGCCTGACAGAAAAGGGAATAATGATGTTCGAATAAGATACTACGAAACCGGTATTGAGTTTTATCCTTCGGGGAAGCTTGGATATGCTCAGATAATGATGAAGATGAGCAATATTGAGGGTAACACGCTATATACAATCGAACTTGTCGAGATAAAAAATAAGCCTGACCTCATTGATGAACCACTCTCCGAAGAGGCGATTCGAGCGTCAGACCCTAAGATTAAATTACCATCAGAGCCATGAAATGTCAATTTAATGCTCTTTCCCCTTTATGATCCCAATTTTCATGCCTAGTCTGAAATCGTCTTCATTTCCTTCAGAACGTCTGCCTTGATGATACAGATAGCATCGCTACTCCTATCAGGTAGAGAATGATCGCTATCGTTCCTGATATATAATCCGTTCCTAACGATATCAGGTTGCCAGACATCAGGAGGATGTAGCTGATCGCTCTTCCTGGAGTATGGGTTGCCCTGTCCTTTACTACTGCCATCGCATATGTAAGCGCGGCTATTATGCACATCACTACCAGCGTCAGGGCTATGTATGCGTCGTTGGATGATGAGAATAGGGTGGTTCCCGTGCTGTCTGTGCTGATCGGAGCGGCTATTGAAAGGAACACGGCAGCAAGGAGGCTGAGCGTAAGGTAGAGCCTGTTGCGTGAGTTGTTTATGCCGAAGAACTGGATAGCGGCGAATACGAATATCACGGAAGTGCCAAGGATCGCGAAGCGGGCAATCATCACCACTGCGATAGGGGAGAGCAGCGTTACTCCTGTCACCTCCTGATACAGAGGGAAGATGTATGTCGCCTCAAGGGCTATGAACGTGAAGAGAAGAGGAAGGAGGGAGCCTTCCTGCGTGTGCGCCCTATGCCGTATGCGCAGTATGAACTGCAGCACCACTGATGCTATGATGATCACGAGCTGAGGCAGGTAGACTATGAGAGTGATCGGCCAGTTCGTGAAGTTTCCTGATATCAGGACGATGGTCATATGGATCAGCATCGCGCCATATACCAATGATATCAGCATTTGCAGGACAAGTGCCGCTGTCCCTGATTTCTTCCGTTCCGTGGCCACTTAGAGCGTATCCTTATATGGTACTTCTATGTCGGTATCGACGAAGCAGGCTGCTATGCTGCTTCCCATCATGGCGATAAGGGCATCTATCATGATGCCGATTCCTCCAAGAAGAGGCATGAAGGCAATCATCGCATTCTCTGCGCCATAGAGGTTGAGACCCATGAGCCGTAGCGAGAGTACCACGATGAGCGCGGCTTCCGAGCCTATTGCGGCTGAGGATATCAGCGAGACTAGTGCGGCGGCCCCAGCTGCCATAAGGCTGACAGAGAGGGAAGGAGCTGTTCCCGTAGTCGCCTGGAACAGCGCGATAAGAGTTATCGTCGAGATGAAGGCGGAACCTCCTTTCCCGATGACCGTAAGCAGCGGGATGGATACCGAGGATATCCTCTTCTGCACGCCCAGGCTATGCCTTGCCGTACCTTCCTCGATCGTCATTATCGATACGCTGTTAGCGGATGCCAGGCCTGCCAGCATAGGAGAGATCGAGCGATAAAGGGCCTTGTATGGATTCTTCCTGAATCCTGTGAATATGGCATATGTGAGAGGAACGACCACCAGCACGGCAACGGCAGCCGCAGCTGCGAGAAGCATGGCGAAGGCTGGAGCCGCGAAGATCGTCTTCTCCTGATATATCTCGATGAATGAGGCCGATGACGCGGCATATACCAGGAAGAAGCCATAAACGGAGCATGTCCTCGATATCCTGTACATCACCTCGCTCAATGAGTTCATCGTCGTGTATGCCGGCCTGATGATATCAGAGGTTGGGCGCAGCGCCAGTCCGAATATCCAAGCGACGATGATGGCAGGAACGATGAAGTATGTCGTTGTCGTGATCGTCCAGAATGCGTTGATCGGAAGCAGAGAGCTTGTCGCTGATGATATGGCGTAGGCTATCTGATTGGAAAGGAGCCCCTGCGGATTGCCCGCGCTGCTGGTTACGGGGAACTGTACCTTGAACGCCATGGATACCAGTACCGCAGAGAGCGACAGCAGCACCGTGGTCACGATTGCCCATAGTACCGAAGCCTGGACTACCTTGCTCCCTTTCCTGTCCTTCCCGAGAGATGCTGTTCCTGACGCGAATGTCAGCACCATTACCGGAATCGCTATGCATATTCCCAGATTGGTCATGAAGGACGAAAGCGCGTTCGTCACCGAGAGCGCTGAAGGGCTGTCACCGAAAAGGAGTGCCGTAGCCAATCCCATGAGGAGCGCGGCTATGTATGTTACCCACGTTTTCATAGGAATCAGCTTACAGCACCGCTTTCGGCCCGTCAATTATCGAGTTGTGGCGATAGCAGCTTATCCAGCTTATATTCGCTCCTTAATTCTTTTTCCAACATGGTTTTGACGAATGAATCAGCATCAAACCCCCTGATTGCAGGCGTAAGGCTGAGAGCCAGTGCGGATATCAGGATTATCCTCTGTATCTCCTCCTTGTTGTACCACATGATGCCCTGATACTCATTACACTGCGCCAGATCCATCACCCCTTCATCATTGATGATCGAGGCGAATAGCTCCTCAGCCTTTCCCTTCTTAGGAACGATGGCCGACACGGAGGAGAGCAGGGCAGCTGCATGCGAGACGACCCTTCTTTCTGCGTCGCTGAGGCCCATATCGTTGAATTCCGCCTCGAAGAACGTGTCCAGAAGCAGCCTGTCAGCCTCTTCCATGGCTTCCCTTGGCCTCATTCCCCTAGAGAATGGATGAAGGACGATGGATGAGAGAAGCAGCAGCGGAAGCGTGCGATCTGCCGCGCCCCATGCCATCATGGCCTTTCCTTTCTTTCCTTTGAAGAGCTGGCAGAGCGATCTGATAAGCCTGATCATCGGCTTCGGCTCTATCTCAGCCGGCTTTACCGCGATCTGTCCCTTGGCAGGTTCCTCAAGCGAGGCATAGACCTCTGGGATGGTTGAATAGCATTCGGCTATCGTCAGCAGGAGCTCCCGCTCTTCGGATCCTGTCACAGAACCTGCGACGATGTTCCTGGCAATCCTGAGCGTTTCAAGGCTCCTCAGTCCTTCTATGGCCTTATATAGAGGCTCGAGCCTGAGCAGAGCGACGGCTTTTGCGATGTTCCTTATGCCCTTTCTGCCATACTGCCTCCAGATCCGCTCATAGCTTCCGTCGATATCCTCGACTTCCCTGATGTTCCAGTAGACCTTCGCCTCATAGCCATCAAGGCCGAAGGAGAAGCCCTCATCATAGAGCTGGATCGAAGGGACGATGTATGTCAGTCCATCCGAGAAGCAGTCGAAGAGGGCGTAGCTGCGGCCTCCGAATGTGAGATTAAGGTTCTCCGCGAGCTTGCAGGTGACCGTGGTCCTTCCTTCCGGCCCCTTCTTCAGCTTAGGAACCGATACGCTTATCGTTCCACCGGTCCTCTCGTATCTGTTGTTTACCAGCACGAGGGTTCGCTCGCTTCCAGAACCGTTGACATAGGCATATACCGACTCCTCCACGCCGCCTGAGCCGTTATAGCAGTCATAGAGCTGGAAGTTGTCGACTCCGGAGAAGAGGTATCGCTTTCTGAAGAGAGGGAATATCCTGCGGTAATGCTCTCCGATAAGCCATTCATTCGGGCTTTCGTTGTAATAGGCCCTCCTGTACTCCATTCCATACTTCTCATGGAAGCCTTCGATCTGCCCGTGTCCGATCATCGGCAGGCCTGGCAGCGTAGCGAGAAGCGTGCATACCGCGAAATACTTATCTCCGTCGCCGAACTGGGCGATGGCCGTCTCCTCATCAGGGTTGTTCATGAAGTTCACATAGCGCTTGAGTATCTCCGGCTCGAATACCAGCGTGTTCTTTATTCCCAGCCTGTACTTCTGGTTCTCCTGGTTCTTGAGCATGTTCATGAACGCGGAGTTATATACCCTGTGCATTCCAAGAGTCCTGACGAAATATCCCTCCATCATCCAGAAGGCTTCGGCAAGGAGCAGCGTATCAGGAGCCTCTGTAGCCACGCGGTCGACGACCTCACGCCAGAACTCCTGGGGTATTCTCCTGTTGAACTCTTCATCGGACATCGCGTGTCCTGCCCTTCCTGCTATATCGCCGCCGCGTCCGGGCTTTGGATACCATAGCCTCTGGATATGCCTCTTCGCGAGCGTCATCGCTGCGTCGAAGCGTATGATGGGGAAGTTCCTCGCGACATGGATGATCTTCTGTATGACGGCCTCTCTTGTCTCAGGATTAAGATAATCAAGCTGGGCAGTGTCATTCCAGGGCATCGATGTACCATCATTTCCGTGGAATATGTAGCGGCAGCGCCCATTTCTCCTGTCTATGAGCCGGAAGGTGACAGCGGCATCTGTCCTGTCATAGTAATGATCCTCGATCTTGACTTCGTAGTCCGGATTAGTGGAAAGGTCCGGTCCGTTGTATGTATATGACGGGAACGGCGGCCAATCCTGCTGGATGAAGTAATCTGGATGCTCATATACCCAGTTGCCATCGATTCCCGTATGGTTTGGCACCATGTCAGAGGCAAGCCTTATGCCCCTTGCCTTGCAACGCTGGCGCAGGTTCTCAAGCGCGCTCCATCCGCCGATCGATGAGGCTATGTCATAATCCTTCAGCGAGTAGGCTGAGGCTTCGGCATCAGGGTTGCCGCAGAGGTTCTTTATCCTCTTTGATGCATCCGAGCGCTCCCATAGCCCGATCAGCCAGAGGGCTGTGAATCCTCTGTCGCGGAGCATGTCAAGCTCCTCATCGGGTATCTGATCGAGCCTGCATATGTTCCTCTTGTACTTCTTTGACAGCTGATCAAGCCAGACCAGCGTGCATTTTGCCATCATGACGACACGGGGCATCCAGTTGGAGTCATCGGAGAACGCCTCGTACTCGTTGAGATCGCTGTCGGAGTAATCTATGACGTGTGTGGGGCCGCCTCCTCCTCCGACGCCGCCTCTGTCCTTCTCCTCCTCATGGATATAGTCCAGGGAGATCTCAAGCAGCGTTATAAGGCTATCCGGGAGGAATGCCCTCCATTCTCGCAGTATGTAGCGCATCTGCTCCTCAAGCGAGTTAGGATATAGCCTTGCGGGAAGCTGCAGCATCGTGAAGATGTCCTCGGTATTCGGACGGCCATCCCTCAGGTCATCCTTGGGAAATGATGAGAGTATCGAGGACAGGGCCTTGATTCCCTGTGGATATATCACCTCGTCCGGTGATACGAATGGCTTCGATGCGGCGAGGAGGGCAGGGTTCTGCATCAATACCTGGTGGATGAAGAATCCCCTCATATCCTCCTCTATCCTCTCGGTGTCATTCGGCCTTGATTCATCCAGCGCGGGGGAGGGGAACGTCCTTGAGAAGAACCTGAGCACATCGGACAGCTCCTCGTTTGACATCACTGGAGCTATGCGGCGGGAGAAGAAATCCGCCTGTCCATCTTCCATCCTTGCAGAAAGCACGATCTGATATATAAGATGCAGCACAGCCGATGCGTGGAGCTTTCCCGGGGAGAGGAAGCCTTCGCTCCTTCCCTCGTCCTTTAGCTTGCTGTTGTATCTGAAAGCAAGATCCGCAGCTTCCCTGTATAGCAGATCCAGGCTTTCATCCGTTGCGAATACCGGTCCGGCTATCCTGATCTTCTGCCTTGATGGCTCTGCAATCCTGAGATCCCTTCTTTTCATTAACACACCCTTTTTTTTCTTATTGTTCTGCTATTCTATCACAACAGAACCGGCATTTTGAGAGAAAAAGCCCAGCAGGGTGCGAGAAATGGCCGTTTCTCAGCTTATGTGGTATTCTCCTTCCTTCAAAGGGGAGGCGAGCAGCTTCCTGCAGAGGTCGAATACCTGCGATAGCCTTATCATCTCATCCCCCTTGAATGGCGAGGTGACGAACAGCGCGAGATCTCCATGCTGCGGCTTTCCGATCCCTATGCGCAGCCGGTAGAATCCATCGCTCCCGATCCGTTCCTTGATGCTTCTCAGGCCCTTATGCCCCTGCAGGCCTCCTCCTTCCTGTACCCTTACCGTTCCAAGAGGCAGCTCGGTATCATCATGTATGACTAATATTTCTTCCGGGGATAGCTTGAAGAAGGCCTTTGCCTCCGATACTGCCGTTCCTGACAGATTCATGAACGTCATCGGCTTCATCACCTTCATATCAGGAAGGGAAAGGAATGAGGAATGGAACTTCATCTGCCACGATGCGCAAGGATATAGCTCATCGGCAAGCAGGAATCCTGCATTATGCCTCGTGTTCCTGTATTCGCTTCCTGGATTTCCGAGGAATACGGAGAGTCTGATCATATCGATGAGTATTAGAGGTAGATGCAATATGGTCAAGGGAGAGACAAAGGGCTAGAATATCGATGCAGTAAATGCTTTGGAGGCAAATATGGCAACTAGCAAGGTTAGTGGGGATTTTATCCTCAAGCTGCTTGTAGGCATCCTCTTCGTCGTGATCGGCATCGAGGGTATCGCTAACTTCGGAGGCAATGATCTCTATCAGAAGCTCGACGAGGCCTTGAGGATCATCGTTGGCGTGGTCCTTCTTGTCGCGGGGCTGCTGATGATAGTTCCTTCATTCATCGGAGGAGTGAAGAAGTCTCTTGTCAAGGTCTCAACGCTCATCGCGCTTGTCGCCTGGCTCATCTATATCGTGCTTGCTGACTTCGTCTACGGCCTGAGGGGAGTGGATGGAAAGGAATGGTTCCTCTGGATCGAGAATCTCGTATACCATCTCCTGATACTCTACTGCGTGTATCGCGTGGCATCTCCTGCGGTCAAGCAGCTGGGGAACAAGTGATCATCTAGACCTCTCGACGCCCTTTCTCCGGCAGCTGTCGGCTATCGGACAGCCTGAGCAATGCGGGGAGACGGGCGTGCATACCTTCTGCCCATAGCGTACCAGCAGCTCGTTGAGCGGTATCCAGAAGCGCCTGGGCAGTATCCTTCTCAGTTCCTTCTCCGTCTCTTCCGGCGTTTTCGTATCGACCCAGCCTATCCTGTTCGCTATCTGATGCACATGGCAGTCAACGCAGATCGCATCGATTCCGAAGCCGAGGTTCAGCACGAGTGACGCGGTCTTGAGCCCCACTCCAGGAAGTGACAGGAGGCTATCCATGTCCGAAGGAACCCTTCCGCCGTATTCTGACATGAGGATCTCCGCTATCTTCTTCAGCTGTTCACCCTTTCTCTTATAGAAGCCTGCGGGCTTTATCGTCTCGGCAATCGTCTCTGAAGGCGTTGCGGCAAGCGTCGGTATATCCGGGGCGATCTGGAAGAGGCGGCCTGATGATTCAAGCGTGACGCTGTCCTTTGTCCTGAGGCTGATGACCGTAGAGACAAGCACCCTGTATGGATCGTTTCTTTCCTCTGCGATCATGCTGACTGATGGAAGAGGCGAACCCAGCTCTGAGAGCCTGTCGGAGAATAGGGTGAATATCGTATCGAAGTATCTGTCGTCCATGGTTTCCTTCATTGACCAAATCGAATGGAAAAGCTAGCTTTTTCCCTGATATGATCGTCATTCTCAAGCAGGGTATAACACCCGTCGAAAAAGATAAAGTGAAGTCATTCCTTCAGGAAAAGGGCTTCATCGTCAAGGAGATAGTCGGACAGCAGGATACTGTTCTCGGTGCCGTAGGAACAGTCCAGATGGATATAAGGACGGTGGAGCTTCTCCCTGGCGTGAGTTCCGTCGTTCCTATTTCCAAGCCATACAAGCTTGCATCACGAGAGATGAAGAAGGAGGATACGATCGTATCCGTGGGAAAGGTGAGGATCGGAGGCAACCGCGTCGTGGTCATGGCTGGCCCCTGCGCTGTCGAGAGCTATGATCAGATAATGACCATAGCGGAGGCCGTAAGGGAATCTGGGGCGGTAATCCTTCGCGGCGGTGCCTTCAAGCCTAGGACGAGCCCATACTCCTTCCAAGGGCTTGGAGAGGAAGGGCTCAAGCTTCTTCGCAAGGCTGGAGATGCCTTCGATATGCCAATAACGACAGAGGTCGTCTCTCCGCGTGATGTCGAGATGATGGCTGGATACATCGATATGTTCCAGATAGGCGCGAGGAACATGCAGAACTTCGAGCTGCTGAAGGAAGTCGGCAAGACAGGCATGCCGGTCCTCCTCAAGCGAGGCCTTTCCGCGACGATCGAGGAATGGCTGATGGCAGCTGAGTACCTCATGGCCTCCGGAACCGATCAGGTCGTGCTTTGCGAGAGGGGCATAAGGACGTATGAGAAGGCTACCAGGAACACGCTTGACTGCTCAGCCATCCCAGTGGTCCAGAAGCTTTCCCATCTTCCTGTCATAGGTGATCCATCGCATGCGACCGGTATCCGCGACATGGTTGCTCCGATGAGCCTTGCACTGATAGCCTCAGGTGCTTCCGGCGTCATCGTCGAGGTACACAACTGTCCGGAGTGCGCTCTCTCCGATGGTCCTCAGTCCCTTTATCCATCACAGTTCGATAAGCTGGTAAGGGATATCCAGGCATTGTGCCCTGTAGTTGGAAAGAGCCTTGAGAAGGTGCCGAGGAACATCGGCGTGAAGAGAAGCGAAGGAAAGACAGAGATAGAGGCTCAGCCCGATCTCACGGTTGCGTTCCAGGGTGTGCGTGGAGCGTTCTCAGAGCTTGCCGTGAGGCGGTCATTCGATGAGGATGTAAGCCTCCTGCCGTGCCATACGTTTGCCTCCGCGTTCGATGCGGTCTCTTCTGGGAAGGCGAAGTATGCTGTCGTTCCTATAGAGAATACTCTCGGTGGCACGATCTACGATACCCTCGATCTTCTGGCGATCCATCCGGAGATCACGGTAGTCGGGGAGACGCTGATACGGGTCGTGCATAATCTCATCACCATGCCGGATGCCCAGATGTCTGATATAAGGAAGGTCTATTCCCATCCTCAGGGACTTGCACAGTGCAGGAAGTTCCTGTCGGAAGAGCTGCCTGATGCTGAGATCGTTCCGTTCTTTGATACCGCCGGCGCCGTCGAGTACGTTGCCAAGACGGGAGACAAGAGCATAGCCGCGATCGCAGGCGAGCCTGCCGCGACGTTCTATGGCATGAAGATCCTCAGGGAGAACATAGAGACCGATGCATCGAACTTCACGCGCTTCTATGTGATCGCAAGGGAGGAGAACGCGGCTATCTATCGCTCAGAGGCGAGGATAAGCAAGGCGATCGTATCGTTCTCGGTAGCCGATGAGCCAGGTTCCCTTATCGAGGCGCTTTCCGTATTCAAGGACAATGGGATAAACATGATCAAGCTGGAATCCCGGCCGATCCCTGGAAAGCCGTGGGAGTACCTTATGTTCGTTGAGTGTCAGCTTTCGGATGCGGATAAGTTCCCTGAGATAATCGGCAAGATGAAGGAGAAGACGGTTTCCTGCCGCGTCCTTGGAACATATGCCTCTGCCAGATGATAGCCCGTGGCTATGATGATGATCTGCTTTTCATGGGAATCCTCTCGGTAAGGGGATTCCCGTCAGCTCTTCAGGAAAGGCTTGAGGCCTCATTCGGCCCCGTCGATATGATAACGGAGCCATTTCCATTCACGTTCACTGATTATTATGTTCCTGAGATGGGAGATGGCATTGAGCGCTTCTTCATATCCTTCTCGGCCCTCGTCCAGCCTGATACCCTTGCCATGATCAAGGAAAGGACGAATGAGATAGAGATGGAGTGGGCGGCTGACGGAAAGCGGCAGATCAATCTAGATCCAGGGTTGCTTTCGCTCTCAAGCATCGTTCTTGCCACGACTAAGAACCGCTCCCATCGTATCGCGATCGGACATTCTCTTTATGCGGAGCTTACGCTCGTCTATCAGAACCGGCACTTCGAGTCCCTGCCATGGACCTATGCGGATTATAGGTCAGGAGAGGTGCAGGAGGTCCTGCTGCGCTTCCGTGACAGATACAGGCAGCTGCTCAGATTGGCAAAGGAGAGGGGATAGGGCGTATAAGGGGTATGGCTTTATTCATTGCCCTTATCATCTCATTGCTGGCCTCATGTTCCCTTGATATCCCTATCCCTGTAACGCTCGTGATCGGCGAGGAACATCCTTTCGAGGAGCTTTTCAGCCGAGACCTGTGGTACACGCTCTCCTATTTTGATGGGCGTGAGGAGAGGACCCTCCATATTGAGCAGGGGACGAGGGAGATCGTCATCCGTGTCTATTCCGGAGGGCTCAGGGCCTTTGCCATGAAGCCCATGGGAGAGCTTGGCCCGATCGGAGGATTCTTCGAGCCGGGAGATGATGGGACTGTCTATCTGAAAGGGGCTTCCGGCGATCTTGCGGATCTGATGGTTTCTGCGCTTGCCTATCGCAAGGAGGCTGTCGAGCGGCTTTCCATGGGACAGGTGCTTGAGGCTGAGGATGATCTCAGGGCTATAGATGAGACTGAGTTCCTCTCCCGTATCTATGATGGCACGTTGACATCTTCCACGATACCTCATAAGGAGAGGAGGCTTATCGGATTCGATTCGATCCCTGAAGGCCTATGGGTCTCTGAGAGATATGACACTCCATCGTTCGCTGTGGAGATGAGCGGTGATGAGACCGTGTTCGATATCTATCCTGGTGCTTATCGGTATATCTGCAAGGAACGTGGCCTTCTTCTTACGGTGGTGCTTACAGAGGATGGTGATGCCTCCGCCTCGATAAGGGAGTCTCCGATAATCTAGCTTGATACCGTATACGGTACCGTATATTATAAGGGAGGGATAGATGTCTAAATGGGAGAAGCTTATTGCTAGGCTCCATAGCGGTTCGTCAGAGCTGTGCTTTGATGAATTAAGGAAGATACTGGAATCCTACGGATATGAGATGAGGCAATCGTCTTCTGGAAGTAGTCATTATGTTTTCAGGAAAAAGCATCATAAGGCCATAACCATTCCTAGGCAGAGATTCATGAAGAAGGCTTATATCCTTCTTGTGAAGGAAGCGGTAGAGGCCGAGGAGAAGGGAAGATGAGCAAGGATATCGGATATTATATGTCGCTGCCATACAGGATCGAGCTTATCGCTGATAAGGAAAGCGGAGGGTATGCCGTGAGGTTCCCGGAGCTGAGGGGATGCATCACCGCAGGAGACTCCTTGGAGGAGGCCGTTGCCAACGCGGATGATGCGAAGCGCGCGTGGCTTGAGACGATGCTTGAGGATGGCGAGGAGATTCCGGAGCCTGACGTGTTGCGGCGGTTCTCCGGGGAATTCCGCCTACGCATACCATCCGAGCTTCATCGGAGCCTCTATATGAGTGCCAGAGAGCAGGGGATCAGCATGAATATGTACTGCACCGCCATCCTATCTCATCATGAAGGCATGGTAGCTGGCCATCATTAGATGGTTATTGCTGTTGGAATACAGTACGCTCAGATGCTATCCTTGAGCCATGGAGTCGTTGAGAGAGCTGTATAGGATCGGGTATGGGCCATCATCATCCCATACGATGGGGCCGAGGGCTGCGGCAGAGAGGTTCTTGGAGGCCCATCCTGATGTGAGGAAGGCGAGGGCAGAGCTTTATGGCTCGCTTGCAGCTACGGGCAAGGGCCATCTTACCGATAAGGCCATCAGGGATGTGTTTCTCTCACATTCGATTCCCGTTGATATCCTCTGGTTTCCTGATGAGTTCAAGCCTTTCCATCCCAATGCCGTCACGTTCGTCATGATCGAGCCTGAGGAGGTCTCTGAGACCTATTACTCAGTCGGCGGAGGCAAGATCATCAAGGAAGGAGAGGCCGGCGAGGCTGATGACGATGTATATGATGATGAGAAGGTCGGTACGATGGAGAGGCTTCTTTCCTACTGTGATAAGAGCGGCTACCAGATATGGGAGGTCGCGATAGAGGCAGAGGGAGAGGGAATCATGGAGTATATGGGTGAGGTATGGTCCGTGATGCTGGATGCCATCAGGCGCGGCCTTGATGCCGAGGGCGTGCTTCCCGGAGGGCTTCATCTGCAGCGCAAGGCCTGCCAGGCGTATGCCAAGGCCCGTGATCTCTCCGGGCTCATGGGAAGTACGGCCCATGCCTTCTCTTATGCCCTCGCGGTTTCTGAGGAGAACGCAGGAGGAGGGAGGATCGTGACCGCTCCGACATGCGGCAGCTGTGGCGTGCTGCCTGGCGTGCTTTACCATCTTGCGCTTGAGTATTCCATCCCAGAGGCCCGTATGCAGCGTGCCTTGCTTACAGCTGGAATCATAGGCAACCTGGTCAAGGCGAATGGTTCTATATCCGGTGCGGAAGTAGGCTGTCAGGGGGAGGTCGGAGTAGCCTGTGCGATGGCCGGAGCTGCGGCTGCTCAGCTTCTTGGCGGTACGATCCATCAGATAGAGTATGCCGCGGAGATGGGGCTTGAGCATCATCTCGGCCTTACCTGCGATCCTCTGATGGGCCTTGTGCAGATCCCCTGCATCGAGCGCAATGCCATGGCCACGATGAGAGCTATAGACCATGCCTCATATGTGCTGCTTGGAGACGGCCATCATAAGATATCATTCGATGATGTGGTTGAAGTGATGATGGAGACGGGCCATGCCCTGCCATCGCTATATCGCGAGACCTCCATGGGAGGGCTTGCGAGGATATATGAACGATAATGGAGGCATCTATGTATAAGACGCGGATCGTGGATTATTCTCCGCGTGCATCCGTCCTTGCAGAGCGCATCGAACGTATCGCGAATGAGGAGGAGAGGCAGGGATTCCTGCTTGTCTCATCATCTGTCACTCCGGCTGCCAAGGCAATACTTATCTTCCATAAGACGGAAGATGGAAAGGGGATGGCCTGATGAACCATCCCCTCCGCCTTATTTCACTACGATATTGACCAGCTTGTTCGGAACGACTATCTCCTTCACGATCGTCTTACCTTCGATCCATCCCTGGATCTTGCTGTCAGCCTTCGCCTCCCTCAGCATCTCTTCCTTCTCTGCTCCCTGCGGCATCTCAAGCCTTGCCCTGAGCTTGCCATTGACCTGCACCACGATCTCAACCGTGTCATCCACGGTCTTTGCCTCATCGTAGCCTGGCCAGTCCTCAAGGGCTATCGAAGGCTTATGCCCAAGCATCTCCCACAGCTCCTCCGCTAGATGCGGCGTATACGGGGATAGCAGAAGCGAGAGCGTCTCAAGGGCCTTCTTCGGGACGACCTCCAGCTTGTTAAGCTCATTTACGAATACCATCATCTGGCTTATGGCGGTATTGAAGGAGAGGCTTTCAGTGTCCTCTGTCACCTTCTTTATCGTCTTATGCATGAGCTTGTCGATCGGGGCCTCCATCTCGATGTCATCGACCTTCTTCTCCGTCGCGATCCTCCAGATCCTGTCAAGGAAGCGGTAGACGCCGATGAAGCCGTTGGTCGCCCAGGGCTTTGATTCCCTCAGGGGTCCCATGAACATCTCGTACATCCTGACGCTGTCGGCTCCATAGTTGCGGATGAAGTCATCGGGGTTGATGACGTTCTTCAGCGACTTTGACATCTTCGCGATGACCTGCTGAAGCTCCTCTCCTGTCTCCTTGTCTATGTATCTGCCATCCTTTTCCTCGACTAGGTCCACGGGAACAAGGCTCTTGTTTGCCTTCTGGTAGGCAAACGATGTTATCATTCCCTGATTCACGAGCCGCTGGAATGGTTCCGGCGTGGAGACAAGTCCGAGATCGTATAGAACCTTATGCCAGAACCTTGCATAAAGCAGATGCAGCACCGCATGCTCAGCGCCTCCTACATAGAGGTCCACGGGCATCCAGTACTTCTCCTTCTCCGGATCAACGAACACCTTTTCGTTCTTCGGGTCGATATATCTGAGATAGTACCAGCATGATCCTGCCCACTGAGGCATGGTGTTGGTTTCCCTCTTTGCCTCTCCTCCGCACTTCGGGCACTTGCAGCTGACCCATTCGGGCACGTTCACGAGAGGAGACTCTCCCGTTCCTGATGGTTCGTACTTGTCCACGGTAGGAAGGCGGAGCGGAAGCTCCTCCTCAGGGACAAGCACCGTTCCGCAGTGAGGGCAGTGGATGAGAGGGATAGGCTCTCCCCAGTACCTCTGCCTGGAGAAGACCCAGTCGCGGAGCTTGTAGTTGACGGCCTTGTGTCCGTATCCATTCTTCTCAAGGAACTCGAGCATCTTGCTGATCGCCTCTTCCTTGTTGAGGCCGTCAAGCCATTCGGAATTGACATGCTCGCCATCCTCGGTCCAGGCCTCCTGCTGCACGTCGACCTTTCCCTTCAGCACCTCGATGATGGGAAGTGAGAACTTCTTGGCAAACTCCCAGTCCCTGGTATCGTGGGCGGGAACGGCCATGATCGCTCCTGTTCCGTAGCTGATGAGCACATAGTCAGCGATCCAGATAGGGATTCTCTTCCCGTTGACAGGATTGATCGCATATGAGCCGGAGAATACTCCCGTCTTATCCTTCGCGAGATCTGTCCTTTCGAGATCGGACTTGTGCCTTGTCTCTTCGAGATATCTATCTACCGAGGCCTTCTGTTCCGGAGTGGTCAGGGCAGGAACGAGCGGATGCTCTGGAGCGACGACCATGTATGTAGCTCCGAAGAGCGTGTCGCAGCGTGTGGTATAGACCTCGAGCTTCTCATCCATCCCGTCGATCTGGAAGAATACCGCGGCGCCTTCCGATCTTCCGATCCAGTTGCGCTGCATGGCCTTTACCGATTCCGGCCAGTCAAGGGTATCGAGGCCTTCCAGGAGCTTATCGGCATAGGCTGTGATCCTCAGCATCCACTGCCTGATGTTCTTCTTCTCTACCTTCTCTCCACAGCGTTCGCAGTGGCCTTCCTTGACTTCCTCGTTGGCCAGTCCCGTCTTGCAGCTGGGGCACCAGTTGATCGGAGTCACCGCCTCGTAGGCAAGCCCTTTCTCATAAAGCTTCTCGAAGATCCACTGTGTCCAGTGAAAGTAGTCGGGATCGCATGTCGAGACCTCCCTGTCCCAGTCATATGAGAAGCCGAGGCTCTTTATCTGGCGACGGAAGTTCCTGATGTTCTTCTCGGTTGTCTCCCATGGATGGGTCCCTGTCTTTATCGCATAGTTCTCCGCAGGCAGGCCGAAGGAGTCGAAGCCCATCGGATGGAGTACGTTATATCCCCTCATCCTCAGGTACCTTGAATAGATATCCGTAGCTGTATAGCCCTCAGGGTGTCCGACATGAAGTCCCGCGCCTGATGGATATGGGAACATGTCAAGGACGTAGCGCCTCTTATCCTTAGGAACCGAAGGGTCCTCTTCCGTATGGAATGTCTTATGCTCTTCCCAGTACTTCTGCCACTTTGGCTCTATCTCGCTGAATGGATACTTGCTCATAGCCGAGAGAATATCATTATGGGCGGAAAAAGGCTATTGCAGAGCCGGCCGCGCTGTCCATAATATTGTGGCCATGAGGATTAGATTCGAAGAAGCTGAACGTGTGATGAGGGATATCCTGATCTCCCACGGCGCTCCTGCCGATAAGGCTGGAATCGTGGCATATGAGATGGCGAGGAATTCGCTTGAGGGGACATATACCCATGGCATAAACAGGTTCGCCCGTCTTGTCAAGTCTGTCGATGCGGGGACGATCGTTCCCTCTGCAGAGCCGGAACTCATCGCAGCCTCTGGCGGCATGAGCCGTTATGATGGCCATATGGGATTCGGTATCGTGAATGCGATCTTCGCCATGGATAGGGCCATGGATCTTGCCTCAGGGCATGGCATAGGCCTTGTGGCGCTTGCCCGCAACAACCACTGGCTCCGGGCAGCGACATATGGCTACCGTGCGCTTGAGCAAGGCTATGCCGCGATATGCTTCACCAATACTACCAACAACATGCCTGCATGGGGTGCCGTTGATTCGCGCCTCGGCAATAATCCATTCGTAATGGCCTTTCCACGAAAGGACGGCAAGCACATGATCGTCGATTCCGCCATGTCCCAGTTCTCATATGGGGCGCTTGAGGTGGCGAGGCTGGCGGGCAGGCAGATGAGCGTTGCCGCCGGCTTCGATAAGGATGGAAGGATAACCACGGATCCTTCCGCGGTGCTTGAGACTAGGAGGCCGCTGTCAGCAGGCTACTGGAAGGGTTCTGCCATGTCCTTCATGATAGACATCTTCTCTGCCTGCCTCTCCGGAGGACTCCCGGTTGCAGATATAGCGGAGCAGGAGGATGAAAGCGCGCTCTCGCAGGTCTTCATCGCTATCGATTACAGGAAGATCGTCGGAGAGGATGAGGCGGACAGGATAGCAGAGCGTGCGATAGGATACCTCAAAGGCTCGACGAAGGCGGAGGGAACGAAGGAGATCGTCTATCCTGGAGAGCGCATGCTCCGCACGAGGGAGGAGAATCTAAGGGAAGGCATCCCCGTGGATGAGCGCGTATGGAGCGAGATCCTTTCCCTCTGACGGCATATCAAGCGTTTTAGGGTCTCCGTATCATCATATGTGGCGTTGAGTTAGCACTTCCATTTGCAAGGAGCGCTCAATGTGGTCTATACTGCCATCATGGCCTATGATGAAAGTAATATAAAATCGCTCTCCTCCCTGGAGCATATCAGGCTGCGTCCTGGCATGTATATCGGGCGGCTTGGTAACGGAACGCATCCGGATGATGGCATATACATACTCCTGAAGGAGATCATCGACAACTCCGTGGATGAGTTCACGATGAAGCACGGAAACAGGATAGAGGTGACGATCATCGACGATACCGTCTCCGTCCGTGACTATGGAAGGGGCATTCCTCTCGGAAAGGTTGTCGAGTGCGTTTCCGTCATAAATACCGGAGCGAAGTACGATAGCGAGGCATTCCAGTTCTCCGTCGGTCTCAATGGAGTCGGGACGAAGGCGGTCAATGCCCTTTCCTCCACCTTCCTCGTGCGCTCATACCGCGAGGGAAAGTATGTCGAAGCCACCTTCAAGGAAGGCGTGCTTGAGAAGGAGAAGAAGGGAAGTACGAAGGAGCCTGATGGAACGTTCATAACCTTCCGTCCCGATCCAACACTCTTCCCTGATTTCCACTATCTTGATGATATCGTGCTAGACAGGCTGTGGAGCTACGCCTATCTGAACACAGGCCTTACGATCGAATACAACAAGACGATAATAAAGAGCCAGCATGGGCTTCTTGATCTCCTTACCAAGGTGCTGGGAGGGGAAGGGCTGTATCCCACGATACACTTCAAGAACGAGCATCTTGAGTTTGCCTTCACCCACACCTCCGGCTACGGAGAGAACTACTTCTCATATGTGAATGGCCAGAATACCTCTGATGGAGGCACGCATCTCGCTGCGTTCAAGGAGGGCGTGCTGAAGGGAATCAATGAGTTCTTCCGCAAGAGCTGGCAGGCTCCTGAGATCAGGGATGGCATCGTGGCGGCTATCGCGATAAAGATGCAGAATCCTGTCTTTGAGAGCCAGACGAAGAATAAGCTTGGATCGACTGAGGTCCGTACCTGGATCGTGAATGAGGTCAAGGAGGCGATCCTTGAGGCGCTTCTCAAGGATAAGGCCATCGCCCAGGGCCTGCAGGATAAGGTCACGACCAACGAGAAGGTCCATAAGGAGGAGCAGGAGGTACGCAACAACTCCAAGGAGAGGGCGAAGCGCACCGCTGTGCATATCCCGAAGCTCCGCGATTGCCGCTATCATCTCGATTCTGCCTCTGCCCAGCACCGCAAGGAAGCGGAGAACTCCATGATCTTCCTCACCGAGGGAGACAGCGCGGCGGGAACCCTCTCTAACATCAGGGATTCGAACACGCAGGCTGTCTTCGCACTCCGAGGAAAGCCTTTCAACGTGCAGGGCTATAAGCGCACGGAGCTGTATAAGCATGAGGAGCTTTATAACATCATGGTCGCCCTGGGCATCGAGAACGGCATCGATGATATCCGCTATTCGAAGGTCGTCATCGCCACTGATGCTGATACCGATGGATTCCATATCAGGATACTCCTGATGACATACTTCCTCTCTTACTTCGAGGAGCTTGTCACTTCCGGGCGCCTCTTTATCCTTGAGACGCCTCTCTTCCGTGTCCGCAACAAGGCTGTGACGGAGTATTGCTATTCAGAGGCGGAGCGTGATCAGGCGATGGCCAGGATCCGAGGATGCGAGGTGACGCGCTTCAAGGGGCTGGGAGAGATCAGCCCCAACGAGTTCAAGCGCTTCATCGGCGAGGATATAAAGCTTCTTCCCGTCACGATAACCTCGATAAAGGATATCAGGGACAAGATGGAGTTCTATATGGGACAGAATACTCCGCAGCGCAGGGAATTCATAATGGAGAATCTCTTAGATGTCACAGGCTGATAAACTATACCGCAACTATTTCCTTGAATATGCATCCTATGTAGTCAGGGACAGGGCCATTCCCGATCTTGTCGATGGCTTCAAGCCTGTACAGCGCAGGATCATGCATACATTGTTCGAGATGGATGATGGCCGCTTCATGAAGGTCGCGAATGTCGTAGGCGCCTGCATGAAGTATCATCCGCACGGAGATTCATCGATATACGAGGCTCTTGTCAATCTTGCGAATTGCGAGCTTTTCATCGAGAAGCAGGGAAACTTCGGAAACTTCCTTACCGGCGACGGAGCTGCCGCGGCCAGGTACATCGAGTGCCGCCTCAAGCCCTTTGCCAAGAAGGTCCTTTATAACCCGGAGATCACCGAGTATGTCGATTCGTACGATGGCAGGAACAAGGAACCCGTGCTGTTTCCTGCCAAGATACCAGTGGTTGCCATACAGGGAACGATGGGAATCGCGGTCGGCATGTCCACGCAGATCCTGCCGCATAATCTCTTCGAGGTCCTGGAGGCGGAGAAGAAGGCTCTGCGGGGAAAGAAGTTCACGCTTTATCCGGATTTCCCCGGCGGCGGCATCATGGATGTATCAGAGTATGACGATGGCAAGGGCAAGATTGCCGTACGGGCCCGTCTCAATGCTTCTGATCCTAAGAAGCTCGTCATTGAGGAGCTTCCGTATGGCGTTACCTCCGATGCACTGATCGAATCGATAGAGAAGGCTAATGCCTCAGGACGCCTTAAGATCGCATCGATCTCCGATTTCACCGCGGAGAAGGCCCAGATCGAGATATGCTGGCAGCGCAATGTCTACTCAGAGGATATGGTCGATGTTCTTTATGCGACGACTGACTGCGAGAAGAAGATCTCCGTGAATCCTCTGGTGATCGTGGATGGCTATCCTAAGGCCGTATCGATCTCTGAGATGATACGCTTCCATGCCAGGCATCTCGTTGAGGTCCTTACTGCGGAGCTGCAGAACGACAGGAAGCATCTTGAGGAGAAGCTCAGGGCGAGAACGCTGGAACGCATCTTCATAGAGGAGCGCATCTATAAGGAGATCGAGACTAAGAAGAGCGCCGATGAGGTACGTGAGGCTATCGTCACGGGTTTCGTTCCATTCGAGGCAGAGCTTGGGGGCGAGGCTCTAACCGATGAGGATATCGAGAGGCTGCTGAAGATCCCTATCAGGCGCATAAGCCTCTTTGATATAGAGCGCAATAAGGAAGAGATAAGGGAGATACAGGGAAACATCGATACGATAGATCACCATCTTGCCAATATCGTGGATTATGCTGAGTCATATCTTACGGAACTGGAGGAGATGTGCGACAAGGAGACCTTCCGCCGCAAGACTGAGATCTCCTCGTTCCAGACCCTTAACGCGCGTCAGGTCGCGGTACGCAACATGGACGTCCGCTATGATCCTGCGACAGGGTACATCGGCACGAGCATCAAGGTCGGAGATCCGCTTCTTAAGGTAAGCCCGTTCGATAAGATCTTCTATATGAAGACCAACGGGGAGTATCGCGTCATACCTGTCGAGGATAAGACGTTCATAGGCACCGAAGGGCTCTTCTATGTCAACTACGGTGATAAGGAGGTCCTTGCGAACGAGGTCTTCACCGTTATCTATCGCGACAAGATCCGCGATAAGAACGTCTATCAGATCAAGCGCTTCAGGATAACCTCATTCACGACCGATAAGATGTACTCTGTCGTCTCAGGCCCGAAGGCGAAGGTGAAGAAGATGTCCATATGGCCATCTGCCGTGATAACCATGAAGTTCAAGCCCGGCTATGGCTATAAGATCCTGGAGGATACCGTGCGCTTCGCTGACTTCCCGATATATAAGTCACCATCTGCCGCCGGCCAGAAGCTTACCGGCAAGGAGCTGCAGTCGCTCTCTATAAGGCAGACGAAGGATACCTCCACATCGGAAGAGGCCGCACCGAGCCTTCTTGATGGGGTTGATGATGATAAGTGATGACCGTGTCCTCTATGAGGATAACCATCTCATAGCTGTCAACAAGCTTCCTGGGGAGCTCGTGCAGGGAGATGAGACGGGGGACAGGACCCTTGCTGATGATGTGAAGCTCTATCTCAAGGAGAAGTACGGGAAGCCGGGAAATGTCTTTCTCGGCATTCCCCATCGCCTTGATCGCCCGACATCCGGAATAGTCGTATATGCCAAGACAGATAAGGCGCTGTCGCGGATGACGGCGCTCTTCCGCACCTCGGGAGTCAGGAAGACCTATTGGGCAATCGTCGACAGGCGCCCAGCGAAGGCTGAGGCTACGCTTATCCATTACATCACGCGTAATGCGGTGAATAACAAGAGCATTGCGTCAGCGCAGGAGAAGCCGGGGGCGAAGATAGCGAAGCTGTCATATCGCATGATCGCATCCTCTGATAAATACCATCTTCTTGAGATAGATCTCCATACGGGGAGGCATCATCAGATAAGGGCGCAGCTTGCCGCTATCGGCATCCACATAAAGGGAGACCTGAAGTATGGGGCTGCAAGATCCAATCCAGATGGCGGAATCTGCCTTCATGCCCGCCATGTATCATTCATCCATCCCGTGAAGAATGTCGAGGTCGATATCATAGCTGATCCACCGCATGACACGCTCTGGGATTATTTCATGTCCGCTGTCTCTCCGGATAAGGCATGAATGGATTTGATAATAATCTTGATAAATAGGATCAAAAGTTTATCAAGAATCCAGCATGTTTTCAGATATATGCTTCTTATATAAAGAAATATCTTCAAATCAAAATTTGATAGGATTTATCATATTCTTGATAATTTCTATCAAAACTTGAATTTTTGCTTATTTGTGCTATATTTTTGATATGGAAGTTGCTGATCTTATCACATTGGTATCGAAAATACAGAGAATAAAGGCGGAGACTCCTACGCTGGAGCTGAGATCTGCAGAGAAAGGCTGTCCTAAGAAGCTGTATGATACGCTCTCTTCCTTTTCCAATCAGGATGAGGGCGGAGTGATTGTCTTCGGGGTTTCCGAAGATGACTATAGCATAGTAGGCGTATATGATGCTGAACAGCTTGAGAAGGATGTGATCGGGCAATGCAAGCAGATGGACCCCGAGGTCCGGCCATTATTTACGATAGCAGAGATCGATGGGAAGGTCGTCGTTTCTGCCGAGATTCCCGGAGCGGAGTTCGCAAGCCGGCCCGTATACTATAAAGGGGCCGGGCCGCTGAAGGGATCATTCGTCAGGGTAGGTGAGTCTGATGAGCATATGACGCCTTACGAGGTGTATGGCTTTGAGGCTTTCCGTAAGGGAATCCATGATGATAGCCGAATTGTAGAGGATGCAGATCCTTCCTTCTTGGACGAGGATCTCTTACGGTCATATCTTGCAGCGCTTAAGAAGGAGCGGCCGAATCTTGCGAACATCCCTGATAAGAACATATTGCCCCTGACGGGACTGATCAAGGATGGGCATCCAACAATCGCGGCACTGATGGCGCTTTCCATTTATCCTCAGGCCTTCTTCCCTCAGCTTTCAGTCACAGCCGTAGTCGTCCCGGGAACAGAGAAGGGATTGCTGTATGATGGAAATGTGCGTTTTTCGGATTCTAAGAAGTTCACCGGAAACATAAAGGATATGTTGGAAGCCTCCATCGCGTTCGTCGCAAGGAACAGCCGGCATGGAATCGCCTTTGATGGAGATGGCAGCAGGGAGGATAAGGCTGAGTATCCTGAGATAGCTGTCAGGGAGGCTATACTCAATGCTCTTCAGCATAGGGATTATAGCGTTTACAGCGAAGGTTCTCCTGTGCGGATCGAGATGTATTCCGACAGGATTGAGATAATCAATAGCGGAGGATTGTATGGGAATATGCCTATATCAAGGCTAGGCGAGATCCGCCCGGATACGCGTAATCCTCTCCTGGCTGACATTCTCGAGATATTGGGAGTATCCGAGAACAGGTATTCTGGGATTCCGACTATGATAAACGAGTTCGCAATGGCGGGGCTTCCTCGTCCGGAGTTTATCAATACAGGCGGTGAATTCCGTGTTATCTTCCGCAATGCCCGCCAGCAGTCGGTAGAGTTCGAAGACGTGCTCTCATTTTGCCATATCCCAAGGACGAGGGCTGAGGTTGAGGCCTTTACGGGGATGGGGAGAACAGCGGCTTACTATAAAGTCCTGAAGCCATTGCTTGAACAAGGCCTGCTTTCCATGACGATACCGGAGAAGCCTAGGAGCAAGTTCCAGAGATTCGTTGCGAGATAGTACGAGAGCCCGTTGATCGGGCTATCGGATGATATTGCTTAAGGTCAAGATGAAGCTTGGATACAGGTTTTGAAGTCGTCTCTTTTCCTTATTGCTCCTTCCATGGTATGAAAGGCGTATGAATAGCATTTCATCTGTCTGGAAGGGCGTGCTTTTCTGCCTTGTCATAGCAGTTCCTTCCTTTTTCCTGGGAAAGCTTGTTCCTGTAGTCGGCGGACCTGTCTTCTCCATACTTATCGGTATGGTTATAGCCATATTCCTCAAGGATAGAGGAACCCTTGATGCAGGGATCAGGTTCTCTTCAAAGAAGATTCTTCAGTGGGCTGTCGTCCTGCTCGGATTCGGCATGAATCTCTCTGTGGTGGCTGAGACGGGCCTTCAGTCCCTTCCGATAATCCTCTCTACCATCTCTATCTCGCTGATAGTGGCATTCCTGTTCTCTCGCGTGATCGGCATCAGGAAGAATACTGCTGTGCTTATAGGGGTAGGCTCATCGATATGCGGCGGCTCGGCCATCGCTGCTACCAGCCCTGTCATAGGTGCAGATGATGAGGAGGTCGCTCAGGCGATAAGCGTGATCTTCTTCTTCAACGTGATCGCGGCCCTTGTCTTCCCGACGCTTGGAGTACTTATCGGATTCGATACCGCAAGCGGGGATGCCTTTGGGGTATTTGCAGGTACGGCGGTGAATGACACCTCTTCGGTAACGGCCTGTGCCTCTACCTGGGACAGCATGTGGGGACTAGGGACGGCGACGCTGGATAAGGCTGTTACCGTGAAGCTTACCCGTACCCTTGCCATCATTCCCATAACCCTTGCCCTTGCCTTCATCAGGACAAAGAGGGAAGGAGGAGAAGGGAATATATCGCTAAGGAAGATATTTCCCTTCTTCATCCTCTACTTCGTGCTTGCATCTCTTTTGACGACTCTTCTCATGGCCTGCGGGGCTCCCTCTTCGCTTTTCACGCCGTTCAAGGAGCTTTCCAAGTTCATGATCATCGTGGCGATGGCAGCCATCGGTCTCAATACGGATATCGTTAAGCTCATAAGGACAGGAGGAAAGCCCTTGGCTCTGGGCTTCTCCTGCTGGGTGTCGATAACCCTTGTATCGCTATTGATGCAGCATCTTCTAGGGCAGTTCTAGCCTCTGGCTGCCGCGTATATCGCCCTGATATCCTCCTTGTCGAGGATCTTGAAGGCTCCGATGGTCCTCTTACCGAAGAATGACGCCTTCTCGGCAAGCTCATCAAGATCCTCCTCGGAGGGCTCTACTCCAAGTTCCTTTAGGCTGATCGGCATATGGATCGATGTGAAGCAGCTCTCCATGGCCTTTATGGCCTGCATGGCATCCCTGGCAGGATCGGAGGTTCTCTTGATTCCGAAGACTCCCTCTCCGAAGGCTGCGAATCTCTCCGGGTCCTCCATGAAGACATAGCGTGCCCATGTTCCCCAGATGGCTGTGAGCCCTGCGCCGTGGGCGACATCATATTTTCCTGACAGCTCATGCTCCATCTGATGGCAGGCCCAGTCTCCTCTCTGCTCATTGCCTGTCTGCATCAATCCGTTATGGGATAGGGAGGATGCCCACATGAGGTTTGCCCTCGCATCGTAATCCTCAGGATCCTGAAGGACCTTCTTGCCATTCTCGATGACGTTCCTGACGAGAGCCATGGCCAGGCTATCGGTGAGGGAGAGCGTCTTTCCCGAATGGAAGAACCTCTCGATCGTATGCATCATGATGTCTGCCGTACCGCATGATGTCTGATAAGGAGGAACGGAATAGGTGAGGGTTGGGTCGAGAAGCGCGAAGCATGGACGGCTGAGGTCCGAGTTGTATCCACGCTTGAGGTCTCCTTCCTCATTGGTTATCACGGAGCTGTTGCTCATCTCTGATCCTGTTGCCGAGAGCGTCAGAACCACTCCGATAGGCAGGCATGCCACTGGCTCCCTGGCTCCGATGTAGAAGTCCCAGACATCTCCTTCGTTCGCTAGTCCATAGGCTATTGCCTTGGCGCTGTCTATGGCGCTTCCGCCTCCGACAGCAAGGATGAAATCGATATTTTCCGCCTTGCCGATCTCGATTCCCTTCCGTACCAGGGAGAGCCTGGGATTCGGCTGCGCTCCTCCGAGGAGGGTATATGCTATTCCCTCGTCGTCAAGCTGGGCCGTGATCTTGCCCATGAGTCCATTCCTGACCACGCGCTCCGAACCATAATGGATCAGGAGCTTCTTTCCCCCATGATTCCTTACCTGCTTTCCGCAGCTCTGCACGGCATCCTTTCCGAATATCACATCGGTAGGTGCATAGTATTCGGTGATCATTTTCCCTCCGTTGTCCTTATTATAGCTTCTCCTGAGAGGCCGTTGGCCTTTATCGTCAGCGCATTCGCGGCCCTTACATGGATGAAATGCCTTGTTTCCTCTACCGTCTCCAGCCTTGATATAGCCTCATAGTCGAAGATTCCATCCCCATACATGGGGTTTATCGTGAGATATAGGCAGCCGAGGCTTGTCATGTTCTGGAAGAAATGCGTGCCCTGGCTTGGCTCTGCCTGTATTTCCCTTAGTCCTGTCTCGACGATCACATGAGCCTTCGATATCTGCGACCATGTGCATGGGATGCCTAGCCATCTGTCCGAAGAGCCTAGCCTGCCCGCCGCTATCAGGACATATTCTCCTTCGATGCCCTTGTTGATCATCTCAAGCTCTCCTGCCATCTCCGTCATCTCGGATGCCTTGAAGGCCTCTGGCTTTATCGTGACGATGTCCTGGATGCTTTCTGCCGAGCCGTTTCCCATCACCTTCTTCGCATATATGAGCGCATTCTTCCTGTCATCATCCGTTATGCTTACATCCATGTATGCATCGTTCCCTGATATCGGCCTGATCTGCAGGATGGAGAAATCCGGCCTGTTCTCATGCTCCGTATTCACTGCGAATTCGATCTCTACCGGTTCTGACATGGTTTCCGTCCCAAGCTTCAGGATATCATCGATGATTCCGGCCAGAGGAAGCATGTCATACTTCAGTATGCCGTTGAAGGTTATCATCCTCTCTCCCTTTGCCCGAGGGGATTCAGAAAGCAGCCCTGTCGCCATATCGAAGGTCGAGGCTATGCCCCTGAGCGCCATCGGCGAACGTGCGGCTTCCTCCTGAAGCGGGATGAATGTAAGGTTGTCTGAATCCTTCAGCGGATCGAACGGGGCGTTCATATCCAGCGCGTATAGCATATCCTGGGAAGAGCTTTCCGAGGTGAGAGAGGAGCTGGAGGGGACCTTTGGCTTTGCCGGGCAGAATCGAAGGGCAGTGCCCTCGTCGACGATTATCTTTCCGAATCCGAATGCGAGCATGCCGACTCCGTCCTCTGCCTTCTGTCCCGGAACGGGGTAATAGTTCAGGGAACGCGCTACTCCTGATATGTTCGGATACCAGTATCCCTTATGGTCTGATCCCGTTATCTGCTGGAGAATGACCGCCATCTTCTCTTCCTCAAGCGAGTGGTAGGTGCGTTTCAGGTACTCCTTCGCGCATTCGAAGTACGTTGAGGCCCATACGGTCTTCACTGCTCTTTCCAGATCCTCCAGCCGTTTCTCGTCGCTTCCCGTATTGGGGATCATCGATGTCTGGTAGACGCCTGCGAATGGCTGGAAATGGGAATCTTCCAATAGCGATGATGACCTGACTGACATGGGCTTGCGGATTATGCTAAGCACATCCTTGAGAGCTTCCGTGAGGCGTTCTGGCATGCGTGAGGAAAGGAACAGCGAGAGTATTTCCTGATCGCTCTGGGATCGGAAGTACAGCGATGATAGCCCGTTGAGTTCCATGAACTCGGTGAAGAGCTCCGTGGATATGACCACGGTACGCGGGATCGAAAGGTAGACGGAAGGATACTTGTCCATGATCCCGCTTGCCTTCATCTCCATGGCAAGGAAGGCGAGGCCGCGCCCCTTGCCTCCCAGCGATCCCTTGCCGATGCGGGTGAACAGCATCGTCTCGTCATAGCTTGCCACTGAGAAGTCGGCTATTACGCCACGGGTACGCTCAGCGCGATAGCTCTTAATAGTCTCGTATAGGAGATTCCTGACCTCCTCATCGCTCCTGCCTGTATCCAGGTTTATGTTCTTTATCTTGGCAGCGAGGGCGTAGAGGGACTGTGATCTCAGCCATCTGGAGAAGTCATTGCGCTTCGAATGGTAGCGGAAGGAGGGGAGAGGAAGTGTCTTCAGTATCTCCTGAACCTCCTTCATCGTGTCAGCCCTGGCTATCTGCCTGCCGCTCTCCGGATCGATGAATATGAATGGCCCGAAGTTATAGTTCTTGAGGAAATGCGCTTCCAGATCCTGCAGGAGCGTATCGGAGAACTTCCAGAGGAAATCGGCTCCGAGCCTGTCGGCATCGGCCTTGTTCTCCTTCTCCGTGCTCTGGATGAGGATAGGAAGATCCTTCGACTCATCCCTTATCGCCGCGGCAAGCCTCAATCCTGAGTCTTCCCTTCCTTCCGATGAGGGGAATGTCACATCCGTAATGATTCCGAGGATATTATCCCTGTATGTGCTGTATAGATCCCAGGCTTCCTCGTATGTGCGTGCCAGGAGGATCTTCGGGCGTCCTCTCATCCTCAGCGTCCGGCCCCAGTCGTTGAGCGCCTCCAGTATGGAGACCCTGTTCTGGTTAATCAGGCAGGTATACATCTGCGGCAGATAGGAGGAGATGAAGCGGACAGAATCCTCCACGAGGATTATCACCTGCACATCAGCAACCGATGTATCATGTTCCACGTTCATCCTGTCCTCTACCAGCTTTACCATCGCTAGGAAGAGAGATGCATTGCCCTGCCAGTAGAACAGATAGTCGATATAAGGGCAGTTCTCTCCCTTAAGTACCTTCACCTTCCTATGGTCTGGTGAGGGGGAGAGCGCGATCACCGGCATCCAGGGCCGCCTGATCTTTATTGCCTCCGCAAGGGCCTCGACCCTTTCGGAACCCAGGTCCAGCATCGTGATGACCAGATCGAAGGATAGCTCATCAATCAGCCTGAGCGCGGTTTCCTCGTTGTTCGCATGGGTGATCTTCGGTGGATTCGAGAGGCCTAGCTGCGTGTACTCCTGATACAGCTCTTCCTCGACCCTTCCGTCTTCCTCAAGCATGAACCTGTCATAGTCAGAACAGATAAGAAGCACGTTATATACGTGCTTCAGCATCAGATTCGAGAAGGGCATCCATGTCTGATCAAGAAGATACATTATCTTCCCCTGCGTCCCTTTGCCAGCCCATAGAGGGCTCCTATCGCAGCTATTATCGCGATATATCCGAATGTGCGGAGGAACGTGTCCGAGACAGGGTACATTATGTCAGCCGCCACGATGATGGCCAGGGACAGTCCCATTACCCAGACCGATACAAGGTATATGATCCTTGGAAAGTTAGTCATAAGCCGATTATACAGCAAAGATGTCGCAATTGTCATTATTCATTATTCAGCAATAAGTCGCATATTAATTTAATTATATCCAATAATTATGGTATCCATATTGATGGATATGCAAATATCATGGATAGGTAATCGTCACCACGGCATACGATTTAAAAACTGAATATGATTTATGGAATAAGTAATAGAAAAATAATATTCTGAATTATAAATGAATTCTTATAGATTATTTTGATGTATATTATCATTGACGGCTCACAGATACGGGCTTACCCTTTGCTTGGAGGGTCATATGTACAGTCTTGATAGCTTCATGTCAGAGATCGAAAGAAGGAATCCGGCGGAACCGGAGTTCATCCAGGCTGTGCGGGAGGTGCTTTCTTCCGTGATCGACACGGTCAACGATAATCCTGTCTACATAAAGAACAGGATACTGGAGAGGATAACCGAGCCTGACCGTGTCATATCCTTCAAGGTTGACTGGGAGGATGATGATGGGAATATAAGGGTGAACAGGGGATATCGCGTCCAGTTCAACAATGCCCTTGGGCCCTATAAGGGTGGATTGCGTTTCCATGCATCGGTGACAGAGGGGACGATGAAGTTCCTCGGATTCGAGCAGGTGTTCAAGAATGCCCTGACGACGCTTCCCTTGGGAGGAGGCAAGGGCGGTTCCGATTTCTCTCCGAAGGGAAAGTCCGATGCCGAGATACTCCGCTTCTGCCGCTCGTTCATGACTGAGCTATATAAGTATCTCGGACCTGATACCGATGTTCCTGCCGGTGATATCGGGGTAGGAGGCAGGGAGATCGGCTATCTTTACGGCCAGTATAAGAGGATCGTAGGCGAGAATACGGGAGTGCTTACCGGAAAGGGGCCGGGCTGGGGTGGTTCCCTGGTGCGTCCGGAGGCTACGGGATACGGCACCATGTATTTTGCAGAGGCCATGCTGGAGGAGCATGGTGACAGCCTGAAGGGCAAGCGCATCGCCCTGTCCGGATTCGGGAATGTCGCCTGGGGAGCCGCGATGAAGGCAACGGGGCTTGGGGCCAAGGTCGTGACGATCTCTGGTCCTGATGGTTATATATATGATGAGGATGGGGTAGGTACCCCTGAGAAATGGGCCTATATGCTTGCTCTCCGTGCTTCCAATAATGATGTCGTCAAGCCCTATGCCCAGAGATTCAAGGCCGAGTTCATAGAGGGAAGGAAGCCTTGGGAGGTCCCTGTGGATCTTGCCTTCCCTTGCGCTATACAGAACGAGCTGGGAAAGGAGGATGCCGAGCGCCTCATCTCAAATGGCGTCAGATATGTGGTAGAGACCTCCAATATGGGATGCACCCTCGATGCTGCCGATCTGCTGAGGGAGAGGGGAATCTCATTTGCTCCAGGAAAGGCCGCCAATGCCGGGGGAGTCGCCGTGTCCGGGCTGGAAATGAGCCAGAATGCGATGCATCTGCACTGGAGCGCGGCAGAGGTCGATGAGCGCCTGAGGAACATCATGCGCTCTATCCACGGAGAGTGCGTCAGGCATGGCAGGGAAGAGAGCGGCTACATAGACTATGTGAAGGGAGCGAACATCGCGGGATTCATAAAGGTCGCCGATGCCATGTGCCAGCTTGGCTATTGATCCGCCGTCCTCCCCTTGCCTTCATAGGGGAGGGCTCTGCTGATTATCATCAGGATATCCTGAAATTCCGTTGACATTGATCCTGTGCTTGTGCTATAAATGGGTTAGCCATAGCTAACCAAGTCATTCAAGGAGGGAGGAGAAGATGGCTGATGCCCATCCTGCCGAACCATTCCGGTATCCCTTTGGCAGGGCCTTCCGATAAGGCCTTCTCCTCATCTCCTCTTCTTTTCTACCTGAACTCTACCGGTTTGCCATGCATTTGCGGTTGTAAACCTGCCTGACTTACGATATCCTACATAATTGCATTGAACGCTGGGCCTGAGCATGTCTCAAGCTCATTGAAAATTCGAGGAGTGTAATAATGGCAGACAAGAAGATGGTTACCATTGACGGAAACACCGCTGCTGCGCATATAGCCTATGCATTCAGCGACGTTGCCGCTATTTACCCGATTACTCCGTCCTCTCCGATGGGCGAGTATGCTGACCAGTGGGCTTCTACCGGTCGTGAGAACCTTTGGGGCAAGAAGGTCGAGATCATGGAAATGCAGAGTGAGGCAGGTGCCGCTGGTGCAGTCCATGGTGCCCTTTCCGCAGGTGCGCTGACAACGACGTTTACTGCATCTCAGGGCCTTCTTCTCATGATCCCTAACATGTACAAGATCGCAGGTGAGATGATCCCTACGGTATTCCATGTGTCTGCCAGGGCTCTCGCAGCACAGTCCCTTTCGATCTTCGGCGATCATCAGGATGTCATGGCCTGCCGCAATACCGGCTTCGCGATGACCTGTGCATCCTCCATCCAGGAGACGATGGATCTTGCCCTTGTCGCTCATCTCTCGACGCTTGAGGCCGAGGTTCCATTCCTTTCATTCTTCGATGGATTCAGGACTTCCCACGAGATCCAGAAGGTCGAGGAGATCTCCTATGATGATATCCGCACGCTGGTTGATGAGAAGTACATCGAGCGCTTCCGCGCACGCGCACAGCGCCCTGAGCATCCGATGACCAAGGTCGCAGCCCAGAATGAGGATGTCTACTTCCAGGGAAGGGAGACCGTCAACAAGTACTACAATGCCGTTCCTGCCATCGTGCAGAAGTATATGGATAAGGTTGCCGCGCTTACCGGCAGGCAGTACCATCTCTTCGACTATGTCGGCGCTCCTGATGCCACGGATATCGTGGTCGTGATGGGAAGTGCCGCAGATACCTTCGAGTGGGTCGTTGATTACCTCAACAAGAAGGGTGGCAAGGTCGGCCTCATCAAGGTACGCCTCTATCGTCCGTTCTCTGCAGAGCATTTCGTGAAGCTCATTCCGGCTTCAGCGAAGAGAATCGCCGTGCTTGACAGGACGAAGGAGCCAGGTGCCGTTGGCGATCCTCTCTACCTCGATGTCGTTGCTGCGCTCGACAGGGAGAACAGGACTGGCCTTAAGGTCATCGGTGGTCGCTACGGACTGTCCTCCAAGGACTTCACGCCTACCCATGCGAAGGCCGTATATGACTTCATGGCACGCCCGGATGCATGGCATAACTTCACCGTCGGCATCAACGATGATGTGACACATCTCTCGATTCCTGTCGGCGACAAGATCGACGTAACTCCTGAGGGTGTCGTATCCTGCATGTTCTGGGGCCTTGGCTCTGACGGAACCGTCGGTGCAAACAAGAACTCCATCAAGATCATCGGAGACAACACCGACATGAACGCGCAGGCTTACTTCGCATATGATTCGAAGAAGTCCGGCGGTATCACGATCAGCCACCTCAGGTTCGGTAAGGGCAAGCTCGACATGCCATGGCTCATCGACCATGCTGACTTCGTCGCCTGCCATAACCCGGCTTATATCGGCCGCTATGATATGCTCTCCGCTCTTAAGGAAGGCGGTACGTTCCTCCTTAACAGCCAGATTCCTTCTGATGAGGGCTTCGATCACCTGACGAAGGATATGCAGGAGCAGATCATCAGCAAGCACATCCATTTCTACAACATCAACGCCCTTGATATCGCGCGCAGCGTCGGTCTTGGCTCAAGGATCAACACCGTCATGCAGGCCGCGTTCTTCAAGATCGCGAACGTGCTTCCTGAGGCCGAGGCCATCGAGCTTATCAAGAAGTACATCAAGAAGACCTTCCTGAAGAAGGGCGAGGATGTCGTCAACAAGAACTGGGCTGCCGTCGATGGCGCTTCTGCCGCTCTCGTCGAGGTCAAGGTTCCTGAGAAGATCGAGAAGAGCTATGAGCCGAAGAGGCTTATCCCTGAGGATGCCGATGACTTCACGAAGAACGTCATCGAGCGTGTCATGCACCTCAAGGGCGATGATATCCCTGTTTCCCAGATGTCCTTCGATGGCAAGCTGCCTACCGGAACGACTAAGCTTGAGAAGAGGGGAGTCGCGGCGTATGTTCCTCACTGGGACAGCACGAAGTGTATCCAGTGTAACCAGTGCGTGCAGTCCTGCCCGCATGCGGCTATCCGCGCTAAGCAGATAACCCCGGAGGATATGGAGAAGGCACCGGCAACGTTCCACGCCATCAAGTCCAACACCAAGAACGACAGGAACCTTCTGTTCAAGATCCAGGTATATCCAGAGGATTGCCAGGGATGCGGCGTATGTATCGAGGCCTGCCCTGCCAAGGAGAAGGCGCTTGAGTTCAAGCCTCTCGTGGAGGAGAGGGAGAATGGCGAGACGAAGAACGCCGAGTTCTTCGAGAGCCTTACCTATGACAACCTCGATGGACTGAACATGGGAACCGTCAAGGGCCTGCAGTTCAAGCAGCCGCTCTTCGAGTTCTCCGGAGCCTGCGCAGGATGCGGCGAGACTCCTTATGTGAAGCTCCTTTCCCAGATCAGCGGAGAGAGAGCGATCATCGCTAACGCAACCGGCTGTTCCTCGATCTATTCCGGAACCTTCCCGACCATCCCTTACACGAAGAGGGCTGACGGAAGAGGCCCGGCCTGGGGTAACTCTCTCTTCGAGGATAACGCTGAGTATGGCCTTGGAATGCGCCTTGCCGTCGATTCCAACAGGAACCTCCTGAAGATCAAGTGCGATGCTCTTCTTGCCAAGGGATGCTCTGCTGAGCTCAAGGCTGCTATCGAGAAGTGCTACAGCCTCTGGGATGACAACACCTCTGAGGCTTCCATCACCGCACAGAAGGAAGTCCAGGCTGTGCTTGCCAAGGAGAAGGCCGCAGACGCTGAGTCTCAGGCTATCCTCGACAAGATCATCGAGCTTCAGGATTACTTCTCTGAGAAGGATGTCATCATCATCGGTGGTGATGGATGGGCTTATGATATCGGATATGGCGGTGTCGACCATGTAATTGCCTCTGGCAAGAACGTGACGATCCTCGTCCTCGATACCGAGGTCTACTCCAATACCGGCGGACAGGCTTCCAAGGCAACTCCTATGGCTGCTGTCGCGAAGTTCGCCAATGCTGGTAAGAAGGTCGGTAAGAAGAACATGGGCTTCATGCTCATGACCTATGGCCATGCCTATGTAGCTTCCGTTGCTCTCGGATACAACAGGCTCCAGACCCAGAAGGCCCTCCAGGAGGCAGTTGCCTACCATGGTCCTTCGATCGTCTTCTGCTATGCTCCGTGTATCAACCATGGAATCAACATGAGGTACTCTCAGGTTGAGGCCAAGAAGGCTGTCGAGGCTGGCTACTGGCCGCTGTATCGCTTCAACCCAGAGCTTCCTGCTGGACAGAGGTTCGTATGGGAGACGAAGCCGGCTACCGGTGACTATCAGGAGTTCATCAAGGGTGAGGTCAGGTACTCATCCCTCTATAAGACGAATCCTGAGGATGCTGATAAGCTCTTCGCTGAGGCTGCTGAGGATGCCAAGGATAGGCTTGCATTCTATCAGAAGTGCGGCGAGCTGCTTGGAGAGATCCTCTGATCGCTCTCTGATCGATACGATTCGGGCTCCGGGTAACCGGGGCCCTTATTATTTCATCGGCCTTCCTAGGGCGTAAGAAATTTCAGCCTACCAATGTGCCTGAACGGTGCTAGCCTTAAGAAAAAGGAGTCTCATGCGATTGGAAAAGGTCTTGGAAAGGGGGTAGGCCGCGTCTTCCTTGTGACCCTGGTTCCGTCTGATGGAATCTGGACAGATCATGGAACCTGCGGAGTTCCTTGCGCTCTTTCATCCTTAAATTCCGTAAACTGATGCGAATTCCATTTACGTCAGGAAAAAAGCATGGGAAAATTCTCCTTAAAGAGGTAAACGATGCGGCTTAGGCCGCATAGGAGGTTTTCAATGAGAAAAGCGATAATGGCCGTTCTGGTAATGGCTCTCGTGTGTTCAGCTGTATTCGCGCAGGGTGGAAAAGAGGCAGCAGCCCTAGTCGGTAATGCTTCGAAGCCTGTGGTATTCTTCAACAGGCAGCCTTCCGATCCTACGACTGGCGTGATCGACATGGAAGTCATGAATTGGAACGACAAGACCTATTATGTTGGATTCGACGCAGCTGGCGGCGGCGCTGTCCAGGGACAGCTTGTCGTTGATTATCTTGCTTCTGCCGATCCTGCTGTCGTCGATCGCAATGGCGATGGCGTCATCGGTTATGTCCTCTGCATCGGAGACGTCGGACACAATGACTCCAAGGCTAGGACACAGGGTGTCAGAGAGGCTCTCGGAACATGGACCGGCTCAACCGATCCTGGCGTTGAGAATACCAAGGAAGGCTCTGCCAACGTCGGTGGAACGACGATGAAGGTCGTTGAGCTTGACAGCCGCGCCATGACCGGAACCGATGGTACGACCTGGAATGCCAATGCTGCTACTGACGCCATGGGCGGATGGGCAACGAGGCTCGGCGACCAGATCGATATGGTCATCTCCAACAACGATGGAATGGCAATGGGATGCCTCCAGGCTTCCAACTACCCAGCCGGCGTTCCTATCTTCGGTTACGATGCTAACGCTGATGCCATCGAGGCTATCGGAGCTGGTACGCTCACCGGTACGGTTTCCCAGAACGTCGATGCACAGGCTACGGCTACCCTCCAGGTCATCAGGAACCTCCTTGATGGGCTTACGGGCGACGCGGCTGTGACAGCTGGCATCACGGAGCCGGATCAGTATGGCAACAAGATCTCTGCCGATATGACCTATATCGCGGATACCAAGGCTCTCCTTGCACAGAACACCGGTGTAAATTCCTCCAACTGGACGCAGTATACCGAGGGTTCCAGGGATCAGGGCATCAAGCAGACCGATGCAGAGACGAAGAAGGTCCTTCTCACCATCTATAACTCTGGCGATAACTTCCTCTCTTCTTCCTACATTCCTGCTCTCCAGTACTATGCTCCGCTGCTCAACATCGATCTCACGATCGTACAGGGCGATGGACAGAACGAGTCTTCCTGCCTCGACAGGTTCACTAACCTCAATAACTTCGATGCATATGCCATCAACATGGTTAGAACGAACTCCGGTAGGGATTATCTGGATAGGCTCCAGTACTAAGCACGATGTGCTTGCTTCTGATGGCGGATGCGTAAGTGTCCGCCATCATCGGTTTTCTGCATCTGCGGAATATGAGATATAGACGGTTGGAAGGGTATAAATGAGCGGGAAAACTGTACTTGAGATAAAGAATCTATCCAAATCCTTTGCAAAGAACAGGGTTCTTGATGGCATTAACCTCACCGTGGAAGAGGGTACCGTATGCGGCCTGATGGGCGAGAACGGTGCAGGAAAGTCCACGATGATGAAATGCCTCTTCGGCATTTATGCGAAGGATGAAGGACAGATTTCCCTTTTCGGGCAGCCGATAGACTTCAAGAATCCTAAGAATGCCTTGGAGAATGGAGTCGCGATGGTGCATCAGGAGCTGCAGCAGTGCCTTGACCGTACGGTCATGGATAACCTGTTCCTGGGACGCTATCCTACTAAGGCTGGAGTGGTAGATGAGGCGAGGATGCTCCGTGAGAGCAATAATCTCTTTGCCCGCCTCAAGATGAATGTCAATCCTAAGACGGTGATGAGGACGATGTCTGTCTCCCAGAGGCAGATGGTGGAGATTGCTAAGGCGGTAAGCTATGATGCAAAGCTCATAGTCCTTGATGAGCCTACGAGCTCGCTTACGGAAAGAGAGGTAAAGAAGCTCTTCTCCATCGTAGACGACCTTAGGAAGCAGGGTGTGTCATTCGTATATATCTCCCATAAGATGGATGAGATATTCGAGATCTGCGATGACGTAGCCGTCCTTCGTGACGGTAAGATGATATTCAAGAAGCATATCAAGGATACGAACATGAACGAGCTTATCGCCGCGATGGTCGGACGCTCGCTTGATAAGCGCTTCCCTGATGTAGATAACACGCCGGGAGAGGATTATCTCACGGTGACGAATCTCAAGACGAAGTACAATCCTGTGCTTCAGGATATATCATTCACGGTCAGGCGCGGAGAGATATTCGGACTCTATGGACTTGTCGGAGCAGGACGCAGCGAGCTGCTGGAAACGCTCTTCGGAATCCGCACGATAGCCAGCGGAGAGATTGCCGTAGAGGGACGAAAGCTCCGCTTCCATTCCTCCAAGGATGCCATGGATCATTCCTTTGCCCTCGTTACCGAGGAGCGCAAGCTCAATGGAATGTTCGGTAAGGATACGATCAAGTTCAATACCACGATTACCAATCTTGGAGCCTATAAGAGCTTCCATCTCCTAGATAATAAGAAGATGTATGAGGCAACCAATAGGGAGATTGCCGTCATGAATACCAAGTGCGTGTCACCGGATGAGCTTATCACAGCCCTTTCCGGAGGAAATCAGCAGAAGGTAATCATCGGAAAGTGGATGGAGAGGGCGCCAGACGTGTTCCTGATGGACGAGCCGACCCGCGGTATCGACGTAGGAGCCAAGTATGAGATCTATCAGCTGATAATCCGCATGGCAAAGGAGGGAAAGACGATAATCGTCGTATCTTCTGAGATGCCGGAGATCCTTGGAATAACGAACAGGATCGCGGTTATGAGCAACCATAGGCTTGCTGGCATCGTGAATACCAAGGAGACGGATCAGGAAGAACTCCTGAGGCTCTCGGCGAAATATCTGTAAGGGGAGTTAGAGAATGGCAGAGAATGAGGTAAAGGGGATCATGACCCTTGAAGAAGATACCAAGGTAAGGGAGTACTCCGATAAGCTGCGCGCGCTCAGGGCTGATGGAGTCACGAAGATCAATGATTGCAAGATAGAGCTTGCGGCGCTGAAGAAGAACAAGCTCATCGCAGAGGAAGAAAGGGCCAGGCGCGTACAGCAGCTCAATGCCGAGATCGTGAAGGCGAAGGAGGTCGAGAGCCGCAACAAGAGTGAGATAGCTGCTCTTTCTAAGGAGGCTGTCGCTTACGTCAATACTATCTCCAAGGGCATAGAGAAGGCTGTTGACGAGAAGCAGGATAAGAGGATCGCAGGGGCGAAGGTCTTTTACGAGAAGGAAGTGGCGGAGATCAGGAAGGCTGCCGAGGCTCGTGAGAATGACATAAAGACCAGGCTTTCCGGAGGTGATCCGCAGGCCCTGAAGAGCGAGCTTGAGATCTGCCGCTATGAGCTTAAGAGCGCGCTCTATGACTCGAAGAGCAGATACAAGGACCAGGTTGATAGGGCCAAGGCCGCGAAGCATCAGGCCTTCGTCGATCATATCCAGAAGAACAGGGAGCTGAGGAACGGAAAGTCCGCCTTCGGCGAGGATATGAAGATGAAGTGGAAGAACTTTGTCAGGAACTTCACTCCGTCCTCATTCTTCCTTGCTAACGGTCTTTACATAGCGATCATCATATTCTTCATCGTGTGCATAATCGCGGCTCCTCTGAGGGGATCAGGAAATCTTCTGTCGCTGCCGAATATCTTCACGATACTTGAGCAGGCTTCGACCAGGATGTTCTATGCCCTTGGCGTCGCAGGTCTCATCCTCCTTGCTGGAACGGACCTCTCCATCGGGCGAATGGTCGCCCTTGGCTCTGTCACGACCGGTCTTATCCTTCATCCGGGAATGAACATCGTATCGCTCTTCGGAATGCCGACATGGGATTTTTCCGGGCTTCCGATGGGCGCGCGGGTGCTGATGGCCCTGCTGCTGGCGGTGGTGCTCTGCGTGTTCTTCTCCGCGGTTGCTGGATTCTTCACAGCCCGGTTCAAGATGCATCCGTTCATCTCTACCATGGCAAACCAGCTCATCATCTATGGAATGCTCTTCTATGGAACCAGCGGAACCCCTGTAGGTTCGATCGATAGCGGGATCCGAAGCCTGATAGGAGGAAGATGGGTGCTTGGAGCCCTCAACGGCCAGCTCATCACATTCCCGAAGCTGATCATTCCTGCGGTTATCGCGATAATAGTCGCCTGGATCATATGGAATAAGACGACATTCGGAAAGAACATGTATGCAGTCGGCGGAAATGCCGAGGCTGCTGCTGTCTCTGGCATATCGGTATTCTGGGTAACGGTCGGAGTGTTCATCATGGCTGGTGTCTTCTATGGCTGCGGATCGTTCCTTGAGGCCTTCAGGGCAAACGCGAGCGCCGGAACGGGACAGGGCTATGAGATGGATGCCATCGCGGCTT
>CALXLH010000040.1 GCA_944389145.1 uncultured Spirochaetaceae bacterium
CCTCAAGGGAGTCAGTGAACTCAGGATTCCTGTCAAGATACTCGATGGTCTTGTCCCTTCCCTGCCCTATCTTCTCGCCTTCATAGCTGTACCAGGCACCGGACTTCTCGATGATCTCATGCTTGAGCGCCGCGTCAAGGAGCGATCCGGTACGAGATATGCCTGAGCCGAACATGAGGTCAAGCTCGCACTTTCTGAACGGAGGCGCTACCTTGTTCTTCACGATCTTCACGCGCACGCGGTTGCCCTGGATCTCATCGGCGTTCTTGCCGATAGACTCGATGCGGCGCACATCCATCCTGACGGAGGCATAGAACTTGAGGGCATTTCCGCCCGTGGTGGTCTCAGGATTGCCGAACATGACGCCGATTTTCATCCTTATCTGGTTTATGAAGATGATCGTGGTGTTGCTCTTGGATAGGATACCTGTGAGCTTGCGGAGCGCCTGGCTCATCAGCCTTGCCTGAAGGCCGACATGGCTGTCTCCCATATCTCCCTCGATCTCTGCCTGAGGGGTCAAGGCAGCGACAGAATCGACGACTATGATATCGACGGCACCGGATCGCACGAGCGATTCCGTGATCTCCAGAGCCTGCTCGCCATTGTCCGGCTGCGATATCCAGAGCTCATCTATGTTCACACCAAGGTTCTTCGCATAGACAGGATCGAGGGCATGCTCCGCATCGATGAACGCGGCGATCCCTCCCATCTTCTGGCTCTCGGCGATCGCCTGCAGCGCAAGCGTCGTCTTTCCTGAGGACTCTGGGCCATAGATCTCTATTATCCTTCCCTTGGGATAGCCGCCTACCCCAAGCGCTTCATCAAGCAGTATCGATCCGGATGGTATCACATCGACATCCAGCGTCTCCCGGCTATCCCCGAGCTTCATCAGCGAGCCCTTGCCGAACTGCTTGTCTATCTGGAGGCGCGCCGCCTCCAATGCCTCCATCCTTCCCTTAACGTTCTCGGTATCAGATGTCCTTGCCATCATTACCCTCCTAGATATTTATACGCCCTGGCCCTGCGTTCCCGCCAACTCAGCGCGCGAGATCATCCGAATCCATGATCAGCGTAACAGGACCGTCATTGACCGCATCGATCACCATGTGGGCGCCGAAGACGCCGGTCTCCACGCGGATGCCAAGCTCCCTCAGCTTCGTGACGGCCCTATCATAGAATGCCTTTGCCCTCACTCCTGCCATCGCTCCTGAGAACGATGGCCTGTTGCCATGCCTGGTATCTGCAAGGAGCGTGAACTGGCTTATAAGCAATATAGCCCCGTTTACCGCAGAGAGCGGAAGATTCATCCTGCCTTCCTCATCCTCGAAGATCCGCAGCCGCGATATCTTCCCTATGAGACGCTCAAGCGCCGCGTCATCATCGCCCTCAGCGACACCGAGGAAGACGACGAATCCCATGCCTATGCTGCCGGTAACGCTGCCGTCGACAGCGCATGATGCGCTTGAGACACGCTGCACCACAGCCTTCATGAAAGCCCCTCCGCCTCTCTCCTCATGCGCTCCAGGAAGGCCCCCTTATCGCTCTCGCGGAAGAATGAGGACCCCGTGACGGCCACGTCCACTCCCTTCTGGAAAAGCTCGCGTATGTTCGCCATCGACACGCCGCCATCGACCTCGATGAGATAGCCATAGCCATCGCTGTCGCGCCTGAGCGAAAGCTCCTCGACCTTCTTCATGCACTCCGGGATGAAGCTCTGGCCTCCCCAGCCTGGATTGACGGTCATGACCAGCACATAGTCCGCGATATCCAGCAGCGGCTCGATGAATGATACAGGAGTGCCGGGATTTATCGCGATACCGCTCTCGACGCCGGCATCCCTGGCCATCATCATCGCGCGCCAGGCATGCTCCGTGCTTTCGCTGTGTATCGTGATGATACCCGCTCCCGCATCGATGAATGACTGCATCATGCGTTCCGGATGATCCACCATGAGATGCACATCGAACACGAGCTCGGAATGAGGCCTTATATCCCTTATGAACTTCGCCCCGAAGGTTATCTCTGGGACGAAGGAGCCATCCATCACGTCGAGATGCACGAAATCAGCTCCGGCGGCTTCTATCTCAGCCAGCGCAGACAAAGGAGCGGAGAACGACGCGCCGAGGATGGACGGTGAGAAAAGCAGGTTCCTTTCACGCATGGCATGATTATAGCATCAAGAGAATGTTTGCCAAAGAGGATAAGCTATGTTATTATCATATATGAGCATTCCGAGCAGATACTCTGCCCGGTCTTATTTTTTGCTCCTAACATATCATGATTTAAGGAGTGTTTGGAAATGGATTTCAAGGCATTGCTCGCAGAGGAGAAGAACCTCGGTAAGAACGCCGCGGCCGCATACCGCGTTGACGCATTCGAGAAGATAGACAGGCAGCTCGATTCCATAAAGGACGAGGAGAAGCTGATGGAGCTGAGGGAGGAGGCAAAGAAGGCTTCCGAGGAGAACAAGGATTCGCTCATCCTCGTATATGTCGCGGAACGCATCCTCATCTCCCTCCGTCCGCATGAATACAGCATGAGGCTGAACAACCTCCTCCTGACATTCTATGAGGCGGGCAACTGGGATGTGGTCAAGTACATCGGTGCCCTGATCCTCTCGCACAGCGAGTCAAGCAAGGCGCTCAGGGTACTTGCAGATGTCGCGGAGCATCAGGGAGACGAGGAGAGGAAGTGGGAGTACTACGAGCGCTTCGTAAAGGCTGACGGTTCCGATAAGGAGATCATCGTCGCGCTCGCGGATCACTACGAGGAGAAAGGTGACCGCAAGGCAGCGATGAATTACTACCAGAGGGCTCTCCGCAGGCTGCAGAAGACAGATGATGCGGCAAGGATCAAGGAGATATTCACGCGCCTCGTAGAGAACGGCAGATCGGGCTATCCCTTCTACTCATCATTCACCGAGGCCGTTGCAGAGAAGGATCCTGAGACAGGCCTTGAGCTGTACAGGATACTCCTCTCCTATCTCGTGTCATCGCTCTCATCCTTCGATCCCAAGTCCTCGGAGTACCGCAGCTGCCTCGATTCCACGATAGAGATCTCCCGCCGCATACTCCGCATCGATGGCAGCGATGAGGAGACGAAGAAGAAGGCAGAGGATGCGCTCCGCCTCAAGTATGCCTCATCATCCCGTCTTGACGAGTGCCTCAGGAAGCACAGGATCGCAAGGTCCCAGAACAGCGCCAAGGCCCTCGATGAGTTCGAGAAGGATATCGCCTACTCCTCTGGCACATATGTGCTGCAGAAGGCTACCAGGCGCGTAGGCTTCATCATCGATGTCAAGGGAGGCATCGTCTCCGTGCGCTATAGCGCCAATGACGTGCAGACGATCGCGCTCGACAGCGCATTCAATGCGCTCACCCCCCTCTCGAAGCAGAACATCAAGGCAATAAAGAAGGGAGTGCCTGCACCTAAGATCAAGGCGAAGATCATGGGAGAAGGCGGAATAGAGTGGCTTGTCCGCACCCTGCTCTACTCCGCGGCCGACAGCAAGGCGACTATGAAGGACATGAAGGGCGAGGTCGTTCCCTCCATCCTCCAGGAAAGCGAATGGAAGGCGATATCCGACAAGGTGAAGGCCGAGCTGAGAGACAACAGCTATGTCCGCATCATCCCGGGCTCGACAGACATATACCAGCTCACAGCCTACCCTTCGACTAAGGAGGAGAAGGTCTCCTATATCTTCCGCAACGAGCCGACCTTCTACGGCAAGGTATCCACCATACTCGATGCGGTATCGGGAAGCATCGAGAAGGATTCTGATGCGTTCATGGAGATGATCTCCTACTTCCAGGACACCCTCGCCAATGACAAGAAGGAAGTGTCCGAGAGGATCGCCTCCGTCCTTCTCCTGGACTATCTCTCGGAGAAAGGGGCTCCCGTATCCTTCGAGATCTCCTTCGACATGCTCTACTCGCAGCTCTATGAGAACGAGAGGAAGGAGGTCTTCGCCCAGATAGAGAATACGGTGCTGAAGAGGGAGTTCGTCGATCAGGTCATCTCGCTCGACAAGAAGAAGGCCCCTGAGACGCTGGTCCAGATCTTCCCCTACTACATCAACTCATACATCCCGAACAAGCTCAGGAGGCTCAACAAGGGTGTCGAGTACTATGCCCTGATCAGGCGTTCGATAGAGTCATTCCGTGACAATATACCGCTGTTCATCTTCTTCGCTACCGAGGCTAATATCTCTCCGGAAGATCTGAAGAAGGCAGGAATCGACGAGGAGAGGATCTTCCGCTCAGAGCTGATGGCTCTCTCGCACATCACCAAGGCTCCGGATAACCCAGACAACAGGAAGAACATCAAGACGCTGCGCAAGGATCTTGTAGAAGGCAGGAAGATCGCATCATTCCTCACATCTGCGCCTCGCGAGGCGATCGAGGACTCCCTGTCGCTAATACTCTTCAACGAAGGCCTTGAGAGCGACGAGAAGTCCGGCTACAGGGAGATGATCAGGAACCGCTTCCCTGATATCTCATTCTCGGATGAGAGGAAGCCGGTCGAAAGGCCACATGAGATCAAGGTAGCATCGGGCTTCCTCTGCACGCAGGAAAGCTACGACAGGAAGAAGGATGAGCTTAAGGATATCAACACGGTCCAGATGCCGGAGATACTCAAGGAGATCAACTTCGCACGTGAGCTGGGAGACCTCAGGGAGAACAGCGAGTACCAGTATGCCAAGGATCACAAGAGAGAGCTTGAGAGAAGGATCGGAGAGCTCAACAACGATCTCACGACGGTACGCATCATGACGATGGCGGACGTGCTTCCTGGCCTGATCGGCTTCGGCACGAAGGTTACGCTCCATGACAATGCGGAGGGAAAGGATATCACATATACCTTCATGGGCAGATGGGAATCCGATCCAGAGAACGGCATCATCGACTTCAACGCGCCGCTTGGGCAGAAGCTCGTGAACCACAAGGAAGGAGATGTCGTCAAGTTCGAGATTAACGGCCGTGACTATGATCTGACGGTGCTGAAGATCGAGCCGGTGCAGTTCTAACATAGCATCACAGAGCTATAGGGCTATCGTAAGGTAGCCCTATTCTCATATTCATATGCTATCAGATACATATGTTTATTATAAAATAATCATTATAAATAACATTCTTCTTATGTATTATAAGGATATAAAAATCATGATTTATATCAATCATAGGATAGTCAACGACCTTCAGGACAAGCCTGAAGGCTTGGACGTGAGCGTTTTGCCCATAGGCTCCGTCTCCGGTTTACCTGTGGCACCCCATCCATACGGCTGATTGACTGCAGCCTGCCCGGATTGCTGG
>CALXLH010000041.1 GCA_944389145.1 uncultured Spirochaetaceae bacterium
TCGTAAGAAGAGGATCCATAGGATGATGATACAACATCAGTATTGACGGGGAAAAGCATTTGATAATATCGTCAGAGCGTCTAGGGGTGGCTTCGGCCTGAGAACATACCCTCCAACCTGATCTGGATAATGCCAGCGTAGGGAAAGGCATCCTCTCATCCCCTCGGCAATCCCACAAAGGAGATAAAGATGAGAAAGCTCATACTCTTCATCCTGATAGCAATGATCACATCGGTGCTCGCGGCCCAGCCTGCATCGGAAAGCGATGACGTGCTGACTGTCTATTCATATGATTCATTCTCCGGCACATGGGGACCGGCCGGTACCCTGATTCCCGCATTCGAGGAAGAGACCGGAATCAAGGTGAATCTCGTAGGAGCGGGAGACGCGGTCGAGATGCTCAGCCGCATAGAGCTTGAGGGAGAGTCCTGTCCCGCTGATGTGGTGCTAGGCATCACAGATGATTTCGCATACCGCGCCTATGAGTACCTTGAGCCGTACGACTCGCCGGTGCTTGAAGATATCCCTGAGGAGCTTCAGTTCGATCCGGAGCATAGGCTCATCCCATTCGACTATGGCGCATTCGCGTTCGTGTACGACTCCGAATCAGGGATAAGGAAGCCGGAATCGCTTGAGGATCTCACATCGCCTGAATATAAGGACAAGGTCATACTCATCGATCCACGGACATCCTCAGTGGGCCTTGGCCTGCTGTACTGGACGTACAACCAGTTCGGGGATGAGGCAGTCTCCTGGTGGCTGGATATGAGGGACAGCACGCTCACGATCGCTGATGGCTGGTCCTCAGCCTACGGCCTCTTCACCGAAGGAGAGGCACCGATCGTCCTCTCATACACCACCAGCCCTGTCTATCATGTGATGAATGATGACACGACCCGCTATCAGGCGATAATATTCCCGGAAGGCCATGAGGCGACGATAGAAGGCATCGGCATCATGAAGGGTACGGATAAGAGGGAGGAAGCTGAGGCCTTCATCGACTTCATCCTCACCGGAGGACAGATGGACATAGCGCTGGCGAACTCCATGTACCCGGCCAATGGATCGATAGAGCTGCCGGATGCGTTCGCATGGGCTCCCAAACCGGCTATAATGTATACAAGCGGCATGATCGATGAGGAGACAAGAAGCCATCTCGTCGACCAATGGACGGAGGCGATGACGGCAAGATGAGGAAGGGTACGGGCTATTATTCACTGAAGGCGATACCAGCTGTAATGCTGCTGCTTGCCCTCTTCATCATTCCGATAGCCCTTACGTTCTCTGATGCGTTCAAGGATGGCGGAGATGCCATCCTTGCTGTCCTTAGGGACGATTACACCTACCACCTCCTCTCATTCACTCTTCTGGAATCTTTGCTTTCCGCTGCCATCTCGGTACTCGCGGCACTGCCATTCGCCGCATTCTATTCACGCTACTCATTTCCAGGACGCCGTGCCATGCTGGCATTCTCCCAGCTCTCATTCACCATTCCTTCGATACTGGTAGTGCTTGGCTTCGTGATCTGGTATGGCAACAACGGCTACCTGAATAACATCCTGCGGACCCTGATGGATGTGAACCATACCCCGCTCTCGGTACTCTATTCATTCAAGGCAATCATCCTGGCCCATGCCTATCTCAACTTTCCCGTGGCTTTCGCGCTCATAACCGCATCATGGTCGACGATTCCCGACAGCTATGAGAATGCGGCAGCCACTCTAGGATCGGGGCGCATCAGGACATTCCTTATGATAACGCTGCCCAGCCTCCGCGGTGCCGTGGCCTCAGCCTTCATCCTCATATTCCTCTTCTGCTTCTCATCATTCGCCATCATCATGGTGCTGGGAGGAAATCCCGCCTATTCCACCCTGGAGGTCGAGATATACAGGAGAGTGCATATCGACGCAGATCTTACAGGAGCCGCGGCGCTGTCGCTGTTCGCGTTCGCAGTGAACGCAATCCTGCTTGCTCTGACGACGCCGGGTAGGAAGGCCATGAGGAGCGAGAGGAAGGAGCGCGTGCTCAGGAAGGCTCGGGGATGGCGGGCACTGGAGGCCCTGCTGCTCTCGCTCCTGATGCTCTCCTTCCTGCTGCCACCGATGGTCTCGATCGTCATAAGGGCATTCTACACGCGCGATGGACTATTCTCGCTTAAGGCATGGGAAGGCATCATCGGGCGTGGCTTCGGACTTATCGGCCATTCGCTCGACGCGCTTCTCATCTCTCTGATTATAGGGCTTGTTACGGCTCTTCTCTCGACATCGATGGCCTCTGCGATAGCTATGGCCTCAGCAAAGAGGAACTCACGGCTGCTTCCATTTGTAGCATCGCTGCCAATGGCCGCAGGATCGGTGACGATGGGACTGGGGTTCATATTCGTCTCGTCATTCATCTCCACACGGCTGGAACTCGGCGGATACGCACTCAACGTGCTCTTCGTGATAGCCGCGCACCTTGTGATCGTATTGCCGTTCGCAGTCCGTACTATAACCCCGGGAGCAAGGCTCATCCCCGATACCCTTGCCTCAGCGTCCTATACGCTGGGAAAAGGCCGTGGAAGGACATACAGGAAGGTCGAGAAGCCGTTGCTCTCACCATACAGGAGGAAGGCCTTTGCCTTCTCATTTGCGCTCTCGCTCGGAGAGGTCAACGCGACGCTCATGCTCTCATCGGGCAACGTTGAGACGCTACCTGTACTCATATACCGCCTGATAAGCAGCTATGACTATCAGGGAGCTGCCGCATTGGGCACGCTGCTGCTTCTGCAGGCACTCATCGTATTCGCCATCGGTGAGGCGAAAGGAAGGAAGAATGCCGTTCTTTGAGGTAAATAAGCTGGAGAAGAGATACAAGGACTTCACGCTAAGCGTATCCTTCACCATGGAGGAAGGGGACTTCCTCACGATAATGGGCCCCTCGGGGTCAGGGAAATCGACGCTCCTCTCGCTGATAGCCGGCATAGAGGCACCGGATAGCGGCACAATCATGCTCGGAGGCAGGGACATCACGAAGGAGAGGATACAGGACAGGGGAATTGCCATGGTATTCCAGGACTTCTCCCTCTTCCCTTCCATGAACGCAGAGAGGAACATCCGTTTCGGCATGAAGGAGAAGGACGGGAAGAAGCAGAAGGAGCTGGCAGAGAAGCTGCTGGAACTCGTCGGGCTTTCCGGATACGGTAAGCGCAGCGTCTCCTCGCTCTCTGGAGGAGAGGCACAGCGTGTGGCGCTTGCCCGGGCGATAGCGGCAGAGCCGAGGATGATCCTCTTCGATGAGCCCCTTTCAGCGCTAGATCCGCCGATGCGCAAGCACCTGAGGTCGGTGATACGCTCCATCCACGACAGCCTCGGCCTGACGGTCATCTACGTCACCCATGACACGGAGGAGGCATTCGCCATCTCTGACAGCATCCTCGTAATGAACGGTGGACGCTCGGCGGCGATGAAGAGCGCAGAGGAGCTATACAGGAGGCCGTGCGACCTTTTCACTGCATTCTTTACCGGCGAGGGTACCGCCATACCCGCCCATCTCATATATGAGAACATGGAAGGAAGCCTGTTCTTCCGTCCGGAGGATGCCACGATATCCGAGGAGGCGCTTGATCCCGATGCCTACCCGATGCACATCATCCTCAACGACGCGGAGGTGGTCTCCGCGGACTTCGCAGGAGCGCATTATATGCTTGGACTGGAATACCAGGGCTATCCCCTTCTGGTGGAGACATCGGTAAAGCCAAGGAAGGCCAGGGTATCCGTGATGATACTCAGGCAATCGGTGCTGAATCTCGAATGAAGTTGGAAAATACGGGGGGTCAGGGCGTATAGATATCAGGAGGCGATGATGAGAAAGCTCTTCTTCCTGATATCACTGCTGTGTCCGATGCTCACGCTCAGCGCTGCTTCCTGGTCCCCTTCCGCGGAGATCGCAGTACATTACGATGGCACTGCATACTCGGCGGCGATAGACTCCGAGAGGACGCTGCGATCATCGGTGAGCGCATCTATCCGCGTGGATGCCGCGGCGCTGTCATTCGGCAGCCACAGGATCTCGCTGCCCCTGAAGGCGGCCATGATAGCTGAAGGCTGTCCCGCAGGACGGACGAAGATCCAGGCAAGGGCCGTCACCACGATATCCCTGGAATACTGCCATGCGTTCTCCTCCCTCTTCGCGCTATCAGCCTCAGCAGATGCGTCATATATCTGCTATCTGGGTTCCAGAGCCGCCTCATGGGGAGCAGGTGCAACGCTCACGCCCCTTATATCTGCAGGAGCCATCGTATCGATCGCGATTCCTCTGTCCATCACATATGGCAAGGGAATGCTGGGCTTCTCAGCAGGTGTCGGGATGAGGATAGGAGGCAGGCCATGAGGAGGGTCCTGCCAATACTCATCGCAGCAGGGCTGCTCTTCTCATGCAGGCCATCGGTTCCCGCAGGACGCACGGTCATTATATCCGTCGCTCTCGACTACTCATCCCCTGATGACGGAGCCAGCACGCTCCATAACCCTCCGAATGACGCAAGGGCGTTCATGGCAGAGACCGAGCTGCTGGCAAGCGCATCGGGAGAGCGGTACGATATGATAGGCTTTCTTTCCGAGAACGGTATATGGAGCGTGAACGGAAGCAGGCGGGCATGGGGCAAGCCTGACGTGCTTTCCGCTATAAGGACTCTCGGGACCGGAGATGATGACCTTATCATCTTCTATTACTCAGGCCATGGAAGCACCGATGGAAGCCTCGTCATCGATAACGGTCCGGATACGAAGGAGCATATCGCGCCGGATGAGCTTATCGCGGCACTCTCATCGATAAGGGGAAAGAAATGCGTCATTCTCGACTCTTGCCATTCCGGCATATTCATACAGGATACCGGCATCATGGCAGATGGAGAGCGGTTCGATGATGGCCGCCTTGTCTCAGAAGGCTTTGCATCGGCGCTCAGCCCATCGCTCAGGATATCATTGAGTTCCGGCGTGATAGGCAATGAGGACATCTGGATACTCAGCGCAGCGACAGCGGATCAGCTATCATACGACTCTGGAAGCGAGGGACTGCCCAGCCAGGACAGATACGGAGCATTCACATACAGCCTGCTTATCTCGCTCGGCTACGATATGGAGGAAGATGTGCCAAGGCTGATAAGAGGGCGCGAGGTGACATTCCTAGATCTCTATGATGGGATAAGGGACTCGATGTCTGAGGAGATGAGGAGGATCCAGACACCGCAGATCACGCTCTCTCCTCTCGATCTCGTGCTGTTCTCCCCTACTCGCTGAGATCCTTCCTCTCCTTTATGCGCGCTATCTCGTCGCGCAGCAGCGCCGCACGTTCGAACTCAAGGTTCTTCGCCATCTCGGTCATCTGACGCGTCAGATCCTGGATATAGCGCTTGCGGTCACGCTCGACAAGGAGGTTGTAGCCGGACCTGACGATCTTCATCTCTTCCTTCGCGATCTCCTCATCGTCGCTCTTCTCCCGCTCCAGGATATCCTCGACAGCCTTCTTGATCGTCTTAGGGGTTATGCCATGGGCCGCATTATAGGCAGCCTGGACGCTGCGCCTGTGCTCGGTCTCCTCTATCGCCTCCGCCATGGCTTCGCTCATCCTGTCAGCATACATCAGGACGCGGCCATCGGCATTCCTCGCGGCACGTCCTATGGTCTGTATGAGGGAAGTGGCAGAACGAAGGAATCCGATCTTATCGGCATCGAGGATTGCCACCAGCGATACCTCCGGAAGGTCCAGTCCCTCACGGAGCAGGTTTATGCCGACAAGCACATCGAACCTGCCAAGCCGGAGATCACGCAGGATCTCGACACGCTCTATCGTTTCGACCTCGGAGTGAAGATAGCGTACCCGGAGATTAAGAGACTCGAAGTATTCGGTAAGGTCCTCTGCCATCTTCTTCGTCAGCGTGGTCACGAGAACCCTCTCATCCTTCGCTATCGTCTTACGGATCTCGCCATAGAGATCCTCCATCTGCCCTTCGGTAGAGCGTACCTCGATCTTAGGATCGAGGAGGCCTGTCGGACGGATGAGCTGCTCGACGATCTGCGAGGACTCCCTACGCTCTCTCTCCCCCGGAGTCGCAGAGACATATATGCGCTGTCCAACCTTCCTGTCGAACTCCTCATACTTCAGCGGGCGGTTATCGAGGGCAGACGGCAGTCGGAAGCCGTAATTAACGAGATTGAGCTTTCGTGACCTATCGCCCTCATACATCGCCCCGATCTGCGGCAGCGTCACGTGAGACTCATCTATGAAGGTGACGAAATCATCGGGGAAATAGTCAAGAAGGACCGCAGGACGCTCACCCGGAGCCCTTCCAGAGAGCGGACGGGAATAGTTCTCTATGCCGGAGCAGTATCCCACTTCCTGAAGCATCTCCAGATCATACTCCACGCGGCTCTTTATCCTCTCTGCCTCCAAAGGCTTTCCGTTGGAGAGGAAATACTCCACCCTCTCCTCCTTCTCAGCATTTATGCGGTCGATGGCTGCATCGATCTGGCTCTGCGGCATCACGAACTGCTTGGCAGGATACAAGGTAACCGTATCCTCTGTCCCTTTCCTTTCTCCAGTGAGTGGATCGAACCAGACGATCTCGGCAATCGTATCCCAGTCAAGGTATATGCGGAAGGCACTTTCGAGATAGGCAGGATATATCTCGATGTTCTCGCCACGGGGACGGAACGTGCCGCGCGTAAGCACCGCGTCATTGCGTTCATACAGCATGCGTGTCAGCTGTCCGAAGACCGCATTCTGATCAAACTCATCACCGACGCGGAAGGTATAGAGCATATCGCGTAGGGAGACAGGATTGCCAAGTCCGTATATGCAGGAAACGGTGGCGACGACGATCACATCGCGTCGCTCCATCAGCGAGAACGATGCAGCAAGGCGAAGCCTGTCTATCTCATCGTTGATATCGACCTCCTTCTCGATATAGAGATCCTTGCCGGGGACATAGGCCTCAGGCTGATAGTAATCGTAGGTAGAGACGAAGTATGTTACCGCATTCTCCGGAAAGAATGACTTGAACTCCCGGTAGAGCTGCGCGGATAAGGTCTTGTTATGCGAAAGTATGAGGGTCGGCTTCTGGATGCGCTCTATGAGCTTGGCCATCGTGAACGTCTTTCCTGATCCCGTGACGCCCTTCAGCGTCTGCGCCCTGTCACCGGCCAGATATCCTTGATAGAGCTTCTCCACCGCCTCTCCCTGATCGCCTGCGAGAGAGAAGTCAGAGACGACCTTGAACGGCTTTGAGTAGCCTGCATTGAAATTGATATACGGCTCTCCCGCTATGCTATATGACTCTATCTTGCTATCCATCTGATGTTGCTCTCATCCTGCTCTATGAGCGTCACGCCCCCGATATCGACGCGCTCCCCTTCCCGGAGGACGGTAACGGTGACCTCGTCCCCCGCATGAGAAGAGAAGAAGAACGTGAAGTAATCATTCCAGCCGCGTATCGGCTTTCCGTTGATCGCGGTAATGACATCGCCTCCGAGGTAGATCACGGACTGGCCATACTGAGTCGCCTCAGTACCTCCCCTCAGGCCGCATCCATCAGCCTCTCCGCCCGGAACCGCCTGTGATATGAGTATGCCCTCATCAACAGGAAGCGATGCATATTCCGCGATGGCGGGATTGAGGACAACCGCAAGGACATCTAGCCAGCCTCTATGCACGCGCCCGGTATCGATGATCGAGCGCGCGACATCGATCACGGTCTCCACAGGCAGGGCGAATGCCACGCCCTCGGCGCTTCCTGAAGTGGAGTATATCGAGCTTATAAGTCCGATCATGCGGCCATCAGCCGAGAGCAGCGGGCCGCCGCTGTTTCCAGGATTGATGAGCGCATCGGTCTGTATCATGCCGGGAATGACGCCATAGCTGGGACCTTCCACCGTCCTGTCGAGCCCTGATATGATGCCGCGGGAGAGAGAGTAGGAGAAGCCGTAAGGATGCCCGATGGCATAGACGTTCTCTCCGACGGACACGGAATACGCCGATCCTGCCGTGATAGGGGTAAGCCCTGTCACTCCAGCCTTCAGGACGGCCACATCAGAAAGGGCATCGCTCCCCACGAGCCTTGCCACGCCCTCGCTTCCATCATAGAAGCGGATGGAGAACTCCTTTCCATTTCCCGCAACATGGTGATTGGTGACGATGTATCCATCGGAAGAGAGTATCACGCCGGCACCGTTTCCCGCCCCATCCGTCGAAGAGATGATCTCCACGACGCTTGGCGCTGCCTTGCGGTAGAGCGATACGCCTCGCCTGTCCTCCTCGCTGAGGTTCCAGGCTCCCCTCTCTCCCTTATACAGCGGGATATCCTCATAAGAGTAATGTATCTCCTCAACCGGTATGCCAGCCATCTCAAGCACCGCACGCTCCCCGCCTTCGCTGATCGTCTCGCGGAGGGCAGCACGGAGCGCGGAGATGTCGGCCTCACGCTCAAGGGCGCGCGTCCAGGTGACAAGAAGGGAAAGGATGACGATGGCGACGAGGACCGCCAGTGCGGAAAGTATCATCTCCCTAGGTGTCAATCTGCGCTTCATACTGCAGAATCTACAGCCAAGGAGTATGTAAGTCAATCTTCACACCATGCCGGCTTTGGCCTAACATCATAGCATGGACGAAAAGAGCGCGAACAGCCGGGCCTGGGACTGGGAAGCGGAGAACGGCAACGCATGGGCAAGGATCGTCGGAGAGGAAGAGATAGAGAAGGCTAAGGCCGGAGAGCCTGGCCTGCGCGTGACGGTTGAGAGGAATGTCCCGCATTCCTGGGTCGAAAGGCTGAAGGATAAGGATGTGCTCATCCTAGGCGGAGGAGGAGGACAGCAGACTCCCATACTCTCTGCCTATGGCTGCCGCGTCACGACGCTGGATATAAGCGAGAGGATGATAGACCGCGACAAGGCGGCATTGGAGCGCTATGGACTAGATGGGGAGTGCCTCGTCGGGGATATGTCGGATCTGTCAGTGTTCGGGGATGGCTCATTCTCTGCAATAGTGAATCCCGTATCGCTGAACTTCGTCGAGGATATCAAGAAGGTATTCAAGGAAGAGCACAGGGTGCTGAGAGATGGCGGAATCCTCATATTCGGAATAGCCAACCCAGCGCTCTATCTCTTTGATGACAGGCTCCTTGCGAAAGGAAGGATGAAGGTAAGGTTCACGCTGCCATTCTCTGACACGAAGAGCCTCTCACGGAAGGACCTCGAACGGAGGCTGAGAAAGAATGACACGGTTGAATTCTCCCATACGCTCGACACGATCATCGGAGGGCTTACAGAGACGGGATTCTCCATACAGGGATTCTTCTCAGACACATCGTCATTCGAGCCGATAGACTCATTCCTCCACGACTGCTATCTGGCCTTCCTCGCAGTCAAGGTCAGTGACCTCAAGGTCCTCTGAGAGAAGGATGACGCGCACGCCGAACTCAGAGGCAATCATCTCGGCATCATCGCGGCCGACGGCGAAGAGCGTGGTGGAAAGGAAATCTCCGAGCGTCGCGCTTTCCGTGATGATCGACGCGGACAGGAGATCGCTCTGATAGGGATAGCCTGTCTCTGAGGAGAGGATATGATGGTACATCACCCCATCCTCCTCTATATATCTCTGATAGCCGCCGCTCGTGACGAGTGATTGCCCGTCAGCAAGGGATACTATCGTGAAATACTCGCCTGTCTCGGCAAACGGGCGCTGTATGCCTATCCTCCATGGCCTGCCATCATTATCACCGATGACCGAGATGCAGCCGCCGAGATTGATGAGCGCGGAATCAACGCCTTCAGAGCGGAGAAGGCTGCAGAGCCTGTCTGCGGCCCAGCCCTTGCCGACTCCACCAAGATCAAGGGCCATGCCCTCCTTGGGAAGGAATACCGTGGACGCCTCGCTGTCCATCATGATATCCCTCCAATCCAGAAGAGGCAGCACGGCGGCAATCTCGTCAGGCGAAGGCACCCTCGCCTCTGCCGTACCGATCGCCCATAGCGATGACAGTGGGCCTATCGCAGGATTGAACGTGCCTCCCGTACGCCTGGCCATCTCGACCGAGGCTTCGATCAGCGAGAACACATCCTCAGGGACCTTCACGGGCTGTCTGCCGGCAGACTGGTTTATCCTGTATATCCACGAGCCCTCCGTGTACCGCGATATCCCACGGTCTATGGAATACAGAAGATCGAACGCATCGGAAAGGATCTCCTCGTCATCGGTACCATTCAGGGTGATGGTTGCCACCGTTCCAAGGACGAATCTGGAATCAGAGATGCTCTTCTCCGTACAGGAGGCAAGGCATGATAAGATGAGGAAGATCGCGGCAACCGCTTTTACAGGCCGCCATATGCGCTGTATGATACAGCCATGCTTTCCATGCTCTTCTCTGATATCGACAGGACTCTTCTTCATGATGATCTCTCGATAGGCAATGCTACCATCCTAGCTCTAAGGCGTGCAAGCGCGATGGGCGTCAGGATCGCCATAGCCTCAGGCCGCTATCTCCGCAGCCTCGACATGATTGAGCAGAGGCTCGGGATCCCCATACTGAAGATCTCGATAAACGGCGCCATGATCGTTGATGGAGAAAGGACGCTCAACGATGTAAGGATCGACAGGGACGCCTACATGGAAGCGGCAGGCTATATCAAGGGAAAGGCGCCGTGCATCATCGCATTCTCACCCCAGGCATATGTCATAGATTCCGATGACTCATGGTACGGTATCCAGAACGAAATGCTCTCGCAGAAGGGCATAAGGATGGATATCAGGGACGCGGAGGCGGTTGAGGATGCCCTTGGAGAATGGCCCTGCAAGATACTCATCAAGGATGATGATACGGAGGCTATAATACGCAACAGGAATGCCCTGCAGGAGATAGTGGGAGATAAGGCTGTGGTCGTGAGCTCAGGCGACAGGAACATCGAGGTGCTTCCGCCGGGGACGGACAAGGGCAACGCGCTTCGCATCGTCTCAGAAAGGCTCTCCATCCCACTTTCCGACATGATTGCCTTCGGAGACTGGGATAATGACGTGGGAATGCTATCTGCGGCAGGCATCGGCGTCGCGATGTCGAACGGATCGGAGAAGGCAAAGGCCGTCGCCTCGTTCATCACCAGAAGCAACGATGAGGATGGTATCGCCTATGCGCTGGAGCGCTTCTTATTCACACCCGATAAATGATGCGATCTCCGTCTTATCTGACGATACGAGAAAGCTTCTGAAGCCTGTCCTGGCCTCTCCGATTGTCCTAGCTGCGATATTCCTCCCCTCCTCTATCTCTATCGAGGCATCGATCGCCAGGCGTGGCTGAGGAAGAAGGAACGACAGGGTGTCGATGATCGCGGATGCGGAGGGGTTATACGAAAGAAGCACGGATGAGACCACGGCACTATCAAAGGACATTCCCGCGATGGCCTCAAGGATCGACTCTCCAGTAAGCGATACCGGAGCCGTATGCCTGTAATACCTGTCGCCATCTATGACGAAGGCAGAAGGCAGCGGCGAGACAAGGCCGCGGCTGTATGCGATGCCCTCGTCATCAAGGAGAGCCTTCATCCCCTTTGCAGCCTTATCCTCTGCCATAACCGTCAGGAAGAAGCAATCCTTCCCGATCCTCCTAGCCCACTCATAGCCGTTGCCAGAGAAGCTATGCCTGTAGCTGTCACCGCTATCAAGGCTGAACTGTGAAGCCATCTCTCCGATTACCAGGATCATATGAAGATACTATTCCGTAGAAAGGAAGCTGTACAATAGGTTAGAATCGTGGCATGAACACGAAGAAGGCCGACTGGATCAATGTTCCAAGGGAAATCGAATGGTCGCTTCATTCCCTGAGGATAAAGGCAGACGATGAGCATACCCTCCTCTTCACCGTCGGAGAAAGCGGAGAGGTGCGCCTCTCATGCCGCACGGAGCTTCCTCATGCGTTCATCATGCTGCACACGCCCGAGGAGTATGTGGCGATAAGGCCTGATGCGATCGTTACGGCATTCGGAGGAGTGCGCACAGAGATTCCTGTGACGGTGGAGGGAAGCATCACATTCCACAAGGAAGGAAAGGCTGTCTCATTCATAAGCGAAGGGCAGACGCTCCTCTCTATCGAGAAGGATGCATTCCTTTCCTCTGCATCCTTCGGCATCACGGTAAAGGGAACGGGAGAGGCCTATATAGAGGTATTCTGATCAGCGCCATCGGAATCAGGATTCCATGCATGCAATATCATTCATCCGCCAGCAGTTCCCGGATTGCCTCTATATCCTCATCAGAGATGCCTGACAGGATATCATCGATGGCGCAGACCTCGTCAGAGATATGATCGAGCGCGGCCTTCGCGATGGCTTCGGCATCAGCGGATCCGGACGTAGCAAGATCCTCAAGGAGGGCCATGTATCTTGCCTCGATATCAAGACGCCTCGCCTCTAGCTTATTACGATAGTCATTCGCAGCCATGGCGAAGATATCATCGACATCGCCGGAAGGGATCGATGCCAGCGTCCATACCGTCCCATCCTCATCTGTCCAACGCTCGTCAATCCTGATGTTCCTGATCGAGAGATCCAATGCCTGTATGGTTATCTCCTCATAGGCGCTCAGGAGACGGGAATGCAAATCATTGACATACACGGATACGGCCTCGTCGATGCTGACCTCAAGCCTCCTTGCAAGATCGGCACGCGCGGCTGCCTCGGATGCCATGCGGCTGTTTTGGCTCGTGGTAAGCCTTGCCTCTCCCACTCCGCATACGCGGCCCCTCATCGAGGGAATGCCATCAACCCATGAAGGGCGTCCGTCAGTGCTTACGCATGAGAGCGTGGCCAGCGCCAGCGCGATGATGATAAGCAGTCTTCTCATATAGCCTTAGGCAAGGAGACCGGTTTCCCGGCCTCCCCTGCAGTCATACCGCCGGAGTACCGAAGTACTTGGCGATCGCATCGTTCATCATCTGATTCGCAGCCTCAGCCGCATCGTTGCGGTCGAAGATATCGGATGTGAACGTCTCATCCACCACCGAGAGAAGATCATTCTCGATGTTCTCGATAGGAAGGCTCATGAGCACATATACGCCGCCATCAGCATCAACCCACATATCCTCCTGCTGCACGCCTGAAAGAACAGCCTGAGCCCTCTGCCTGGAGACGGTCTCAAAGGCATCGACCGCCTGCCTGTTCGCGCCTTCGCCAGCATCATTGGTATACGTCGTGATAACCTCATCAACCACTGTCGATACCCATTCAGCCATGATATTCCTGGCCTCAGCCTGTGCCCTTCTCATGGAATTCATGCGATTGGCCATCATGGCATAGCCTACCACATAGTGGTTCTCATCATCCGGTCCAGGACTGAATACCCAGTCAGGCATCCCGACATCATTGAGCCCGACCTCGCCGCCAAGCTGTTCCTCTGCCGTCGGATTGACCGGCGCCTCTGCCTGCGGCTCCGTCGATGCACACCCTGCGAGTACCATGAGCGCCAGAAGCGCTCCAATCACGATAAGCTTCATATTCTCCTCCTGTCAGTATCCATAGAAAGCCTCCCGGAAAGCCTCCGCGAAGCCTGTGCTTATGATCTCATCAAGTCCTACCGAAATAAGGTTCCTGGCCTGAGCCTCAGTGCGGTGCCCCTCCCTTCCATCCTCAGAGAACACCATAAGAGTCCTTCCCGATACGGTGTCATACAGCTCAAGGGTAAGGAAGTAATCCACATAGACCATCCTGGCAGGCGCCTTTGAAGGATAGCCTTCGATGCCGCCGCGTATCACATAGCGGGCCTCTCCATCCGCAAGGTCTATGCCGAATGAGCTGAAATATGCCGAGAGAGAACGCTTGAGCGCTCCGTTGATATCCTCATCGATCTCCAGCCGTATGGAGACGGCATCCCTGCACTGGTCCGCCAGAAGCCTCACCTTTCCGGGATCGATCACGGTAATCGAGGACACGATCTGCGGCGAAAGCACGCCAAGGATCGTCCGGACTCCATCAAGGCGCTCTGCAGCAGGAATGAGCTTGCGCGCCTCTGCATATGCCCTGAAATCCCCGATATTCCCGGCTATCTCATCATAGCGCTCCTCAACGTAGGATGAGAGCCACAGCATCTGGGACAGGTAATGATCAGCCGCATCCTCCTTATCGAGCGCAGCCAGGGCATAGTAGGCATGCCCATCATTCCAGCTGTCCATGATCGTGACACCTATGAGGTCATCCACCGACACCTCGATATCAGAGGAGAAGGCGTAGGAATCATCCGCGCTGGTGCCTGTATCAGAGACAGCTATCTCGGTAAGGGAATCCACGCTGACACCGAATACCGCAGAGAGCGACGATATGGCATCACCCTCTGCCTCCGCAGCGCTCCGTCCTATTCCCGATGCCGCTATATACTCATCAGGATCGAGGAAGTCATATGGATCCATCACCCATCCCGGAAGTGCCGCCATGAGGGAAGCGGCACAGATGATGGCCAGCGATGCGATAAGCGTTATCTTGCGCATGTGGCGAATACTATATTAGGTCTGTCAGGAGAGACTTCCACGCCTTCATACACCCTTGTCACATCACCATATCCGGTGCGGAACGTAACGGTGAAGTCATATACGCCAGGATCGAGCGTCATGCCTCCGGCCATCACGGAATCAGGGAGGAACCTGCCCATCCTGAGATCCGGGATCTCGGTATCATCAACGGCCTGAAGCGCAGCGGCATATGCAGTAAGTGCAGCATCCCGGGCGACATCATAGGCAACCTCTGCAGCCTTCTCCCCCGCCATCCTAGCGAGAGCGTTCTGTCCGGACAAGGCGGAAAGAGCCTGTGACCTGGCCTCATCTGCCGCATCCATGGCAAGCTTATATGCCTCATCCGCGGCAAGCTTGGCTGCCATCATCTTCGTATAGCCACGATAGTAGCTTCCAAGATACTTGCTCACTGCGTCCATGGAGGCATTGGCACGGGCAAGATCGCTCACATCCTCGAGGATGGAAAGCCTCAAGGTCTCTCCGGTGGATGCCCTGACGATGACCTCTCCTACCGAGGAACCGCCGTACGGAGGAATCACGGGCCAGGCAACCTTATGCGGGACATCCCCCGTGATTGCCATCGCGGAAGCCTCCTCCTTGCCTGCGATGAGACCATTGAGCGTCACGAAGTTCACCCTTGCCTTCCCCTGCGGAACATATACGTCATCCTCAGAGACTGCCCTGGTTCCCGTAGCTGCAAGCACGTCGTAGTCAACGCCGGCATTGCCAACATCGCCCATGCCTCTGTAGAAGACCATGCTCAGATACCTCACGAGAGCGGAATCGAAGATATACGGAATATCTGGATCTTCGAAATACTGGAAGGGATCGGGCGTCAGCAGAAGCACAAGCTCCTCGATCCAAGAAGCCGCCTCCTCAGGATTCTGGGCGAAATCGGTACTGATGATGTTCGCCCTCCTGAGCTCAACCATAGCCTCGTCGATATCACCGAGGGCATAATACGAAAGCGCCTTGATAGCCTTGATATAAAGGTCCTCGTAGTTGGCACCGGCGTATGACTTGACGTTGTCATTGGCAATGAGCCCTGCGGCACCTTCGCTTATGCTTGCGACGCGGCTGTTCTCCATGATGCGCTCTGCGGCGGTAAGCACGGAGATCGCCGTCTCATAATCCCTGCCGTAGAAGCAGAGCATGCCGATATCAAGATCATAGACAGCCTGATCATTATAAGAATCAAGGGCACCGTTTATCGTATTGACTGCACTGACTATATCATCACGCATAAGGGCGGCCCTTACCGAATCCTGCTCCCTCTCTCCCGGACCTGTGCTCGCGCATGATGATAGCACGAGAAGGACTGCAATGGCCCCAATGATGAACTTCCTCATATCTCCCCTCCAAAGCCTCCGCCGAGCTACCATCTGACGGACCTATTGGTTATTTCCTTGCTTATCTCGCTGTTCTCACCTGTCCAGATCAGGCGTCCTGTCTCGACCTCGGTAAGCTGTGCCGACACGAAGTACGTCCTTACCTCATGCCTGCCATCCTTCTGCACGATGGTCCTCACGCTGCCCTGCAAGAGCAGGTCCGGAGCGCTCTCGTTGCCGATGCTAGCGCTCTCCCCGAAGGCGGAGTAATCAAGCCCGTAGTACTGTTCCTGATGCAGATCATCGAGGAAGCTGCGGTCAACGACGAAGTCCGCGAGTCCGCTGTCGAATATCACATCCTGCATCCTGTTGGTCACTATTGCCGTGTCGATATGCTCATCGCTCATATTGCGGAACGAGCCGACCCTTATGAGCGGCCGCTCTCCAAGCGAGGATGCATACTGACGGTAGCGGGATGAAGAGAACATATCATCAAGAAGGGCGTTGCATACGATCTCAACGTCTATCTCGTTCCAGTATCCGGTAAGCTCATCGGCCGTTCCTGTCTGCACGCGATTGACGCGTGTGGCACAAGAAGAGAATCCAAGAGACAACAGCACGACCAATATGATCAAGATAACCCTGTGGCGCATCACTACTCCTTTTCTATCATTTTCTCTTCACCCGACATGGTGTTGTCAAGGAAAGATACCCCGCATTTCAAGAAAAGGACGACAAATACGTAAAGGAATACATAGAAACAGGAAACCGCAAGGGAGAAGCATCACCAGCGATTCGCTGCGACATCTGCCTATGATGATGCCGATTTGATGGATAAGAAACCAGATGATAGAAATGGGCTGCCCCGCCACAAGGCTAAGGACAGCCCGTTTATAAACTTTCGGAAGATCAGGACTAACCTTGATCCTCGTCCAGGCATCATCTGCCTGGGTCATGCCTCTCTCATCACCTAGGCAACTGATGCATGGGCCCAGCCATATGACTGAGCCCATGAAGCT
>CALXLH010000042.1 GCA_944389145.1 uncultured Spirochaetaceae bacterium
ATATGCAACCACAGAAGTTTTATAGTTGATTAACATCATTGCATATAGATAATTGTCTACCAACAAGAAATTGATATTACATAAATCAGCTTTTCTTCGTATATGTTATTTATCCTGCACAATGTACACATTTCAGCAAACTGAGAGACTCATGAAATGAGAAGCAATTGCAATCATTAGAGGACAATTGAAATTTTAGTTTAATCGTATTATTATGCTTATTCATACTTATATGTATTGGAGGCTGTATGGAAATACCAAGGGGCCATTATGTTTTCGGCACGGTCAAGGTCGGAGAGCGTGGCCAGATCATTATCCCGAAAGAGGCAAGGGAAACATTTGATATCAAGGCCGGAGATACGCTCATAGTCCTTGGTGATGAGAAGTGGGGAATTGCTGTCACAAAGTCAGATGTTCTCCAGAAATATGCATCAGATGTGTTTGCAAAGATCGCTGGGGGCAATGAGAATGAGGATAAGTGAGACCCCTTTTGCTTTTCTTCTGGATGACTGCTTCAGGGAATTTGGAGAAAAGGGAGGATAACAGGATTATCGACAAATACCTCGCTTATCTGGAAGGATGTCACTTTGATGACTACCTCCATGATTCGAGGATAGCCGGTGAGTATGCAACTCTAAACAGGCATCTTATCGGGGAGAGAATCATCAAAGCCTATTTCGGAGACGATAAGAGACTTGATGACTATGAGCACTTCGAGACGGTCCATAACTATATCGATACCGAGGACATGGTCATCAGGAAAGGTGCTATAAGCGCACATGACGGAGAGATCGTTCTCATTCCGATATCGATGAAGGATGGTGCTCTTATCTGCAGAGGTAAAGACAATGCTGACTACAACATGTCTGCACCTCATGGAGCTGGCAGAAGACTTTCCAGAAAGGCTGCTTGCTCCACTCTATCGATGGATGAGTTCAGGAAAGAGATGAAAGGTATCTACTCTACATGCGTTGTTGAATCGACGATAGATGAGAGCCCGATGGCTTACAAATCCCTTGATGATATCCTCCCGATGCTTGAAGGCACCTGTGATGTACTGAAGCATATCAGGCCGATATACAGCTTCAAGGCGACTACGCCGGAATGAAAGGAATGAAAGGAATGAAAGATGATATACACGGAAGAAAAAGAACAACTCAAAGGACTCGGCTTATCGCATTGAGATTCAGCCAATGATTGATAGCAAGATCAAAGAACGCGTAAAGATGACTTCTCTCAGCAATCGGAGGCTTGTCAAGAATTCCGTGTAAATGGAATCCTCAATCATAGCTTGACACTGTCTCCAAGAACGACGGAGAACTGGTTGACGGCAAGCAAGGAGCGAAGAGAGTCAGCTTCAAAGGACTCAGAAAGTACAGAGAGAGACCTATGGCCCCTCAATGAAGGTACAGATTCTTGGGAGGAGAAGTTCCTGCTGCGGCATTGACGTACACACAAGAAGATGATCGCTGCATGCCTCAGATGTGGAGCAAGCATGAGGCGAGACAGTTCGGCATAACGACAGAAGACCTGCATGGAAAACAAAATGCAATATATTCATACTGATGAATATTGGTTCCGAAATCAGAGTACAACATCTTCCGATGAATTTACGCTTCAATCTCAAGGAATGGATGTGCAAGAAGCGCTTCCCCATCCCAGCGTCCTTTTATACAGTCGAGTATCTCATTACGATTTCCATAGATAGGAAGATGTGACACGACAAGCTTTCCAGGAGAGGCAGCTGCAGCCAGCTTCGCGACATCATAGGCATCCATATGTCCTGATTCCCGGCTTCCCGTTCCAGGATAGAACGAGCACTCCGCAATCAGGATATCCGATGAGGAAGAGAATTCTGCGATCTTCTCGGAGAATGCGCCATCAGCAGTATATACAACGCTCTTTCCTTCATACGAAAGCTTCACGGCAAGGCATGGAACAGGGTGACTGGTCCTTAGATAGCTTATGGAGAATGGTCCTATACTTTCGGAAAAGCCTTCATCGATGATCACGGCAGAAGAATATGGAGCTATCTCGAGCTCACGCTTCTCCATTGCGTGGAAAAGCAGGGGATGCACGTGTCGGCCAAGCTGCATCGCAATAAGCCGGGAATAGATCGCAACTCCTGCATCAGCAACATGATCACTATGAAAATGCGATATGATGATATCATCGATTGAATCGAAGGGACGTATCTTCTGCAGAAGAGACAACGCTCCCGATCCTATATCAAGAAGAACCGGATATCCCCCAGCCTCAACCAGATAGCAGCTTGTTGCCCCACCGGAGAGAGGCGTCCCGCCGCTCTCCCCTATGACTACGACCTTAATCCTTCCCATAGGCATCCTCCAGAAGCATCTTCGTATACTCACTTGCGGCTTCTTCCTCCATATGCCTGCAATCGAGGCATTCGACAATACGGCCATGGAGCATCACATAGACCCTGTCACAGAAATAGCGCACGAGATCGAGGTCATGCGATATGAAGAGGAAGGAAGCACCTGTCTCCGTCCTGGCATGCCGCAGGAGATTAATCACTTCCGCCTGTATCGAAAGATCAAGAGAGGAAACGCATTCATCAGCGATTATGACCTCAGGTTCAGGCAGAAGTGTTCTTGCTATGGCTATGCGCTGGGCTTCCCCTCCCGATACTTCATAAGGATGAGCATCAAGGATAGAGGCAGGAAGGCCCACCTTTCCTACCATCTCCTCAACCCTGTTCTCAAGCTCGGTCTTGCCGATTCCAGGGAAATTGATCCTCAATGGCTCGATAAGGACACGGCGGAGCGTGAAATACGGGTTCATCGCGCCTTTCGGATCCTGGAATATATACTGCACGGAACGCCGGAACTGACGGAAAGCCCCGCCCTTGAGGCTGGAAATATCAGTTCCATGATAGAAAACGGTTCCATCTGTCGGCTTATCAAGACCACCGATGATACTGCCAAGGGTGCTTTTGCCGCTTCCGGACTCCCCTACGATCCCGACGGACTCACCTTCTCCGATGCTTATCGAAATGCTCCGTAATGCCTCAAAGCCGTTATCCTGAAAGAGCTTCGACACATTCATGCAGGAAAGCACGCTCATAATACGCACCTCACAAGATGGGTATCCGAAAGGCAGGCATATCCTACAGACACGGCACATGATTCCCTACGGCAGCAGCAGCGAGGCAGGAATGCGCATGCAGGGCTTTCCCTGTCCACGGCAGAAGCCAGTCGGCCAAGCTCTGGAAGATCATGAGCTCTGTCCCTTGTCTTCATCGTACTAAGCTCTATAAGCGCTTTTGTATATGGATGGACAGGATCGGAGAATATCTCATCACGCATCCCTTCCTCAATAATGCGTCCTGCGTACATTACATATACCCTGTCCGCTATGGAATGCACGAATCCAAGATCATGGCTTACGACAAGCATGGCAAGCCCTTCACGGCCGGACAAGGATGCATACAGTGCCTCTATCTGCCTCCTGATGTGGATATCAAGAGCACTGGTAGGCTCATCGGCAACAAGAAGATCTATATCATCCATAAGTGCCGCCGCAATGTTAATGCGCTGCTTCATTCCCCCTGAAAGCTGGAATGGATAGAGGGAGAGCACCCTTCCCGCATCTTCGATTCCAAGCGAAGAAAGAAGCATCGCGGCTCTTTCCCTGGCCTGCCGCCTGCCTGCATCCGGATGGTTATGCATATAGGCATCGGTCATCACCTCTGAGACTGTCATTAGAGGATAGAGCGAGTCGCTTGTATTCTGAGGAACAAAGCCGATACGGCTGTATAGCCGTGCCTTCCGTTCCTTTCCGCGGCAGGAAAGCACATCCTCTCCATCGAAGGCAATCGATCCTGCGGTAATGGAAACATCATCGGGAAGGATATCAAGCAAGGCCCCTATGCTCATCGTCTTTCCACAGCCAGACTCCCCGACGATAGCGACAGTCTCGCCTCTATCAACATGAAGCGTAAGGCCTGCAAGTATAGCATGGCGCTCATCGCTTGCATAAAGCGAACGGAAGGAAAGGAGCTCAGCCATGCCGTACCCTCCTGCGCCCTGCAAAGACTTCGCTTATCCCGTCGCCAAGCAGATTAAAGCCAAGGACAATGATAAGAAGGACTGCTCCTGATGGTATCGCCTGATAAGGATATGTCAGGACATAGCTCCTCGCTTCGCTTAGCATCATTCCCAGGCTTGAGGATGGAGGCTGTATGCCAAGTCCAAGGAATGACAGAGAGGATTCCAGGAGAATAGCGCTTCCTATGGACGACGTGAACTGCGTTATGAGGCGGGAAGCCATAGAGGGAATCATATGAAAGGCAACGATCCTCAGCCAGCCGCTTCCATAGCTTACGGCAGCCTTGACATACAGCTTCTCCTTTGTCTCAAGCATCATCGTATATACCAGGCGTGAAAAGACAGGAACCATGGCAAGCGCTATGGCAAGAACCGATGGGAGCAATCCCTTCCCTGCTATCGCGACAAGGACAAGGGCGATCAATATCGTCGGGAACGCCATGAGAGCGTCAATCACACGCTGCAGCATGCTGCCAATCCATCTAGGGGAAAGCGCAGAGATGGTTCCAAGAACGATGCCGGACAAGGCTCCGATCATGACAGAGGCGAGCGCTCCTGAAAGAGCCACGAGGCTTCCGCTCATAATCCGCGAAAGGATATCCCGTCCGAAATGATCCGTACCAAGGAGATGGGCAGGCGATGGCCCCTGAAGGCGGTTATATATATCCATCTCTTCCGGATCATAAGGCATGAAGGCAAGCGATGCGGAGGCAAGGGCAAATGCGAATGCGACAAGCACGATACCTATGATGAATGAAACGCTGTGCTTCCTCATAGCCCCATGCCTCCTGCTTTCCTCATTGCCGGATTCGAAAGGAAAAGGGAAAGATCTGTCAGCAAGTTCATAAGCACGACAAGGAATGATACGAATATTACAATACCGCCGACCAAAGGTATGTCTCTCATCTCGACAGCCGTAAGGAAGAGACGCCCAAGCCCCGGAAGCGCGAATATCGACTCAACGATCGCAGTTCCGCCAAGAAGCTTCGCAAGCTCACTTCCAGCAAGCGTAAGAGGCCCCGGAAGAGCATAGCGAAGCGCATATGCAGTCATAAGCCTGATCCTAGGTATCCCTCTGACCTTACCGATCCTGTACCAATCTTCATTCCTTACCCGCAGCATGCTAGCGCGCACAAGCCGGAGAAGAGGTCCTGTCTCACCTATGGCAAGGACGATGACAGGCAGGATTATCGAGGAGATATAGCCAGTGATGCTGACTGCAGGAGAAACGTAATCGCCGACATCGACCAGATGGAGCATCGAGGAGAAGATTATAAGGAAGACAAGGGAGAGCCAGAAAGATGGCATGCTCGAGAAGATCTGTACGACGGTCCTTGAGAATATGTCCAGGAACCTTCCTTTTCCAAGTGCTGCGGCAGATCCCAGCACGACAGAGAATATGAAGGCAAGAAGTATCGAGAAGAATGCAAGTGAGAACGTTACGCCAAGACGCTGGCCGATAAGCGTCGATACGTTCTCTCCGAAATAGCTAGATATGCCGAAATCAAAGGAAAGGATATTCCTGTAATAAAGAAGGAGCCTCTCCCCAAATCCGCGATCAAGCCCGAATTCAGCAGAAAGGGATGCAACGGCCGATGAGCTACCCTCTGTGCCAGCAGCTACCAAGGCGGCATTGCCTGGTATCAGCTCGAGAGCCGCAAAGGCCACAAGGCTTACTATTGCCATCACAGCCAGCGATGAAAGAATCCTCTTAGCTATATACTTTCCCATCAGCGCGAATCCAGGATCTTATATGCATGGCTCATTGCTTAAGGCTCCTGCCTATACTCAAGGAGATCCATCCTGAATATATTGATAGGATATGTCCTGAATCCATCCAATGACGAATCTGTGACATATATCTGTATTGGATCCTGGATATACAGAGCAGGAACATCCTCAGCAAGGATCTCTTCCATCCTATGAGCTATCTCAGTACGCTTATCAGCATCCGGCTCTACGATATACTCATCAAGGAGATCGTCCATCTCATCATCTGCATAGTTAAGGTAATTCTCTGAAGCATCACTCCTATAACGCGAAAGAAGCGAGTATGCATCAAGACGCCCTGTATGCCCGACAACCGTAAGATCATAATCCCTGCCGTTATAGATATCGCTGAGCCAGGTTGCCCATTCAACGATCTGGATATCGACATCGATGCCAACATTCCTGAGCATGTCAGCAATTACCTGGCCAGCATTCACGTACTCCTGATAGTTCTTGGGAAGGAACATCCTAAGCTGCAGATCTCCCTCTCCATACCCGGCTTCCGCAAGAAGCTCTCTGGCCTTGTCTGGGTCATAAGGATATCTTCCATTCATATCGATATACTCGCTTAGGACAACTGGGAAGTGAGAGCCTATAGGTTCACCATACCCCCACCAGACAGCTTCGATAAGCGCTTTCTTATCCACTGCATGGATTATTGCCATGCGTACCCTTATATCATCAAGCCCCTTGCTTCTGTTATTCATAGCCATAAGCTGAAGCCCATTTGTCGGAAGTGCATGGATAGTAAAGTCATCATCGCCTTCGAAGAGTCCTGCAAGATCTCCTGTAATAAGGATTATATCGAGCAGTCCGTTCTTCATGGCAGTGACTGCGCTTGTCATATCGCTCATTATGACAAATTCAATGCGATCGATACTGCATCTGCCAGCATAGTAAGGGTTCTTCTCCAGGACCAGCTGCTGCTGCGGAGTCCAGCTTGAAAGCATATATGGGCCGCTGCCTACCGGCTTTGTCCTGAGGCTGTCTGCATGTGCCGTATCCACGACTGCCGACCAGGGATACGCGAAACGTGCCAGCGCAGTAACATCAAGCCTGCTGAATATGAAGCGGATAGTACTTTCATCGATAACCTCCACAGAGGAAATAAAGCTATAATCCTGGCTTCTCGCTGATGAAGGTGATATAAGCCTCATGAAAGATGCTGCGACGGCATCTGCATCACAGGCCTCTCCATCAGAGAACATCGCGTCCTTCCTAAGCGTGAATGTCATAGAAAGGCCATCATCAGCCATGATCCAGCTCTCAGCCAGACAAGGCACTATATTTCCATTCTCATCGACTGTGACGAGGGTCTCATATATGCTGCTTGTAACCTGGAATGTGCTTGCGCTGGCACTCATCTGAGGATCGAGGCCATCAGGATCTACAGCAACAGCCATGCGGACCGTAGACGGAGATGTTCCTGCAATCGCGGAATCCGTCGCAGAATCCTTCGAGCAGGATATGAGAAAAACAACAAGCAGGATAATGGCCAAGGCCGCTGTGCATACTCTTCTCATGATGAAGTAAGAGTATATCAAAACGCGATAGCTGAAAAGCAGGCCTGCTTATCATAAGGTTATGGAAAGGTTAACAGGCAATGAAGCCAGGCAGATATGGATCATGCCTGGATATTGGCATTTGCCAGCTATTATCTGAGTGAAACGCTGGGAGAGCAGGAGGGAAGGAAGACGATCATCATAAGCGATACCTCTGCACATGTGTCCTATCACATCGCATGCCTGATGAAGGATTCCGAACGATACGACAGGCTTTGCCTCCTCTCCACCTGACCTAATCAACGAAAGGATGGTGATCGCAGTGCGGAAATTCACAGCAAGGCGGCCATCTCTTCCATGCATTCCGGAATATCGATGGCCTGAGGACAGTGTGATCTGCAACTTCCGCATCCGATGCATGCGCAGGCTGCCTTTCCTCAGGCAAAGCCTTAAGCCTGGACAGCCTCCATATGGCCATATCCTTGTCCTTCAGCGTCTCTGCATCATCACGATATTCGTTGTACGCCGCAAGGAGATCAGGGATATCGAGCATCTTCGATCAGCTTACATTTAAGTTACTCTTGGAGAATTAGTGGAAGATACGCTGTCTTGCCGTGAAAGATCTTTTCGCATGCACTCGTACCCAGGCGATGCATTCCTACAGGAAATAAGTCCAGATGCAGACCTCCGCTGGATGACTGCAAATGCAAGCAGCAGGATACATGGCGCTTCGTCATGGAAAGCGCCTGATATCTCTCAGGATCTCATCTTTTCCTTATAGTCCAAGCCCCAGGCTTCCATAGAGGCTATTATAGGTCTCATGCTTTCCCCTACTTCAGATAGAGAGTATTCAACATGAGGAGGAACCTCGGGAAACACAGTCCTGATTATGATTCCATCATCTTCCATAGAGCGTAAGCTTTCGGTAAGGACCTTCTGGCTGATTCCATCAAGTGATTTCTGAAGCTCATTGAAGCGCCATGGGCGTACGAGAAGATTCCTCATGATCAGCAGCTTCCATTTGCTTCCTATCAGCTGCACGGTGGTGGCAACCGGGCAAGCCGGCAATTCTTCCTTCTTCTTCATCATGCTTCCTCAAGCTGAAATATAGCATGATGAAAAGCGTACTTCATACAGTAATGCAAAGCCATGAACCCTCATTCGGTATTCAAAGGACCGCAGAGGGATCATCGATCGGCTGTTCGGGACCGGATTGAGCCATGCATATGCGATCTGGATCCTGATGACGGTGCCTCCAGCCAGTCTGCACCGAGCGTCTTCGGATCATCTGCGGATCCTGCATATCCCGCAATACGAGATTGCGGACACGCGAAGGCTGTCATACAATCTGGCTATGATTGAGAAGCGGGAATATGCCATTGCGGGCCTAAGTGAGATGAAGGCCGATCCGGAGATGATACTCTCCGGCTCGCTCGATGATGAGATAAGGGACAGGATGACGAAGGTCGTCGAGATCGAGGCCCCGATAAGGGAGGCGCTGCTCTACAAGCGGGTCATCAACTCTCTCTCCCTGAAGAAGGTGGGATCGAGGATAGAGCCTGTCTTCCGGCGCATCGCGCTCAGCCTTCCGTTCGAGAGGACGGAGGAGAACGGCGAGATGGTCTTCCATGACGGTCCGGAGGAGTTCTTCCGCACTTCGATCGGATCAGAAAGATACTCCTATCAGATACCGATAGCCGAAGCCGCCGCCTGCATCCTGTATATCCTGGAGAGGGAGAACAGGATCATAACGAAATCAGAGCTTGCCATTCTCTTCAGGAACGAGCTAGGGTACGAGAGGCTCGGGGCACAGGTAGATGCCCTCTTCCGCGCAGCCGCGAAGGACGCCAGGATAGGACGCACAGGCAACGGACGCTTCAAACCCTGAAGAATCGCCCGGCTATTCTGCTGTATACCTCAAAAACTTCGGAGAAAGCTACCGGTTTGCATATTTTCCTTTACAATAACCTCAATCCACAATAATCTTCTGAGAAGGAGGCAATATGCTTATCAACCTCAGGAAGAAGAACAGCATAATCAGAAAGAACGCGGAACGCTGCCGTGAGAAGGGCATACTTCTCCCGACATTCGCCGAGATGAAGGATCCCTCGCTTATCCCTGAAGAGATCAAGGAGAGGCTGAAGGGCGTAGGTCTCTGGGACGTGAATCCTCTCAATCTGTACAGGATCAACTGGCATAATGACCCGACGGACTTCGGCGGCGGATTCGGCGGCGTGAACTATATCGAGATACCGCGCGAGATCACAGGGGTGAAGGCAAGGGTGCTTGCGCTTGCCGGCAAGTGGTTCCCATGCGGAGTGCATAAGGTGGGCGCGACCTATGCCTGCCTGGCTCCTGCCCTCGTAACGGGAAACTTCGATGCCGTCGAGCAGCAGGCGGTATGGCCATCGACGGGCAACTACTGCCGTGGCGGCGCATACAACAGCGCGCTTCTCGGCTGCCAGTCCATCGCGATCCTCCCCGAGGATATGTCTAAGGAGCGTTTCGAGTGGCTCAAGACCGTGGCAGGAGAGATCATCGCCACACCCGGCTGCGAATCGAACGTGAAGGAGATCTTCGACAAGTGCCATGAGCTTGACGAGGAGCGTGGCGCGCATATCGTCATATTCAACCAGTTCGAGCAGTTCGAGAACTACCTCTGGCACTACGAGGTGACGGGAAGCGCCATCATCGAGGTGCTGAGGAACCTCGGCGTCAAGAGGGCGAACGTCAAGGGCTACGTATCATCGACAGGATCTGGTGGAACCCTTGCCGCAGGAGATCACCTGAAGAACGCCTACCCTGGCATCAAGATCGGAGCCGGAGAGGCGCTGCAGTGCCCGACGCTCCTGCGCAACGGCTTCGGCGGACACAGGATAGAGGGTATCGGCGACAAGCATGTGCCATGGATACACAATGTGCGCAATACCGACATGGTCCTCTCCATCGATGATCAGGACTGCATGGATATCTACAGGCTCTTCAATGAGAAGGAAGGGCATGAATATCTTTCATCGATCGGAGTCAGCGATGAGGATATCGCAAACCTCCAGCTCTTCGGAATCTCCGGCATCGGCAACCTGCTTGGAGCGATAAAGATGGCAAAGTACTATGAGCTTGAGGAGGACGACGTCGTGTTCACGATCCTCACCGACAGCTCGGTCATGTACACTTCGAGGCTGGCAGAGCTTACCGAGCAGCAGGGGGCATTCACTCCTACGGAGGCTGCGAAGGTACACGCTGCGGCGCTGATGCATCAGGGAATCGACAACGCGCTGGAGCTGGGCTACTACGACAGGCTCCGCATACATAACCTCAAGTACTACACCTGGGTCGAGCAGCAGGGGAAGACCTACGAGGAGCTTAACAGGCAGTGGTACGACAGGAATTACTGGAAGGCACTTCCAAAGATGACGAAGCGCATCGATGAGCTTATCACGGAATTCAATTCCATGATAAAGGGCTGATGATAAGCCGGCAGGAATGCCGGCTTTCCTACAGAGGAGAATAAATGAGATTCAGATATGTATGCTCCGATTGCGGTAGGATATTCGAGACAGAAGGATTGATGTATCAATGTCCGGAATGCGCTAAGGAGAATGACGGCCACCTCTTTCCGAAGGGAAATCTCATCGTGGAGCTTTCAGACGAGGTACTAAGGAAGGCCGCAGGCAAGGCGCACGTCACCCCTGATGACTTCTATCCCTATCCCAGCACGGATGAGAGATCGTATCCTGTCGGCCCCACCCCGCTGATGCGGCCCCGCAGGCTATGCCAGCGCCTCTCGCTTCCAGGCCTTTCGCTCAAGCTCGACAGCCAGCTCGTGTCAGGATCATTCAAGGACAGGGCGAGCTACGAGGTAGCGCTTCAGGCAAAGGCCCTTGGAGAGAAGCGCATCGTGCTGGCATCGACAGGAAACGCAGGAGCTGCAATGAGCGCTGTCGGAGCGGCGATGGGACTCGACATAGTGCTTTTCGTACCGGCTTCCGCACCGATTAACAAGCTGATGCAGTCCGTGCTCTATGGAGCTCACGTGGTTCCGGTAAAGGGAAGCTATGACGACGCGTTCGCCCTCTCCATCGAGTACACGAAGAGGCATGGAGGAATCAACAGGAACACCGCCTACAATCCCATGACGATCGAGGGCAAGAAGTCGGTATCGATAGAGATATTCGAGGATCTCGGACGCCGCGTGCCCGATGTCATATACGTCCCCGTCGGCGATGGATGCATAATCGCCGGCGTCGCCAAAGGCTTCTCAGACCTGAGGAAGGCCGGGCTCATAGACAAGGTTCCACGCCTCGTCGCCTGCCAGTCCACCAGGTCCGATGCGATATCGAGGGCGATAGATAAGGACGACTATAGAGCGATAAGCGCCACCACACGCGCTGACAGCATATCGGTAGACCTCCCCGCGAACGGCAGGATGGCCGCGCGCTACGTCAAGGAAAGCGAAGGCTGGGCCGTGACTGTATCCGACGAGGAGATCCTTGATTCTCAGATCACCCTCACCCGCTATGCGGGAGTCCTGGCAGAACCTGCCGCGGCAACGGCATACGCGGCCCTTGAGAAGGACAGGGACAACCTCGTCTCAAGGCTCGGCAAGGACGCAGAGGTAATGGTCCTCATCACAGGCACCGGCTTCAAGGACATGAAGGCATTCGACGGCAGGGTAACGCTTCCTCCTGCGATCGAGAACTCGGTAGACGAGCTTGATAGGCTCACATTCTGAATCAGGGCTCTGCGGAGCCCTGCCCCAATCATAGTGAATCCGCCCGCCTTCTTGCCCTCTCATTCAGAAGATCATATAGGATGATATCCGAAGGATCCTGCGTCCTGCCATAGTACTCCCTGTATAGGCGCAAAGCCTTGAGGAGCCTGTCTGCATCAAGGAAATATGATCTCACGAACTCCCGGCTCTTTACGTTCCTCATGCCAAGCTCCGACTTACAGTATTCCGAAGGCTTCTTCCGGCTCTTACGGAAATCCTCATATCGCCCCTCCGCAAGTATGATCAGTATCTCTATCTCCGGGCTCGTGATACAGCGCTTATCACTGCGTATGACCTTCTTGTATGCCTTAGGTATATCGAACCGCTCCGCACGGCTATCCTGGATATGTATGATATCAACGGTCATGCCGCCGAGCCGGTATCCTAGATATCTGGTGCAGAATTCACGGCCACTGAGCCTGCGTATGAAATCATTGCTGAGAAGGTCATCCATGGAGAATGAAAGCAGGCCATTCTCCATGAGGATATCCATTATCTCCCGTTCTGCATTTCCCTCACAAAGGCAGGCTATCATCGACGCGCTCCTCACCTCATCTCGAAATCTTCACCATCGACGAGTCCAGCCACGCTCTTCAGAAGATCGCTATATGCACCATAATCAATCGCCGTACCGAGATCGTAATAATCGCTGGCAAGGATATCGCTGCGCTTTATATCGCGGCGCTTGAGGAATTCAGCCAGATTGTAGACAGAAAGGTCAACGCCATCTCGTCGCGTCGTTATATATACGCCATCGTTCCGAGGAAGTATATCAAGCAGCTCCTGATAGTGCGTCGTGAATATGATATGCGCGCCGTGCGGATTAGTACTCCTGCGCATGAAGAACTCCAGGATGTTCATGACTATAGTCTTATTGAAGTGATCCTCGATCTCATCAATGAGGACATATCCTCCGTATCGCAGTACCGTAAGCAGCTTAGTGAAGAACCCGATACCCTTCAATGTGCCGGAAGACAAGGTCGAAAGCAGCTCGGAATATGTCAGGGCCTTCTCCTCCTGCCCCTTGCGCTTAAGCGCGAAGGCATTGCCGTCCTTCCTCTCAAGCCTTTCTATGGAGCTGTCTAGATATCTGATGATCACTCCAGAGGAAACGACAACCTCATTCAGATCCGGCTCACGCGTCTCCTGAAAGCTGAAGACCATCGAGCTGTCGGTCTTATCCACGATGGCGAATGCGATGCTCTTCCCATCCTCAAGGAATGATCTCTGATCATCGGATAGGCTGCCTCTGCTCATCCTTTCCGTATAATTAGAAGGATCCTCCAGATTCTTCCTGGAAAAGACGTTTCGCGAATATGCGTAGACAGTCTCATCTGCAAAGACGAAGCGCTCTCCTTTCCTGGATATAGAGGACCTGACCAGGTATATCCTGCCGCCAGTCATCAGGACTACCTCTATCCCGATCGCCTTATCATCATAGAACCTTGAGAGAAGCCGCCTGTTGGCAGCATCATCCAGGCTCCGGTTGCAGAGATAAACGCCGATGATGAAGTATATGGTAGAGAGAAGCGTCGTCTTTCCCGATGCGTTTATTCCGCTTATCGCGATTACCTTGCTGTCATATATAGACCCCATCAGCCTTGATACCGCGGAATCAGCCTCGACATCATCATATACCCTCTGGCACGGCATGAAGCTGAAGCTCAATACGGAGTCCTTATATTCCCTTATATTCCCGATGCGGAACCCAAGCACATATGAGACTGATTCATCAACCATACCATTCCTCCGGAAAAATCAGGATAAATACCTTAATGAAGTGGATTATAGCACAATCTAGGATTTTTACTACGGATTTTACGTAATAAAATTTCAGGCTATATAAAAGGAATCCCTATCATCGGGAAAAGGGACAGGAACGTAATAAAGGCGGCCCGGGAATGATCCGCCTCGTATGGCATTGGATATCCTATCAGAAGTTGATGGAGATCTTAGGCGTGATGGAGAATCCATCGGCCTTCACGCCGCCCTGCGCGATATCGCCGCCCTTGTCTCCGCCATCTCCGTGGAGGTATGAGTGGCCGCCATCGGCGTAGGATGCATACTGGAGGTTGAGCGCGAACGTGATGCCGCAGACCTCGTATCCGATGTTACCGCCTACACAGAAGCTGTCAGCGGCTTCTGCGATATCGCCGAGTCCGCCATAGACATTGAGAAGCACGTTCTCGATCGCGGTTATATCAGCACCGAAGTGGACCCTTGAGATATCATCATCAAGCACATACTCGCCGAAGATTGAGAAGGCATCCACGCCGCCATATACCTGCGCGGACAGTACGTTCCTCTCCTCTCCATAGTAATACTTGTCGGCAACGCCTACGCCGAGGTCGAAATCGAGACCTACGAGGGCACCGACGTTGATATCAGCAGCGCCTCCCACTACGCCGTAGTTATCCTTAAGGGAAGAGGCCTTATCGCCTACATATGCCCAGTCAACGGATACAGCAAGGCCATCGAGGGGCTTTGTCATGATAGATGCGATGAAATCGCCATCCTGGAAGCCAAGAACGGCAGCTGAGTCGAGATCATCTGCACTGCCGGTAAGAGCCGGGGAGCCGCCGACCTGCACCTGGATCAGATCGCCATAGCCAAGGACGAGGTTCGTCCAGAGACCTTCCTCATCGGTCCTTACGCGGTCATAGTTGAGGCCTGACTTATTCGTATATGCCCTGAGGGCAGTGATCCTGTCGTTGGCAACGAGCGAGAGCCTGGCGCTCCAGTCGGTATCGGCACCGCCGATCATCTTGGCGATATCCACAGTCACATCGCCAGCCACCCTGTTTCCCGTGACGCTGTCATTGAGGTTAGCGCCATCAAGGTAAAGCTCTCCTTCCAAGCCGATCGACCAGTAGCCATTATCATCCGCGATTCCGAGGGTAAGCTTCGTCTGGTTCGTATCCACGTTATCTTCTCCGAAGACCGAGTTGGTCCATTCGCCATTGGCATTCTGGAACACATAACCGGTAACGAAATTCCCGTGGAAATCAACTGCTGCAAACGCTCCGGAGGCTACGACTGCAGCCATCAGAAGCAGAAGTAATGCTTTCTTCATAATCCTTTCTCCCTTTTTTGATATTGGGTTCCTACAGATGATTTTCCCTTGTGTCCATGTAGGGACTATGGCACGAAGGAGGCGGAAACATGGAAAATCGGTGACGAAGCATGTGCTTTAAGTGGAATATGAAGAAGAGGCACGGATTGAGAGGCGATGCCTGTTTCAGCTATCATCAGGCCATGAGATTCCTTATCGCATCTGATATACATGGCTCGCTGCCGGCGGCAGAGAGGCTTTCCTCGATATTCAGCAGCTCCTCATTCGATGCCCTGCTGCTCCTCGGAGACCTTCTTTACCATGGACCGAGGAATGACCTTCCTCAGGGCTATGCGCCCAAGGGCGTCATAAGGATACTCTCCGAACTCTCATCCTCCATCGTATCGGTAAGAGGAAACTGCGAGGCCGAGGTGGATCAGATGGTACTTCCTTTTCCCGTGCTGTCAGAGACGGCCATCGTCTATGCGGATGGAAGGAAGATACTGATGGCCCATGGCCACACCATCACGCCTGAGCATCATCCGGAAGGAATAGACTGCTTCTTCTCCGGGCATACCCACATTCCGGTATTGGAGAGGAAGGATGGCATCCTCTACCTCAATCCGGGCTCGGTATCGATACCGAAGGGAGGCTTTGGCCCGTCATATGCGCTCTGGGAGGATGGTAATGTGGAGATCCGCGGACTATGGGACGGCTCCATCATGGCCTCTGAGGGAATTTGAGGGTAACGGTCACGAATGCACCGCTCTCGGCTATCGTCACAGAGCCGGAGTGCAGCTCCATTATCTGATGCACGATAGGCAAACCCAGGCCAGATCCGCCGGAAGTGCGTGACTCATCGCCCCGGGCCCAGGGCTCGAAGAACTGCGGCAGAGGCTTGGGAAGGCTTCCCCTGTTGCGGACCTCTATCACGGAGGAGCCGTCTCCGCCTATGCGCAGCGTCATGACAGGCGCGTCATCGCTCAAGCCATATGCATCCGCGTTCCTGATGACCTCGCAAAGCGCGCGAGATAGGAGAGCGGGATCGGCATAGGCCTCGATGTCGTTATCCGGAAGCACGCAGGAGAGCCCCTTGCTGGAGATGACGTCTGCGGCAATGGCCCCTACGTCCACATCCTCCTTCTCCGCCCTGGCGTCAGGAGAGAGGAGGAACGAGTAATAGCCGACCGAGGCAATGCGCTCAGAGAGCGTATCATTCTCCTTCTTCAGGGATGAAAGGAACTTCTCGTCGACAGGGAAGATCCCGTCGATAGCCCCGCTTATCAATATGGAAAGCGAGGTAACGGGAGTGTTGAGGTCGTGCGAGATGTTCCTTATCCACTCCTTCCTGGATCTCTGATGGCGCTCAAGGTCCTTGGCAAGCGAGGCAATGGACGCGGAGATCGCCCCTATCTCCTCCGTATGCTGGCGCGGGAATGAGATATCGAACTCACCGCGCGAAAGCTTGCAGAGCGCATCCTGTATCTCCTTTACAGAGCGCTCCGTCCGCTTGGATACGAACGCTGCGAGTATTATGGAGATGATGATCGCGAGAGGCATTGAGAGGATGAAGACAGCAAGCAACCCCTCCATGGCGAATGCCGTCGGCGCGTAGTAGCTGAATCGGAATACCAGCACATCGATAAAGCCGCGGGTGACGCCGTCGATCGTTATCGCTATCGTTCCCGCGATATCCTGGTCCTCGAGAGCCTCAGGAAGCTCGACGCGGCTTGATGAGCCAGGAGCCATCGGACGGAATGCGACTCCGCGCAGCAGCGGCAGCGACCCGCCGGTCGTGGTAAGTGCGATCTCGTACCTCGGGCTATCGACCTTAACCCGCCTGTAGCTTATCTCATCCTGGTACGCTACCTGCATGCGCGCATTGGCTATCTGGGCATCGTTCATCTCAAAATCCCCAGGGGTGGGCAGCTGCTTGCCCATGGGGCTCCTGCCTATGGTAGCGACGAACTCCCCGTTCCCGTCCCTTATCAGGAGCCCGGATATACGTTCGGAGGTGTTCTGCAGCATGAGGTTGAAGACGGCGGCGTCATCCGCGGAGCTTATCTGCCAGATCGCATCCTGCACGGTCAGCGCGAATTCCTCGAATACCCTGTTCCTCCAGTCCATCGCTATCCTGTAGTTGCCGATGAGAAGCATGGAGATCTGGACGAGTATCAGCACGACCACGATCGCCATTATGGAGAAGAAGAGACGGAGGAACTGATGACGCATGATCAAGCCTTCTTTCCGGAGAACCTATAGCCGTATCCTCGGACCGTATCGATCCAGGAGCCTGGCTTGAGCTTCGCCCTTATGTTCTTGATATGAGTGTCTACCACGCGCTCATAGCTTTCGAAGTTATAGTCGAAGCACTCCTCTAGGATCTGGGAACGGGTGATGAGATTCGGGGTGTTCGAGGCAAGGAAGAAGACAATGCGCCACTCGGCGGCCGTAAGCGTCACCGGAGTCCCGTTGATCGTCAGCACATGCTCGTTGTCATCTATGACCATCACGTTATCCTCATCACGGTAGGTATATACCTTATCCGTCGAGGTGCTGGTATCATCGATGCGGCGGAAGAGAGCCTGTATGCGCAGCACAAGCTCCTTCGGGCTGAATGGCTTTGTTATATAATCATCGGCCCCCAGCTCGAAGCCGAGGATCCTGTCGGACTCCTCTATGCGAGCGGTGAGGAAGACCACGGGAAGCCTAGGATACGCCTCCTTCATCTCCTTGGCGAACGAGAAGCCATCGCCATCGGGCAGCATCACATCCTGTATGAGGAGATCGGGGACAGCCGAGGAGAAGGCCTCGCGGGCGCCAGCTATGGTTCCGAATCCCCTTGCATCGTATCCGGAGAGGGAGAGGTACTGCACGACACCGTCCCTGATGACATCATGATCCTCTACTACATATATAAGCTTCATATGCCTTGAGTTTCACGTAATGATGCGGCGTTTTCAATACCGTGTCGGATAACTACACAGAAAGAACAGAAATAGCATATTCACACCAGGGCATCATGTCCCAGGAACCTGTACCCGTATCCCCTCACGGTCTCTATCCAGTCCATGCCCGATGGCCCAAGCTTAGCCCTTATGTTCTTGATATGCGTGTCTATGATCCTGTCTGAGCTGTCGAGGCAGTCAGGGAAGCAGGATGATAGCAGCTGCTGGCGAGATACGAGCTGTCCGGGCTTATCCGAAAGATACGCCACGATCTTCCACTCGCTCGCGGTCAGGCTCACGGCACGGCCATCTATATAGAGAAAGTGGGATGTCCAGTCGATGACGAGGGAAGAAGAGCGCACGCGGAACACGGTCCGCTCAGAGGACCGCTCCCTGAAGCGGCAGCGCAGCATCGCCTCAAGGCGCAGCGACAGCTCCTTCTTGGAATATGGCTTTATCATATAGTCATCAGCGCCAAGCTCGAAGGCCATGATCCTATCGCTCTCGAAGGCCCTTGACGTTACGATCACGAAGTAGGACATGACCTATTGCCTTGCTAAGGTACATCAGCCCATCCCCATCGGGGAAATCAAGCTCCATCACGATGATGTCAGGAACGGCCTTCCTCACGCTCCGCTGCAGCTCCGACAGGCTCGTCGCCATATGGGTATCGAAGCCCTTAAGGCCTAGATAGAGAGAAAGCTCCAGGCCCTGATCGGGATTCCCATCTGCAACGAATATGACAGCCATAGAATGTCATTACCAATGCTTGAGTAGGAGGTCAATCATGATCGAGGAAACTACAGATTGGAGACAATTTCCACACCATCGCACACATTATCTATATCAACGAAAGCACATAGGAGAGCCATGACTATACAAAATCCTCACTTCAAACACCCCGTCTACTCTGCTATCATCTGCATATGCGTCATCCTCATGCTGCAGACATAGCGGTATTCGGCGTCTACGCCCTCGCCATTGCCGCATCGCTCACGCTCCTGCCATCCTCGTCAGACACGCTCTACGTGGATGCGGATGGGGAGGAATACGCATACTCGCTCTCAGAGGATGGCATATACCCGTTCGCAGGCCCTTTAGGAATCACGGAGATAGAGATAAGGGACGGAGAGGCAAGGATCATATCATCCCCCTGCCCCAACGGCACGTGCATGCGCTCGGCATGGACAGGGATGCTCTGCTGCCTGCCTAACCGCGTGATAGCCACCACGTCAGGCGGCGAAGGAGAGGTCGATGCGATCTCAGGATAGGATAGCCTACCTCGCAGCCCTCTCCCTCCTCATGAGCGCCGTGGAGCTTCTCGTTCCCCGCGTCCTGCCGTTCTTCCGCCTTGGGCTGGCGAACATACCGCTGCTGATGGCACTGGGCATGGCTCCGGGCCCCTTCGCTCTCCTGCTGCTTCTGAAGGGCATCGGCAACGCATATATCTCAGGGACGCTCTTCTCGCTCTTCGCCATAATGTCGGTAGTCCAGACCTTCGCCTCAGGGATCACGATGTACGCGCTTTCCCGCATGCTGGGAAGGAGGATCTCCCTATACTCGGTATCGGCGATGGGAGCCTTGGCAAGCACGCTCTCCCAGATAGCGATGGCCGCCCTGTACGCAGGACAGGGCGCGCTTGCCTTCCTTCCGCTTATGCTCGCGCTCTCGCTGCCCTCCTCCATGCTCGTGGCATATCTCTCGACCCGGATAACCCTTCCGGATGAGATACCGGAGATAGGCAATGAGGAAAGCGAAGGAAGCAGCCGTCTCGCGATAGCATCCATGATCATCTCCGCAGGGGCGGTGATGATGACCGACGGCATCATACCGCTATCGCTATCGCTCATCATAGCCCTGTCATTCCAGGCGTATGCAGGACGCAGGATAATGCTCCTGCCTCACATCGCGCTGCTTCTCTTCATGACGCTCTCGTCGCTCCTCACGCCATCAGGACGCGTTCTCTTCTCCTTCCTCTCCTTCCCGATAACCGAGGACTCGCTCATCAGCGGCGTGGAAGGCGCGCTGCGGCTCTCGTCATGCATGGCGATCTCCCAGGGATTTTCCCGCCTGATAGTCCCAAAGCGTGGTATCATCGGAAAGGTGATGTATATCTTCTCGCTCATGCAGTCTTCATTCAGGGAGACTGAGGGGAGCCTGATGGAGCGGATAGCCAGGACTTTAGAGCTCGGAGGTGCAGTAAGGACGCAGAATAAGGCAGTTAATATTCCACCATTCACATTAATCGGCATTTCTATCGCATTCATTGCGTTTGCAACACTCGGTTTTCTCTTCTATTAAAGAGATTTATACATATCTATTGACACCGTTTCTTCGTTTTTTATATATTCTTTTATCGATAAACAAGGAGTAGATTATGGCAGAAGTCAACGAACTCTTCCCAGGGCAGGCAGAACTGCAGGAACTGATCGAAAGAGTCAAGCGCGCGCAGCGCATCTACGCGAACTTCCCACAGGAGAAGGTAGATGAGATCTTCCGCGCCGCAGCTATAGCAGCGAACAACGCCAGGATCAGCCTGGCCCAGGATGCCGTCCAGGAGACCGGAATGGGCATCATCGAGGATAAGGTCATCAAGAACCACTTTGCGGCCGAGTATATCTTCCATAAGTACAAGGATGAGAAGACCTGCGGCATCATCGAGGATGATCCGGGATTCGGTATCAAGAAGATCGCGGAGCCTAAGGGAGTCATCTGCGGCATCATACCGACGACCAATCCTACATCGACGGCGATCTTCAAGTCGCTTATCTCGCTCAAGACCCGCAATGCCATCATATTCTCCCCGCATCCGAGGGCAAAGAAGTGCACCTGCGACGCGGCTAGGATCGTACGTGACGCTGCGATCGCGGCAGGCGCTCCTGAGGATATCATCGCATGGATCGATGAGCCTTCGATGGAGAAGACAGACTATCTGATGAAGCATCCTCTTATCAACCTCATCCTCGCCACAGGCGGTCCGGGGATGGTCAAGTCGGCATACTCATCAGGTAAGCCAGCCATCGGCGTCGGCGCGGGAAACACCCCTGCCCTGATGGACAAGAACTGCAATATCAAGATGGCTGTCGCCTCCATCCTCATGTCCAAGACCTTCGATAACGGCGTCGTCTGCGCATCCGAGCAGGCCGTGATCGTACACAAGGACATCTACGCAGAGGTGAAGAAGGAGTTCAAGGAGCAGGGCGCCCATTTCCTCACGAAGGAAGAGCTTTCCCTTCTCGAGCCCATCATCCTCGATCCAAAGAGAGGTTCCGTGAATCCGAAGATCGTCGGACAGCCGGCGGCAAAGATCGCGGAGATCGCTGGATTCAAGGTCCCGTCAACGACAAAGGTCCTCATCGGCGAGGTTAAGAAGGTCGCGGCAGACGAGCCATTCGCGCATGAGAAGCTCTCCCCTGTCCTCGGAATGTACTCCTGCGACAACTTCGGAGAAGGAGCTGCGATGGCAGCCGCACTTATCGCGCTCGGCGGATTCGGACACACCTCAGTCCTCTACTGCGATGAGAAGGAGCAGGATAAGATCGATACCTACGGCAAGACGGTGAAGACAAGCCGCGTGCTTATCAACATGCCGGCATCCCAGGGCGCTATCGGCGATATCTACAACTTCCGCCTAGAGCCGTCCCTTACGCTCGGCTGCGGCAGCTGGGGCAACAACTCCATCTCGGAGAACGTCGGCCCGAAGCACCTGCTGAACGTGAAGACCGTTGCAGAGAGGAGGGAAAACATGCTCTGGTTCAAGCTTCCGCCTAAGATCTACTTCAAGTATGGCTGCCTGCCTGTGGCCCTTCAGGAGCTTGCAGGAAAGAAGAGGGCATTCATCGTAACAGACAGCTTCCTCTTCTCCACGGGAATGATCGACCGCATCACCGACACGCTCAACGGCATCGGTGTCGAGACAGAGGTGTTCCATCAGGTCAAGCCAGACCCGACGCTTGGGACGATCAACATGGCGATGGAGCTTGTCAACGCCTACAAGCCTGACGTGCTTATCGCGGTCGGCGGCGGCTCACCTATGGACGCTGCCAAGATAATGTGGCTGCTGTATGAGCACCCGGAAGTGAAGTTCGAGGGACTCGCCCTCCGCTTCATGGATATCCGCAAGAGGATCTACTCATTCCCGAACATGGGCAAGAAGGCAGAGCTCGTATGTATCCCGACCACATCCGGCACCGGTTCAGAGGTAACTCCGTTCGCCATCATCACCGATGAGAACACCGGCATGAAGTGGGCAATCGCGGATTACGCGCTCACGCCGAGCATGGCTATCGTGGACAGCGAGCTTGCGCTCGGACAGCCGAAGGGCCTCACTGCCTCCTGCGGCATCGACGTCCTGACCCATGCGCTGGAAGCCCTCGTCTCCTCGATGAGCACGGACTTCACCAATCCTCTCTCGCTTGAGGCTGCCCGCCTCATCTTCAAGTACCTGCCTCGCGCTTATGCCGATGGTACGGACAGGAAGGCCAGGGAGAAGGTGCATGATGCGTCTACGATGGCCGGAATGGCGTTCTCCAACGCCTTCCTCGGAGTCTGCCACTCAATGGCGCACAAGCTCGGTGCGGCATTCCATGTACCGCATGGAATGGCGAATGCGCTGCTCCTGACGAATGTCATCCGCTTCAACGCCAATGACAATCCGACCAAGCAGGCTTCGTTCCCGCAGTACGAGTATCCATCAGTGATCTCCCGCTACGCCAGGGCCGCCGATTACATCTCGATGGGCCTCAACGACGAGAAGAACACGGATTTCATCGCTACCACGCCTAAGATGAGCATGGAGGATAAGGTCCAGGCCCTCATAGACGGTATCGAGAAGCTTAAGAAGGAGCTGAACATCCCATCCTCGATCAAGGAATGGGGCGTGGATGAGGCGGAGTTCCTCGCACAGGTCGATGAGCTTTCTGTAAAGGCCTTCGATGACCAGTGCACAGGATCCAACCCGCGCTATCCGCTGATCAGCCAGATCAAGCAGCTCTACCTCGACTCGTACTATGGCAGGGAGTGGAAGGAAGAGAAATAAGGCAAAGTGGAAGTAACGCTTCTATTTGGATATCACAGGGCTGCTGCAGGGATGCAGCAGCCCATTTCACTGGTCTCATGACAGAAAGAAAATCCCGTACCTCATGAAGATACGGGAAAGGCATCATTCGGAAGCGGAGGCATCTCCTCCCTCATCGCCGCCGTCTCCTGTCGATGAGCCATCCCCAGGCTCCTCAGTCCCCGGATCTTCCGGTTCCTCCGTGACATCAGAGGCATCGACAGAGACAAGATCGAAGTAATCCACCCGGTATTCCTTCCAATGGCTTGCAGCCTCCTCGCTATACACGTAGGTAGTGAGGGTTATCGTATTCTCGGCCTTGTTCACGCTCACGTCGTACAGGCATCCCGGACTCTCGAAGTCAGCGAATGCGGTATCGCGCTGATGGAGCGCCGCGGCATTGAACTCGGCAAAGTCATCGAATCGATATATGATGTTCCCCTTATGATGATGGCCAGTGAAGATCATGGACACCCCATAGTTCCTCATCAGGCGCTGCAGCCTCATCGCCTCCCCTGCCTCCATGCCGAAGAGGATCGCGGTCTGATCAAGCTCGCCCCCGGTCGTCACGACCTCATGGGCAAGGAATATCCTGTACTCGTTCGGATCGTTGCGCAGTGCCTCCTCAAGCATGTTCATCTGCTCCTTACCCATAACCCTGGTGGAGTTATCGAGCTTATAGAACGAGACACCATCATATGAATAGCGCATCATGCGCGTGACATCGCGGCCATCCCCCACCAGCACCTTGTAATGCTCATCCCACTGCGCCGGGGTATACCTGTGGATATCATGGTTGCCAAGGACATAGATGAAGTTGCCATGCGTCCTGTCACCTACGGCCTCGATGAAATCCTCAGCCTCCTGGCTGTAGATATCGCCATCATCCACGACATCGCCAAGGCAGAGAGCGAAGGCATAGTCCTTCGTATCCAGGAAGGCATAGAACTCATCGGTATGCTGCGTCACTCCAGGATCCTGACGTCCGAGGTGCGGGTCGGCAAAGAGCACGAAGGAAAACTCATCGCTGGTAACAGGAGGCGTCTCCTGCTGCAGGGTCTGCGGAGGCTCCTCTTCCCCACCCGGATTCTCCTCATCAGGGGGCGTCTCCGGCTCAGGCGGATCGAAGAGGCCGTCCTTGACTGCCCCATCGGCGGGTATCTGATAGGTCTTCAGGAACGGATTGTCCTTTATCCCCGCCGTTATGTCAGAGGTATAGGAACAGGAAGAAAGGACGAGAAGTACCGAAAGCGCGAACACAAGTATCTTCCTCATACTATCCTCCCCCTATAGACATATCCGATCCTCACAGCCCAGCCGGAAACCATCGTCTTAGGATCCATAAGGTATTCAGCCATCTTGAAGTACGCATCGGCATAGATCGTGCTGTGTCCTCCGATACGCCATGAAAGCGTCGTCCCGATCACAGGAAGCGCCTTCCATTCCCTCTCTGCCTTATGATCCATCGTAAGATACCCCACAAGATCCACGGGACCGAAATGGAAGCCAAGCTCAGCATCGATTATCGGAGAAAGAGAGAGACGCGGATCGCCTCCGAACGAATCCCACCATACGCCAGCCTGCGCGCCCAGCCCGTATCCCAACGAGAAGAAGTCCCATCTGAACTGCTGCGTGAACTCATACTCAATATCGGCAAATCCGCCCAGCGATGGATAGAACGCCGAATGCACGTTGAAGACATGCTCTATCGTGCTGCCGACGCGCATATCATACTCAAGGGAAAGGTCAATGCGCTCATTTCCCTGCAGTCGCGCCCAGAGCGAGAAGTCCGATATCGACATCTCGGCCTCGAAGTTATATGGCACCGACGTCGAAAGGCTCTCACGATAACCTCCCGCGATACCGGCACTGAACGAAGCCGCACCGAGCGTCAGCGATGACAAGGCGACTGCGATGATCATTAATATACGACGGAGACTCTTCACAGGGGAATATTACCATCTGCACACTATTTTGTCATTCTTAAAGGCCTAGGCTGACCGAAGCGAAGATGGATCATCATCGCCTCCCCTCTGATGATCTTAGATGGTTACGAACAGAAGGGATTTGATCCTCTCCCTTGAAAAGTAATCCATAAAGTATTACTTTATAGATATGAAATATGAAGTCCGGATGTCAGCAAGATTCGATAAGGCCATAAGGCAGATGCCATCCAATGCAAGAGAAACGCTTTATAGGCTTATCAACGACATAAAGGCTTCGGGACCGGTGCAGCCTGGATACCATAACTACAGCAAGCTCGGTAAGAATACCTATCATTGCCATCTTGCATATCGATGGGTTGCCTGCTGGAGAAATGAGAAAGGAAAGCTGATCGTGGAGGTAGAGTATGTTGGTAGTCGTGAGAAGGCCCCATACTGAATTCAGTCTGAATGGGGACGTTCCTAGAAAGCTTATTCAGAGCCTTGTCTCCGAATATGGCCCTGACAACGTGAAGATTGAAGAAGACGATATGATGAATGTCGAAGATATGGAATGGTATAAGGAGGAAGCTGCGGATGACAGCCCAGGCAAGGCTCTCAGATTCTATCGCAGGCTGAAAGGACTTACTCAGCCTGAGCTTGCAGCGATGCTTGGAACCACAAAGCAGTTCATCTCCAATCTTGAGAATAACAGAAAGCCGATCAGCCGAATGATGGCAAAGAAGCTCTCTGGGATCTTCAATGTTCCCGCTTCAAGGTTCATCTGAGCAGTAAATTCCGCAATTAAAGCAGCTATGGCCTTGATACAGCCTGCCCTGCCCCTGTTTCCGGGCCACATGCTTAAGACGTATCCTCACCTTGCTGATATCCTAAGCCTGAATACCAGCTTAGCAAAATAGCCACATCCAATCTTGGCAAAGAGCGGACATTCAAGGCCAATACGGACTTGGCATCAAGGCACAATCCGTCAGCTCTCCGACCTAAGTCACTTCAAGGGAACGGCTTGCCTGTCCCCTTCTATGAACGTTATGTTCTCATAATAATCCTCAAGCCTGATATATCTGCCACCATTCTCTGCGAATTTCCTCAGATATCTGTTACAGGCCGCATCCCATGAATACACCTCAAACTTCCAGCCATTGCCAGCAAGCCTAATCGCATCGGACAAGAATCCCTCCCCCTTATTCAGCCCAGCACCATCACCCGTGAGCAGGGCTATAGTATCAGGAACCGGATGATCCAATGCCAGTCTGAGAAGCGCCAGCTGCAGCACATGGTCAGTTGTATCAGCTTCCCCATCCGTCATGCTGCGGGGAAGCAATGATGGAGTTATTCCCAGCCTCTTGACCGCATTCCATAATGCATCATTCTTCGGTGGCACGCTACCTGAAAAGTAGATCTCATCTATATCCCTGCCATTCACTACTAGATCAAGAAGCCCCTTGAAGTATGTGCGGTAGCGCGAAGGATCAGCACCAGGCTCCTTGAAAGGCAGCATCTGATCCAGTCCGGCGTAATGTATGTTCGAGTTATCCCAGAATATATACATAGTAATCCACCTCTGAACAAAGATGGGCTGTCCCCGCACAAGCTAAGAGACAGCCCGTTTATAAACTTTCGGAAGATCAAGGTCGCCCATGATCCTCATTCCTGATTCAATGGGCCGCGTCCGCTCAGGCTAAGACACGGCCCGTT